>CBFCZU010000183.1:0-8617 GCA_965602635.1 uncultured Planctomycetales bacterium | reverse complement strand
GGCATGGACGAAGATCACTACCGCTCGCTCGAACAGTACGCGGACGTGATCGAGCGGCTGCGCGAGATAGTGACGGGGCTGGGGCTGCGAACGATCGTCTGGAACGACTCGTGCCACCACGGCAGGGCGAAGGTCGCCCAGGTCCATGCCGACAAGTGCCGCGCGGCCGAGGAGCACATCAGCAAGGACATCGTGCACGTCCTGTGGGACTACGGCCGGGCGCACCCGGAGATCGTCGAGCGGGTCGCCGGCCGGGGCTTTGAGGTATGGGGCGCGCCGGGCACTACGGCGAAGATGGTGACGGATTGGCGCCAGGCACTGGAGGCCAACGGGGGCAACGGCCTGCTCATGACGCGCTGGATCAAGTGCAGCGAGCGCAACCGCTCGGAGCTTACGCGCCTGCTGAAGACGGCTGGGCCCGCCTACGCGTAAGGGGACAAAGGGGCAGGCAGGTGAAGGCTCATCGCCCCGTCGCGCACGGTTGCAATTCGTCCGGCGTCGGTGTATCGGTAGGGCAATGTTCACCAAGACGATCGACGTTCGGACGGGCAGCCGGGACGAGATGGTCGATATCACGGCCGAGGTGGCGTCGGCGGTGGGCGAGAGCGGCGTCGCCGATGGCATGGCGACGGTTTACGTGCCCCACACCACGGCCGGGGTGACGATAAACGAGAACGCCGACCCATCGGTGGTCCACGATGTGCTCGCCGCGCTCGACCAGGCCGTGCCTTGGCGGCAGGGCTTCTACCGCCACGGCGAGGGCAACTCGGCCGCCCACGTGAAGAGCTCGCTTGTCGGCTGCTCGGCGCGGGTGCTGGTCGGCACCGGGCGGCTGGTGCTGGGCACGTGGCAGGGCATCTACTTCTGCGAGTTCGACGGCCCGCGCTCGCGGCGGGCGATCATCGCGGTACAATGACGGCATGATCTGCTTTTCGCTGAATTCCGGCTCCAACGGCAACTGCATCTACGTCGAGGCCGAGGGCGTGCGGCTGTTGCTGGACGCGGGCATCAGCGGGAAGCGCACGGCCGAGCGGCTGGCCGAGCGCGGGCGCGACGTCCGCGACGTGGACGCCGTGATCATCTCCCACGACCACATCGACCACATCCGCTGCGCGGGCGTCCTGGCGCGGAAGTTCGGCCTTGCCGTTTACATGACGCTGGAGACCCACCGCCGGGGGCGGCGCTACAAGCTTGGGCGGATTGAGGCCCTGCGCTACTTCCAGGCCGGGGACACGCTGCGGTTCGGGGCGGTCCGCGTCGAGACTCACCCCACCGCCCACGATGGTGTCGACCCGGTAAGCTTCGTGGTGGCCGCCGGCGGCAAGCGGCTGGGAATCCTCACCGACCTGGGGCACGTCTCGGCCGCCCTGGCGAGGCTGCTCCGGCGGCTGGACGCGGTGTTCCTGGAGAGCAATTACGATCCGGAGATGCTCGCCGGCGGCCCGTATCCGGCCTATCTGAAGCGTCGAATCGCCAGCGACCGCGGGCACATCTCCAACGTGGAGGCGGCCGAGGCGGTCGCCGCCGCCTGCGACGGCAGGCTCCAATGGGTGGCCCTGTCGCACCTGTCCGAGATCAACAACACGCCCGACCTGGCCGCCGGCACGCATCGCCGCATCGCCGGGGCCGGGCGACCCATCCACGTGGCATCGCGGCACGGGCCCGGGCAGCCGCTAAGAATCGAATAACCTCCCGCCGGCGGCGCTGTTAAACTCCCTGGACGCCCGGCGGGCCCGACCGGTCCCAGCGGGGCATAGACAGGAGACTGCCATGCATCGTGCAATGTTCATCGCCTTGGCCCTGTTCGCCGCGGCCGGGGTTTCCCGCGCCGGAGTCGGAGACCCGCAGACCAAGACAGACCATCCCTGGTATCCCGGCGAGCTGTCCTGCTCGACCTGGGAGCGCCTCTTCAAGACCCAGGCCCAGTTGTACGAGCGGGTCACCGGCAAGAAATGCCGCAGCGACGAGGACAAGGTGCTGGCCTCGTGGTACTGGCGGAACCTCAACTACTTCCACTGCACGGTGGGCAAGGAGGACGTCTGGGACAAGGGCCTGGCCAAGGGCGAGCCCGCCCGGGAATACTGGAACGGGCTGTTCGGCTACGGCTTCGGGCTGTGCTTCACCACGCACCACCAGTGGCACGGCGAGATGGAGAAGCTGCTTGGCCCGTCGCGGTCGCGCACCTGCGGCGTCGCCGGCCACACCACGTTCGAGGTGTACGTCAAGGGCGGCTCGTACGGGGAGGGCAAGTGGGTGCTGCTGGACCACGACGTCTCGACCGTCGCCTACACCAAGGACAACAAGCAGTTGGCCGGGCTGACCGAGATCAGCCGGGACATGTCGCTGGTCAAGCGTGGTCGGAGCACCAACGGCTGGCTGGTCGGCGGTCTGCACCCGGGTGACCCGGGCACGTACAAGCGGTTCACCTATATCGGCGTGGCCACGGGCTACGCGGCCGTGCCGCCGACTGTCAACCTGCGGGCGGGCGAGACGCTCCGCCGATACCTCAAACCCGGGCTCGAAGACGGCAAGACGTGGATCTACTGGGGCATCAACTACAACCGCCCCGGGCGCGTTGGCCCGACGCGCTCGCGAACCTGGGTCAACCAGCCCGAGAGGCTGTACAAGACCAAGAGCGACTGCGGGCACAGGGACGGCCAGGGGCGGTACGCCAACGCCGTTTATACCTACAAGCCCGACTTCGCCTCGGACAAATACAAGGAGGGCGTCGTCGATGAGTCCGACTCGCACGTGACGCTGGAGTGGTACAGCCCCTACGTCGTCGCCGCCACTCCCTCCGCCGCGGCCGCGGCCGAGCAGTGGGGCATCTATAAGAAAGGATGCACCGGCGGGCTGGTGATCGAGGGCAAGATGACCTGCCCGGTGGAGGTCTCCACCGACCAGGGCAAGACCTGGAAGCAGGCCCCCAAGACCGCCGCCGGCATGGACCTGACGGACCTGGCCAAGGGCCACCACCAGTACTTCCTGCGGTTCAAGGCCGGCGTGAAGGCGCTGGCGGGCAAGGGCGTGACGATCCGCACTGTCTGCCAGTCCAGCCCGTGCGTGGTCCCGCGCGTCAAGGCCGGGCGGAACCGGGTGACCTACGAGCCGGGCGGGCGTGCGATCATCTCGGCCGGTCCCAACAAGGCCCAGGCCGCCGCCCACGTGGTCTCCGGCTCGCCGACGGGCAGAACGGTGACTCTGGAGCTGGAGGCGCCCCGCAAGGCCAAGGCCGTGCACGTCTATGGCGCCGCCAGGGCGGCCTCGGGCGTGCCGCCCAAGCCGTCCAAGTACAACATCGACGTCTCCACCGACGGCGGGAAGACCTGGAAGCCCGTGCTGAAGGACTGGGAGATCGTCAGCCGCCCGCCCGAGCCGGGCGACTGGTGGAGCCAGACATTCCTACAGGGCGACGCCGGGCTTGACCGCGTCGCCGGGCCGGTCCGCGTCCGCTTCGCCAACTCGGGCAACGTGACCTACATGCGGGCCGAGGCGCACCTGGCGTACGAGGTGCCGAGCACCTCCCCGCTGACCGCCACCTTCGCCTGGAAGGAGGGCGGCGCGGTCAAGAAGGCCAGCCACACGTACAAGGTCTCCACGCCCGGCAAGGCCGACAGGTCGTTCAGCTTCAGGGCCGGCGCCAAGCCGGAGACGTTCTGGGTGGAATACGCGGCCGAGTGATGACGACCGGCAAATAAGGAGAGATGCACGTGTCCGACGCCGACTTCAGCCCCGGGTCGATCCCGGCGGTCTGCGGGTTCAACCTGCTGGAGAAGTTCGCCTGGAAGGATGACCACCCCACCGGGCGGCGGTTCCACGAGTGGGACTTCGACTTCATGGCCGAGCACGGCTTCCGCTTCGCCCGCCTGCCGATGGACTACCGCTGCTGGACGCGCGACCTGGACGGCGACAGGCTCGACATCGACGCGTCGGTCCTGGACGAGATCGCCGAGGGCGTGGAGATGGGCAAGGCCCGCGGCATCCACGTGTGCATCAACATCCACCGCGGCCCGGGCTACTGCATCAACCGCCCGGAGATCGAGCCGTTCAACCTCTGGACCGACGAGCCGGCGCAGCAGGCCTTTGCCCATCACTGGCGGACGCTCGCCGAGCGGGTGGCGGGCTACTCCAACGCGGAGTGCTCGCTCGACCTGCTGAACGAGCCTCCCTCGGCCGGTCAGCGGGGCTTCACGCCGGAGGCCCACCGCAAGGTGATGGGCCTGGCCGTCGAGGCGATACGCGAGGTGACGCCCGACCGCCTGATCGTCTGCGACGGGCACGGCGGCGGGCACTGGCCCAACGAGGAGCTGATCGACCTGGGCGTGGCCCAGTCGATGCGGGGCTACATCCCGTTCGAGGTGACTCATCACCGCGCGAACTGGTGCAAGCGGCCGGCCGGATACGTCTGGCCCCAGCCGCGGTGGCCCATGCCCGACGCCGAGGATCCCAAGGCCGGACCCTGGGACAAGGCCCGACTCGAGCGCGAGGTGTACGACCAGTGGCGCGACCTCGAGGCCAAGGGCGTGGGCGTCCACTGCGGCGAGATGGGCGTGTACAGCTTCACCCCGCCGGCCGTGGCGTGCGCGTTCCTGGACGACGTGCTCTCGATTTTCAACGCCAACGGCTGGGGCTGGGCGCTGTGGAACCTGCGCGGCGCGTTCGGCATCCTCGACAACGGCCGGGCGGGCGCCGCGACCGAGCCGCTCGGGCAATACCAGCTCGACCGGCAGATGCTCGAGCTGCTCAAGCGGCATCTGTGACGGCCGGCGAGCGGCCAGACCAACAAGCGACGGGCAGGTAAGGAGCCGCCATGGACGGCGATGGAATGTTGAACGTTCGCGACTTCGGAGCGGCCGGCGACGGCAAGGCCGACGACACGACCGCCATTCAGAAGGCCCTCGACGCCGCCGCGGAGACGCGGGCGACGGTGCTGATCCCGCCGGGTACGTTCCTCGCCTCCGGCGTGAAGCTGCGTCCGCACACCGGCCTGGCCGGGACCCCGACCTGGAGCTACCGCGACTTCGGCGGGTCCATCCTCCGCCTGGCCGACGGCGACGCGCCCTGCCTGCTCGACCTGACCGGCGCGGTGGGCGTGACGCTCAACGGCCTGTGCCTCGACGGCGGCAAGCTGCCCGGCAGGACCCACGGCGTCATGGTTGACAAGGACGACTACGGCGAGCAGGAGGACAACCCGCGGATCGAGCGCTGCCGGATCAGCCATTTCAGCGGCGACGCTGTCCACCTGGGGCGCATCTGGTGCTTCAGCGTCCGCCACTGCATGCTCAGCCACAGCGGCGGCGACGGCCTGCGCGTACGCGGGTGGGACGGGTTCATACTCGACAACTGGTTCAGCGGCAACGGCGGCGCCGGCTATGCCGCCACCGACGAGAACTCCTCCGTGACCATGACCGCCAACCGGATCGAGTGGAACCGCGCCGGCGGGATCGTCATCCACGGCGGCAGCCACTACAACATCACCGGCAACTACATCGACCGCTCCGGCGGTTGCGGCATCCGCCTGGCCCCGAGCGGCGAGCGCGGCGGCGGGCACATGACCATCGTCGCCAACGTCATCTACCGCAGCGGCAAGTCCGACTGGCGCGACCTCCACGAGTACGAAAGCTCGCACGCCTGGCTCGAGGGGGCCTCCGGGCTGACCTTCACCGGCAACGTCATGCACGCCGGGCGCGACGACGGCGGCAAGGGGCAGTGGTCGCCCCGGCTCGGCGTCGCTTACCAGGACCTCGCCAACAGCGTCATCAGGAACAACGTCCTGCACGAAGCGGCGCTGGCGAAGCTCATGGTCGATCTCGGCGGGCACGGGCCCAACGTCATCGTCTCCGATAACGTCGGGGGCCTGTTCATCCCCCCGAGCTGATCGGCCCCGGGCCGAGCCGCGGCGGGAACATTCAGCGACCGGAGGCGCCGCGATGTCCCAAGAGGACGGCTGGGCCGCGCTGAACCTGCGAATGCCCCCGCGCGTGCCCCGGACCGAGTACTCCGCCGAGGGGCACTGGCCGCTCATATCGGCCGTGACCGGCATCCAGGTGGCGCCCGACGCACCCGAGCCGCTCAAGCGCCGCGCGCAGCAGGCCTTCCACCGCGCCTGGAACTACGACCTGCACTGGAACACGCTCATCGCCCGGCAGGAGTTCGGCGCCCAGTGCTCGCGGATGGGCCACGGCATCTACGCGGCCGACGGGTCGGACTTCGACCGCCAGGTCAGCACCTTCCTGACCGACCCGGCGGAGGCGCTGGCCTTCGACCCGTGGGAGGCCTACGGCCGGCGGGACGAGGGCGAGCTGACCCGCCGCTTCGAGGCCGACTACGCCGCCCGGTGCGAAGGCGACGCCGACGCGGTCAACATGACCGGCATATACATCACCTGCATCTCGGGGCTGATCGACATCCTCGGCTGGGAGATGCTGCTGCTGGCGGCGGGCACCGACCTGCGGGCATTCGGCGACCTGGCCGACCGGTACGCCTCGTGGGTCGGGCAGTACTTCCAGGCGCTCGCCCGCGCCCGCGTGCCGGTCGTCATGTGCCACGACGACATCGTCTGGACGGAGGGGCCCTTCCTGCCGCCGGAGTGGTACCGCCGGTACGTCTTTCCCAACTACCGGAAGCTCTTCGCCCCGCTGGTCGAGGCCGGGCAGAAGGTCCTCTTCACCTCCGACGGCAACTACACGGCCTTCATCGACGACATCGCCGCGACGGGTGTCAGCGGCTTCGTGATGGAGCCGACGACGGACATGGCCCGCGTGGCCGAGAAGTTCGGCCGGAGCCACGCCTTCATCGGCAACGCCGACACGCGAGTCCTGCTGTCCGGCACGAAGCGGCAGATCCGCTCGGAGGTCGAGCGCTGCATGGCCATCGGCAAGGGCTGCCCGGGCTTCTTCCTGGCCGTGGGGAACCACATCCCGCCGAACACGCCCGTCGCCAGCGCCATCTACTACAACCAGGTTTACGAGCAGCTCAGCCGCCGCTAGGCCGGACCGCCGGGGCGGTGGTCGGCGGGGCCCGGCGCGGCTTGATCGTCGCAAGCGCGGTCTTGAAGGCGGCGGCAAGGGCCTTGGCGTCGGGCTGCTGGGTCTCGTCGGTCAGCAGGACGGACAGCCAGCGCCTCGCGTCGGCGCCGACGGGTGCGGCCGCGTGTATGAACAGCGTCGATACCCACCCGCGGCGGCGGTCGGGATAGGTGATCGAGCCGATCCTGTAGGTCCAGGCCCGCCCGCCGACGCTCAGCCGGCCGGTCTTGTACACCTGGTAGAGCATCCCCCGCTGCTTTGTGGCCGCCTCCTCCGCCGCCAGCACGTCCAGCATGGGCTTGGCGGTCGCCCGCCCGTCGCAGCGGAGGTAAAGCGGCCACTTCTTGTGCTCGACGCGGACCTGCGTCATCGCCTTTCCGGTCGAGCCGGTGCGGCCCTCGACCTTCGACCGCTCGAAGTCAGGCGGGGCGCTCACCGCCAGGCCGAACGGGCGGGCGTCCTTGACGATCGCCCTTGCCCCGGCGGCGGGGGCGGCTGAGGCGAGGGCGCCGGGCAGCGCGGCGACCGCCTTGGCGAACATCTCCCCCACCGCGCGTTTCTGCGGGTCCGGCAGCGCCGCCGGGTGCTTGCCCGCCAGGACGGCGTCAAGCCACGGCCCCAGCTCCTTCGGCGGCGGCTGGTAGTCCTCGGCCTTGCCCGTCACCGGCAGGATCGAGATGCTTGCGCCGGCCGGCGCGAGCTTGGCACGCACCTGCCGCCAATACATCAGCGCCGAGCCCTGCGTGATGTGATTTATAACGAAATATGGACATCTCTTAAGCACCCTGCGGTTGGGGTAGAACCACCCGCTCCGGGTCCCGCGGATCGCCACGGGGCTGGCGGAGACGACGATCACCGCCCGGAACTTCTCCGGCAGACGGTCGGCCAGGAACAGCGCCACCTGCCCGCCGCCCGAGACGCCCAGCAGGATGATCCTCTTTGAATCGACGCTGTGGCGGACCTGGACCTCCGCCAGGACGTCCATGACGTACTTCTCCTCGCCGGCCAGCCACATCTCCTTGCCCATGCTGCGCGGCATGACCAGCAGGCAGCGGCGCTTGGCGAGCAGCGGCCCGTAATCGGCCTTGGCGCGGCCGAGCTGGGGCGACTTGGAGCCGTGGAGGTAGATCACCAGGGGCAGCTCGCCCATCGCCTTGAGGTTGCCTGGCGGGAGGAGGATCTCGTAGGGCCGCCGCCCCGCGGGCTGCGAACCGGCGGCGCGGCTTGTCGCCCCCGGCGGCCGGGCCTGAGAGACGCCCAGCATCGCGACCGCCACGGCCGCAACTACGCCCATTCGCTCGATCCGGCTCATAGGCCCAGACCCTCCCCCGCCGACAGCGGGCGGGAATCACCAGTGAAGCACGACGAACCCACCGGCCGGCACCGACAGCTTGCACTGGGCGTCCCCGCCGGCGGTGCCGATCGGCACTTTGGCCCCGCCGACCAGCTCGGTGGCCTGGCCGGCCCGCCCCAGCAGCCGCCGACCCGCCGTGACGGTCACGCGCCGCTGCGGGCCGGAGTTGATGATCCACAGCAGCCTGCCCGTGTCCGTCCGCCCGCTCCGCCAGACGAGCCCCTCGTTGCCGTCG
>CBFCZU010000182.1:0-8628 GCA_965602635.1 uncultured Planctomycetales bacterium | reverse complement strand
GCGCCTTACGTGTGCGCCTCCGAAGCGCCTGACAACCGAATAGGCGAGGGCGGAGCAGCGAGTGCGGAGTGCTGAGTGCGGCGGGCACCCTAGGAGCCCATTTTCCCTCTTCGTTCGCATTGCTGGCGGCTCAAAATGGACAAGCCACCACCGTCAAAGGACTTACAGATTTTCGGACCCGTGGCGAAACTTTCCGTTTCGTTCCGTTTCGTTCCGGAACTTTCCGAAACTTTCCGTTTCGTTCCGTTTCTTTCCGCTTCGTTCCGCCCCTTTCCGCCCTGTTCCGGGCGGGTGGGCGTGCCTGGTGCGGCGGCGGCCGGGGGTTTTGCCCGCGGCACGGGCCTTGACATCGGCTCTTCGTCGGCGATGCTTTATGGCTCGAAGGAGCGGACGAGGCCGGGAGAACATGAGCGAAACCTACTACGTCACGACGCCCATCTACTACGTCAACGACGTGCCGCACATCGGGCACTCGTATACGACGATCGCGGCCGACGTGCTGGCCCGCTATCACCGCGCGGCCGGGAGGGACGTTCGCTTCCTCACCGGCACCGACGAGCACGGCATCAAGATCTTCACGGCCGCCGCCGAGCGCGGGATGCAGGCCAAGGAACTCGCCGACGAGGTGGTGGTGCAATTCCAGGATCTGTGGGCGGAGTTGAACATCACCCACGACGATTTCATCCGCACCACCGAGCCGCGGCACGAGAGACGGGTCCAGGAGCTTGTCCGGCGGCTGGTGGCCGCCGACGAGATATACCTGGGCAAGTACGAGGGCTGGTACGACGAGGGGCAGGAGGGGTTCGTCACCGAGTCGGTCGCCCGGGACAACGAGTACAAGAGCCCGATCAGCGGCAAGGAGCTGGTCCGCTACAGCGAGGAGGCGTACTTCTTCCGCCTGGCCAAGTGGGTGGACAAGCTGCTGGCGCACATTAAGGCCAACGACGGCTTCGTGGCGCCGGTGGCGCGGCGCAACGAGGTGGTCAGCAAGCTCGAGGCCGGCGTGGACGACCTGTGCATCTCGCGCAGCAAGGAGAAGCTGCCCTGGGGCGTGGAGATGCCCAACGACCCGGGGCACGTCGTGTACGTCTGGATCGACGCGTTGAGCAACTACTACACGGCCCTGGGGCTGCCGGAGATCGGCGACGAGCACGACGCCAAGGAGGCGAAGTACTGGCCCTGCGACGTGCACCTGATCGGCAAGGACATACTCTGGTTCCACGCGGTGTACTGGCCGTGCATGCTGATGGCGCTGGGCATCGAGCTGCCCAAGTGCGTCTTCGCCCACGGCTGGTGGACGTCCGAGGGCAAGAAGATGTCCAAGTCGCTGGGCAACTTCATCTCGCGCGAGACGATCAGCGAGATCTGCGCCGAGTACACGCGGGACGTTTACCGCTACTTCCTGCTGCGGGCGGTGAGCTTCGGCGCCGACGGGGACTTCTCGCGCGAGGCGCTGAAGAAGCGCTACAACGCCGAGCTGGCCAACGACGTGGGCAACCTGCTGAGCCGGACGGTGAAGATGATCGCCAACTATTTCGACGGCAAGGTTCCCGCCCCGGGAAAGCGGGACGAGCGTTACGATGACCTGGTTATCGAGGCAGCGGAGGAACTTCGCAAGCTGGCTCCGCGTCACATGGCGGCCTGCGAATTCCACGCGTACCTCGACGAGCTTTTCAAGCTGGTCCGTCAAACGAACATATACATTGACAGCACCCAGCCGTTCATGCTGGCCAAGATCCCCGAGGAGCGAGAACGGCTCGAGACAATCCTGTACACGTGCGCCGAAGCAGTTCGGATCGTGCTGTGCTACCTTGAGCCGTTCATGCCCGAGAAGGCGGCGGCGGGCCTGGCGCAGTTGGGCGTCGCGCCCGGTCAGGCGGGCTCGCTGAGCGAGGCGGGCACGTTCGGGCGACTGCCGCCCGGCACGGCCGTGGCGAAGGGCGAGGGGCTGTTCCCGAGGAAGCAATGAGCGACAGACCGGAAAAGAAACTCTACGAGGTCATTCAGGCCGATGGGCGATACCCGCCGGACGCCTTCGCCTTCCTGCAAGTGGGCCTGGCGCGGGCGGTCGGGGAGGTGTACGGCGACAGCGCCGAGGCCGACGAGGACAAGCCCCACCACGTCTCCGGGCGGCAGCTCTGCAACGCCCTGCGCGACGAGGGCAAGGATCGCTGGGGCATGCTCGCCCGCACCGTGCTGAACAAGTGGAACATCCACGAGACGCTGGACTTCGGCAAGATGGTGTACCTGCTGGTCGAGAACGACCTGATGCAGAAGACCGAGCAGGACAGCGTCGAGGACTTCCGCGACGTGTACGGCTTCGACGAGGCCTTCGGAGCCGAGGAGATATTCGAGCTTCAGGAGTAGTGATGTCCCGCCGCAGGGAGCAGCGCGACGCTCAAGCCCGCCAGCCGGCTGTGACCGAGCCGGTTGACGTTGTTGACGGCATCCCGGACCGCAGCGCCAAGACGCCGGCGTGGAAGTACGTCGTGCTGGCGGCGGTCTTCGTCGGCCTCGTCAGCTTCCTGGTGGCGTGCCTGATCCTTGGGGCGCCGTAGTCGAGGGTTCGCGGCCGCGGGGGGGCAGCTCATTTTGAAACGGGGATCATCCGTGCTGGCTAATCGCGCGCGGCAATCGGGCGCGGCGTTTTCACCACGCCACTTCGTCGCAGGTCGGCTCCGGCGATACGCTGACGATGTCCGCCTGCTTGCCGCTAGGCGACTCGTGATCGGCATGTGTATGGCGGAACTTGACCACGGCCTCCTGAGGGGAGCCCGCCTCGATCTCCGCCGTCTTGCGCTCCTGAGCCACGCAATACTGCACCCGGTACCGCATCATGATCCCTCCAGATTCCGGTGCTTGGGCCCGTCGGTAGCGCCGGCGGACGGCACTCGCGGGTGGACCGGCTCGTTCCCGCCACCGGTCCGCTCTGAAGAAACCGTACAATTCAATCCGCCCGGCGGCAAACAACGGGGAGTGCGCTGCGGGCAGAGGTGCCGGCGGCTACCTGCCGAGGAAGGCGAGCACGCCGGCGGCGACGGCATCGGCGATGCTCGACCGGTAGCTGGAGGATGCGAGCTTGCGGGCCTCGGCGCGGTTGGAGAGGTAGCCGACTTCGACGAGCACGGCCGGGCATGTGGTCTTGACCAGCACGCGGAAGTTGGCCCGGCGCACGCCGCGCGAGTGCACGCCCATGCCGGCCAGGCGGGCGTCGATCTTGTCGGCGGCGGCGAGAGACTCGCCCGATGCGGCGCGGGCCACGTAGATCGTGTGACCTCGGGCGGAGCGGTTGGGGGCCGAGTCGGCGTGGATGGAAACGAAGAGGTCGGCGCCGGCGCGGTTGGCGATCCGCACCCGCTCTTCGAGCTCGATGAACCGATCGTCGGCGCGGGTCATCACCACGGCCACGCCGGCAGCCACGAGTCGCTGGCGGACGGCCCGGGCGATGTGCAACACGACGCGCTTTTCGAGGATGCCGTTGACGGTGACCATGCCGGGGTCCTTGCCGCCGTGCCCGGGGTCGATCACCACCACGGACTTCGGCGGCTCGGGCTCGACCGGGCGCCGACGGAGTCGCGCCGGCCGCGGACGAGGCGGCACCGGCCTGAGCGCCGAGGCGATCGCCCCTGCCAGCGAGACCGGGACCAACACGGCCCCGTCGGCATCGGCGATCGCCCCCCCGCCGGGGACCTGGCGCCCGTTGACGAACGCCCCGCCGCCGGGGTCGGCAAAGAGCGTGACCGAGTTGGCCTTGTTCCGCAGCGAGGCGCTCGCGGCGCCGGCTCGGACGACACGCAGGTTCAGCCGGACGGCCAGTTGGTGAATGCTGATCGTCTCGGGAGCGGCGACGGCGGCGTGGGGGGGGGCGACCCTGAACCTGGCACAGCCGGCCGGCATCGCCGCGCACACGAGGAGCACCGCCGCGACGGTGCCTTTGATCGGCCGACTCATCAAGATCGAACCCTTTCCGAGATGGGCGATACGCTAGCGGTCCGGCCGCGAGCGGGCAATACAATTCGGGAATCCCCCGGCCGGCGCCGCCCCGGGCACGCGCAGCCAGGCGCTACCACTCAGCGCCCGGTCTGGTCGCGGAGCTTGGCGTCCTTCTTGAGGGTCTTCTCGGCCTGGAGGCGCTTGTCCTCGGCCAGGCGCTGTGCCATTTCCGGATCGGCCAGGGCGAGGATCTCGGCGGCGTACACGGCCGCGTTGGCGGCGCCGGCCTCGCCGACACCGACGCACCCGACGGGCACGCCCGGCGGCATCTGCACGGTGGACATCAGGGCGTCGATGCCCTGCATCGGCCCCGAGGCGATGGCCACGCCGATCACCGGCAGCGTCGTGCGGGCGGCGATTGCCCCGGCCAGCGCGGCGCTCATCCCCGCGGCCGCGATGACAAGCTTGACCCCGCGCGCCGCAAGCTCGGCGGCGAACTCGTCCACCGCATCCGGCGTCCGGTGGGCGCTGAGGATTCGCACCTCGCAGCCGATGCCCAATTCCGCCAGCCCGTCGAGGCAGCGCTGCATCGTGCCCAGGTCGCTGTCGGAGCCCATCACCACGGCCACCTGCGGGTCGGTCTTGCTCATGTCGTCCCTCGTAATGGAAAGTCGCTCCAGTATGCCCCAAGAGCCGTCACGCGCCAAGCTCGGAGGCCGATTCGAGGTACGCCACGTAGTTCGCCACGTACTGCTGCGTGGGGGGGAACTGGAACGGCGTGCACGTCGGCGTGGCGATGAACCGGCTCCCACGCCCTATCACCTCCACGATGCCGGCGACGTGGCTGCCGATCCGCTCCGGCGTGGCGGTGTGGAGGTCCTGGTCCTGCACGTAGCCCATCAGGGCCAGCTTCTCACCCACCGCGGCGCGCAGGCCGGCAAGGTCGATGTCGCCCTGCGGGGGCGGCTCGATCGGCTCGAGCACGTCGAAGCCGCAGCGGAACACCTCGCCGATCGCCTGGCGGATCCGGCCGTGACAGTGCATCGAGGCCGGGAAGCCGTGCTCGTGGATCAGCCCCACCAGCTCGCGGTGGTACGGCGTGACGAGCCGCCCAAAGAGCGCCGGCGGCATCAGCGGCGGCGTGGCGTACTCCGGCCCGCAGGTGTAGAAGCAGATGTTCCCCCCGCGCGGCAGCACCTCGAGCAGGGCGAGAAGCCCCTGGCGGATGCGCTTGAACGCCCGATCCATGAGGTCCAGCACCGGCCCCGGGTCGGTCTGGAGGCGGATCAGGACGTCCTCCTGCTCGAAGAGGCCCACCGCGCTGGCGAGCGGGTCATCGTAGTCGAGGTATGCCACCCCCGCCGGGCCGATCTCCTTGCAGCGGGTGAGCAGCTCGCGGACGTCCCACCGGATGGGCTCTGCCTCGAGCGAGGCGAAGCGTTCGATGTCGCGGTCGGTCTTGATGTAGGCCTCGGTGTGGCGGGCGGGCTGGCCCGGCGGCTTGCGGAGGACCCTGCGCAGCGCCCCGGCGGGCGTCCGCAGCACCGCCGTGGTCACCCGGTCGCCGCCCTCGAGCGTCTCGGTTATCTCCGAGGCGGGCAGCCCGCCGCTCGCGACGGCGGAGACCTTGCACAGCACACCGGCGCCGGTGCGGGCGATGGCATCGAGGATTGGCCGGTAGGCCGCCTCCCGCGCGTGGCTGCCCCAGCCGAAGCCGTGGCAGTTATACGTGGAGAAGGGCATCCGATCGACCGGCTCGCCGCGGATCGCCGCCAGCATTCTCTCGCCGCTGTTCATGCCGCTGACCTCATCCGCCTAGCCGCCGGCCGGCGGGAACCGGAACGCCACCTTGACGCTGCCGTGAGCGCCCTTGTTCATCGCGGTCGTCAGCGCCGCCTTGTAGTCGCTCAGCTCGAAGGTGTGCGTCAGCAGCGCCCTCGTCTCGCCCCCGCCCGAGGCCATCAGCTCGTGGACGAGCCGGTAGGTGCGCTCCTTCCGCCCGCGGAGGTCCTCAATGCCGCGCCCGTAGGCGCCGACGACGTTCAGCTCGCCGAACCACACCGGCGTCAGGTCGGAGTCGCGCCCGTGCCCGGTGCTCACCAGCACGACCTGCCCGCGGGCGCGGGCCCACTTGAGCGCGTTGGCGATCGTCTCGCTGCGGCCCACGCACTCGAATACCACGTCGTATCCGCCCGAGAGCATGTAGTTGCCGAACCTGGCCCGGGTCAGCCGGGCGCCGGTGCGGGCGGCGATCAGCTCGAACTGCTCGCGTCGCCCGGCCGGCAGGTCGAGCACCTCGTCGGCACCCAGGCTCGCGGCGAGGGCCTGCTGGTGCCGGTAACGGGCGATGACCTCTATCTTCCCGTCGAAGCCGATGGCCCGAAGGGCCCAGACGATGCCCAGCCCGAGGACGCCCGCCCCGTAGACCAGCACGCTCCCCGCGCCCGACAGGTCGGCGCGCAGCGCCGCATGAAGGCTGCACGCCAGCGCGTCGGTGAGCAGGGCCTGCTCGTCGGTCAGCTCCGGCGGCGCCTCCACGAGCTGCGAGACGTGGGCGACAAAGGACTCGCTCCACGACCCCCCCACGGCCGCGCAGTATCCAAGCGACGTGCCGGGGGGCAGGTGCGCCCGCCCGTCGCCGTCGGCGCCGAAGCTCTCGCAGGCGCCGAACAGCCCCTCCCGGCAAGGTCGGCACGGCGGCTCGATCCCCCGCGCCTCGCAGGGCAGGGCGGGGTCCACGCACACGCGCTTGCCGAGCCACTGGGCATCGACGCCCGAGCCGACCTGCTCGACCACGGCGACGTTCTCGTGGCCCATCACCGCCGGCAGCGTGGTGAAGGACTGGAGGAACGAGTTCGGCGGCTGGCGCTGATTGATGACCGCCAGGTCCGACCCGCAAATCCCCCCGAGCAGCGTGCGGAGGCGGACCCAGTCGTCCCCCCGCGGCGCCGGCGGGTCGATCTCGCGCAGCGCCAGCCCGTTGAGCCGGCTGAGCAGGCAGCCGCGCCAGAGGCGCTTCAGCCACCAGCACGTCGCCCAGCCCACCGGATTGACGCCATAGAACAGGGCCTTCACGACGGACATAAATACACTCGAGCCGGCTGGGATAGAAGTTGATTTTCCGGGGCGCCCGCCGTAGGGGTAACCTGCCGGGACAGATGCAACGGGAGCCCATGCCATGAATCTCGCAAGACCGTCCGGCCAGCTCGGAGCGGCTGAGAGTGAAACTGGCTGTTGCCGGCCCGCCCGCGAGCGGCCAAGACTACGGAAGGCGTGGACGCTGATGGCACTGCCCATACTCTGGTTCCTTGCCCCCGGCTGCGGGTCGGGCGGCAACTTTCCCGCCGAGCCGCTGGCCGCCACCGCCGAGCGGACAGACTACGACACCGACGGCGACGGCAAGGCCGATTTCTTCTGCCTGGCGGACAAGGCCGGGAGAATCGACCGCATCGCCTACGACGACAACGCCGACGGCAAGGGCGACCGGGTCGTCCACCTCGACGCGATCGACCCGCGCCTCTCCCGCCACCTGGTGATCGTGCTCGACGGAATCCCCTTCGACGTGCTCAAGGAGTTCTACGACGCCGGGCATCTGCGCATCTTCCACCCGCCGGCGGTGGTCATCCCGCCCTACCCCGTCATGACCGACCTGGCCATGGAGGACGCCCTCGCCTACATGCCCTGCACGGGCTTCGAGGCACGCTACTACGACCGCCGCGCCGGCTCGCTCGTCGGCGGGACGGGCGATTACCTGGCCGGCAAGAACGAGCCGTTCGTCAGGATCATCGACTACCGCGCCTCGACGCTCGACGACGGCCTGGCGTACCTGCGACCCAAGGCATACTTCGCCAAGGAGCTCGCCGCCGCCAGGCGAATCTGGAGCAAGCGCGAAAAACAGGAGGTGGTCGCCTACTTCGTCTCCAGCGCCTGCCTGGGCTCGCGCCTCGGAAAGGAAGGCCAGCTCCACGCCCTGCGGGAGGTCGAGCGGATGACCCACCAGGTGCTCCACGAGACCGGCGGGCTGGTGAAGTTCACACTCTTCGCCGACCACGGGCAGACCAACGTGCCCTGCAAGCCGGTCAAGCTGGAGGAGTACCTGCAAGGCAAGGGCTACCGGATCGTCACGCGGCTGCGGCGGGACGAGGACGTGGCCATGGTCAAGTTCGGGCTGGTCACCGCCGTGGCCATGAACACCCGCCAGCCCGCCAAGCTGGCCGACGACCTGCTGGGCTGCGAGGCCGTGACGCTCACCAGCTACGCCCAGGGCGACGAGGTCGTCGTCTGTGGCCGCGACGGCAAGGCCGCCATCCGCTCCACCGACGGGAAGATGTTCGAGTACAAGCCGATCGAGGGCGACCCGCTCAAGCTCGCCGCCCTGGCCAAAGGCAAGGTCAGCGGGCGAAGCCTGCTCAAGCTCACCGCCGACGGCAAGCACGAATACCCCGACGCCCTGTACCGCCTGTGGCGGGCCCACTTCGCCCTGGCCGAGAACGTCCCGGACGTGATCGTCAGCCTGGACGACCGCTTCCACAACGGCTCGGGCTTCTTCGCCGGGATGGTGTCGATGGTCTCGACCCACGGCGGGCTGAACTGGCGGAACTCGGCGACGTTCATCATGTCAACCGCCGGTAAGATCGACGGGCCGCTGCGAAGTGAGGACATCCCCGCTGAGATGAAGAGGCTCTTCGGGCGAGA
>CBFCZU010000181.1:0-8691 GCA_965602635.1 uncultured Planctomycetales bacterium | reverse complement strand
GGATTTTTCCGCTTCCCGGCCGGTAGTTGCGATATACTGGTGGCGATGGAGGCCGACCCATACGAGACGCTGGGCGTTTCTCGCGGCGCGGGTCTGGAGGAGATCAGGGCCGCGTACCGCCAGGCCGCGTTGAAGTGCCACCCTGACAACTGCCCCGGCCGGCGAGGCGAGGCGGAGCGCCGATTCCGCGAGCTGGCCGAGGCGTACCGGGCGATCACCCGCCCCTTCGAGCCGGCGCCCCGCGGCCTCGGGGGCTGGCGAGACGAGCGGACCTACGCGCCGCAGGACTTCATCCGCCTGGAAGTCGAGGAGGCGCTGCCCGGCGGCCGCCCGGAGGTCAAGTTCCGCTGGCACGGGCGGTGCGCCGCCCAGAAGCTCTCCTACTCCACCGTGGACGAGAACCGCATCTTCGTCTGCCTCTGGGCGCTGGCGATTGCCGTGGCGGCGGCGGCGACGTATCTGACGGTCAACTCCGGCCTGCTGGGCCGGTTCGGCCACGAGGTCGGCACGCTCGACTTCCTCATCGTCGTGACGATTCCGCTGGCCATCTACGTGTCGGTGCTGGCGGCGACGGTTTACGTGCTGTCGCTGACGCGGAAGGTGGCCTGGCGGCTGGTTCAGCTTGCCCTCTCGGGTCGGCGTGCCCTGCCCGGGCCGCGAAGTGATCACAACCTGCCCCCCGCCTGACATCCCCCCGCCCTACAGCCCTCGCAGCGACGCCAGTGACGCCACGACGACGCCGCAGAACATCAGTGCGTATCCGGCGCGGTACACGGCGCGCATGGGCGGGCTGAGCAGCGCCCCGCAAGTGGCCGGCCTCTCCTCGCGCGGGCCGACGCTCGCGCGGGCGATGGTGAACAGGACGAACCCGGCGCCGATCAGGCCGAGGACCACCTGCCCCGCCGCCGTGGGATACATCCGCAACGCCGCCAGCGCGATGCTCGCGGCCAGCGACGTCGCCCAGAGGATGCGCAGCGCCAGCGACGTGCCTGGCAGCTCGAAAAAACGCCTCGCCGCCCCGCCGAAACGAGCGGCCGCGGCGACAGACTCTCCGGCCTGCGAACTGCGTGACGTGCGATCCTCCATAACGTCCATTTTACCCTGAGACGGCCGAACTGCCTACCCGGATTCGCCCGCCCGTCGCCGCGACGGCGGCGCCGACCGCTGCCTGAAGGCCCGGAAATAATTATCCGCTCGGGGATAATATCTCTTGCCGCCGCTCGGCGGCGCGATGTACATTAGGGGATTCCCATTTCGCCGGGGAGGCGTTCGTCGCCCACACGGTCAGAAAGGGACGGATCATCAAGTCCACGCGAGACAAATGGAGCGCGCGCAGGCCCGCGGTGGCGGTGCTGGTGGACCGTTCGCGCGATCCTCTGGCCGGGGGGCTGGTGCGGCTGGAGCCGGACGATCGGTACCACGTGACCGACAACAGGGCGGCGCTGCGGGCCGCGGTGCTTGCCCGCCACGGCGTGCTGGTGATCGCCGGGCACAGTCCGGCCACGTACAGCGCCCGCGAGATGGCGGCGATCGTGCAATTCGTCCGCCGCGGGGGCGGTCTGCTGCTAGCGGCCTCGGCCGGGGTCTTCGAGCGATATTCCGGGCGCGGGGTGGCGGAAATGGCCGTCGCCGCCGTCGCCCGGCGGTTCGGCGTCGAGTACCTCTCCCCCGCCGCTGCGGCCGGAGGGCAAGGCCACGACGCCGACCTCGTGGCGGGGTATGAGGGCGATTCGATCCGCGTCCACAGCCGCCTGGGTCGCCACGGCGTCGGGAAGGACGACGTCTGGCTGAAGCGGTGGAGCCCCGTCCGCGCCGCCAGGCGGGCGGCCGTGCTGATCAGCCACCGAAAGACCGGCGAGGCGGCCGCCGTGTCGGTGCCCTTCGGGCGCGGGCGCGTCGTGGCCGTCGGGAGCGCCGGATTCGTCGGCGACTGCCACCTCCTGTCGCGCCGGCTGATCGAGGAGGCGTTCGCAGGCCCGCGGCGCCGACCTGCCGGCAGCCTGCCGCACGAAATCGCCGCACAGTACACCACGAGGCGCGTGGGCAGTTTCCGCATCCGCTGCTCGCCCCTGGTGGCCGAGCGGGTGGACGCGTTCATGCGGATCGCCCGCAAGGTCTGCCCGCGTTTCGAGGCCATGACCGCCGGCAGGAAGCAGCGGCCCCGGCGGATCGAGCTGACGGGCGCATGCACCAGCGGCTTGATCGGGAGTTGGGGCGGCCCCGGGCCGGTGATTCACCTCGGGACCGGCGCCACGGACGCGGGGATGGCCTATGCCCTCGGCGGGCGCGTGATCGACGTTCTGACGGACATGCTGCGGGGCGGATACTTCATCAATGACACCGTGCTCGGTCGCCGCGCCTTGAGCCGCTTCGCCGGGCTTCTGGCGATGCGCTGGGCCGGCTTCGCCCGCGAGGCCGACGAACTGGGCGACGCCCTGGAGCGCGAGAGCCGGCGCCGCTTCGCCGGGCTCGACGCCGGGTGGCTATACAGCGAGTACGACTCCAGGCCGGGGCTGTGGATCTGGCGCGAGCTGTCGCGGCGCTGCGGCGACGAGCTGCTGGGGCGCTTCGTCAAGGCCATACCCAAGAAGTTCGATCGGCGGGCGGCGCCGCGGGCGGTCTTCACCGACCTCGACGTGGTGATCCACTTCCTCAGCCGGGCGGCCAAGGCCGACCTGTACCCTTACTTCGCCGCGGCCGGCGCGACGGTTCACCCGCTGGGGCTGAGCCGCTTCGGCTCGAAGGCGTTCAAGCAGGGCGTGCGGCGGTACCTTCGGCGGCGGGTGACGGAGGCGGAGGCGCCGGCCTCGGAGCGCGCCGACGCCGTTGAGGCGCTTCTGGCCTGCCAGCGTGCCGACAAGCGCACGCTGAGCTACGCGGCCCGGCAGTTGTCGGCCGGCGGCGCGGGCGTGCGGCTCGTGGGCGCGGCCCGGATGGCGCGGGCGCGCGACCGGCGCGGCCCGGCCGAGCTTGCCCGACTGGCGGGCTCCGACGCCGACAAGGGGCTTGCCGCCGTCGCGGCGCTGCTGCTCCTTGAGCAGGGCCGCCCCGACGCGGCCGGGAGGCTGGCGACGCTCGCCCGGTCACTCGACCGACGCTTCCAGCTCGAGGCGGGCCATCAGCTCGCCCGCATCGGCCACCCCGCCGCCGCGAGATTCTCGCTGAGCGGCATCGCCCGCGCCGACGGCCGGCGGGCGGCCGGCTTCCTGACCCGCCACCGGGGCGCGCTGGAGGTCTATCCGATCGTCAACGGCCAGCCGGTGGCCAACATCTTCTCCGCCGACCTCGTCGCCCACATGCCGTGCAACACGCACGTGTCGATGTTCTTCCTTTACTGGGTGCACTGCTCGCCGAAGTTCCGGAGGCGGGGCCTGACGCGGCTGGCCATGAGCCGGTCGATGAACAGCCGCCGCGCCCGGCGGTGCTCCTGCGCCGCCCTGGACACGGGCACCCGGAACGTCGCCCACGCCCTGTACCGCAGCTTCGGCTTCGTTGACGTGCCGCCGCAGGAGGAGCTGACGCGCGAGCTGACCGGCGAGGGGCCCCGCAAGAGGGTCCGCGGCGTGAAGGTCATCCCCTACCGCCGCGGCGACGAGCGGGCCATGGCCCGACTGTTCAATGCCTGCTACGCGGAGGCATGGGCCATACGCATCCAGCGGGCGACGGTGCACGATTCCGACAGCGTCGCCCTGCTGGCCCGCCGCGGGCGCAAGCTGGCAGGCTACGTTACGGCGCAGGTTTTCGACGGTGCGGGCAGAATCCGCGAGTTTGCCGTCGCCGCGGGCAAGCATCGCCAGGAAACTGCCGCCGCACTCCTAGCCGCGCTGCACCGCCGACTGGAGCGGCGCGGGGCAAAGAAGGTCACGCTCCGGACGTGCGTGCCCAGCCTGGCCGAGCTGTTCCAGCCGATGGGCTATCGCAGCCGCCGGACCGGCGGAGTGGGGATGTTCGGCCTCCTGGACCTGCCGCGGTTCCTGACCGAGCTGAGGCCGCTGCTGGAGCATCGCCTGCGAGCGGGCAAGGTGAGCGACTGGTGCGGGACGGTCTCGATCGTGGGCCAGAAGCACCGCGCCGCCCTCAAGATCGACCGGGGGCGGGTGGAAGTCCTGGCCGCCCCGCCGGCCGGCGCCGAGGTCACGCTGACCGGCGGCGACCTGACCGTCACCAGGATCGTCGGCGGCATCGAGACGCCGTTCGAGGCCTACTTGCAGCTCGATCTGCGTATCAGACCCACGCTGAACGACCAGTCTCGCGGGCTGCTGGAGGCGCTGTTCCCCCGCCTGGAGATGTTCGCCTGGCTGTGGTGACGCCCCGGGGCCAGGCCGCAGGAAAATCGCTCGAACCGCGACCAACGGCCGGAAACGCTTGGCAGCGGGCCCCCACTTCTGATAGACTGCACTCTTAGGGTGCGGCGCTTTGGGTTTGGCGCCGCTCCGGGCGGGTTCGCCCGGCTCTGAAGGCAGGTAGGCGAAACCTGGTCGAACCTCCAGCAGGAAAGGATGGCTCCGATGGGCGGCTTTTTCGGCGTGGTTTCGCGCGAGGACTGCGTCAACGACCTCTTCTACGGCACCGACTACCATTCGCACCTGGGCACGGTGCGCGGCGGGTTGACCGTCGCCAACTCCGACGGCCTGACACGCTTCATCCACGACATCACCAACGCCCAGTTCCGCAGCAAGTTCGAGGACGATATCGGCAAGCTGCACGGCACGAGGGGCATCGGCGTGATCAGCGACTACGACGACCAGCCGCTGATCATCGGCTCGCACCTGGGCGTGTACGCCATCGTCACCGTGGGCAAGGTGGTCAACGCCGAGCAGCTCGCCCGCGCCGCCTTCGCGAAGCGGAGGATTCACTTCTCCGAAATGGCCGGCGGCGAAATCAACCCCACCGAGCTGGTCGCCACGCTCATCAACCAGGAGTCGAGCTTCGCCGAGGGCATCCGCAACGCCCAGCAGGCCATTGAAGGCTCCTGCTCGCTGCTCATCATGACGGATGAGGGCATCTACGCCGCCCGCGACCGGCTCGGGCGGACGCCCATCGTCCTGGGGCGGAAGGACGGGGCGCATGCCGCCGCGATGGAAAGCTCGGCCTTCCCCAACCTCCAGTATGAGATAGCCAAGTACCTCGGACCGGGGGAGGTCGTGCTGATAGACCGGGACGGCTTCCACCAGGTCCAGCCGCCGGGCGAGCAGATGCAGATCTGCGCCTTCCTGTGGGTGTATTACGGCTTCCCGGCCACAAACTACGAGAACATCAACGTGGAGCACGTCCGCTACCGCTGCGGGGCGATGCTGGCCAGGGGCGAGGACGCCGAGATCGACCTGGTGGCGGGGATACCCGACTCGGGCACCGGGCACGCCGTCGGCTACGCCAACGAGGCGAGGCTGCCCTTCCGCCGCCCGTTCGTGAAGTACACCCCCACCTGGCCGAGGAGCTTCATGCCGCAGGAGCAGCGGATCCGCGACCTGGTGGCCAGGATGAAGCTGATCCCCATCCGGGAGCTGATCGAGAACAAGCGGCTGCTCTTCTGCGAGGATTCGATCGTCCGCGGCACGCAACTGAAGGACACCATTCAGCGGCTGTACGAGTACGGGGCGCGGGAGGTGCACATGCGCCCGGCGTGCCCGCCGCTGATCTTCGGCTGCCCCTTCCTGAACTTTTCCCGGTCGCGCTCGAAGCTGGACCTGGCCGCCCGCAAGGCGATCGAGAAGCTCGAAGGCTCCGGCGACGCGAACCTCGAGCGGTACGCCGACGAGTCGTCCGACAAGTACCTGGCGATGGTCGAGCAGATCGGGTCCCGGCTGGGCCTCACCACGCTGAGGTACCAGAAGCTGGGCGACCTGGTGGAGGCGATAGGCCTGCCGAAGGAGAAGCTGTGCACGTACTGCTGGGACGGCGTGTGCCCGGGCAAGTGCCCGGGCGCTTGAGCCGTGACGGGAGCGCCCTGGTGGGGAGCCTTCTCACGTGAAGCCCAAAGCGCTGGCGGCGTTGGTGTTGGTCCTGGCCGGGGCGGGCCTCGGCGGCTGCCGGCAACAGGTGCCCCAGCCGCAAGCGCCGCGGCAGCGCCCGAGCAAGTCGCTGGTCTTCGCCGACGTCACGAGGCCGGACGTGGTCCCGGCCTACCTGGCCGTCTGTCCCGCCAAGGCGATCCCGAAGGTCATGGCGCTCTTGAGGTGGCGCGACGCTCACGCCCTGCCCGCCCGCGTGGCCCCGGCCGAGGCGGTTTACGAGGCCTTCGGCAACGGGCAGCCGGACGCCAAGGCGATACGCGCCTTCATCCACTCACTCCGCCGCCCGGGCGAGGAGCCGCCGCGGGTGCGGTTCTGCCTGCTGGTGGGCACCGCCGACCGGGCCAACCGCAACGGGCTGTACCTGCCGACCTGGTACACGCGGGCGAAATACCAGACGAACGAGTATCCCGCCGATCCGATCCACGCCGGCGATTACCTTTACTCCGTCGGGCCGGGGGCGCGCGGGCCCGAGATCGCCGTGGGGAGGCTGCCGGCGCGGTCGCTGGACGAGGTGGCCGTGATGGTCCGCAAGACGCTCGAGCATGAGCGGCACAACCGCCCCGGCCCGTGGCGGCGGCGGGCGTACACCTTCGCCGGGCAGGGCGGCTTCGGGCCGCTGGTGGACACCATCCTGGAGCGGATGGTGACCATGATCCTCGGCCGGGCGGTGCCCAACTACATGGCCTTCGGCTTCTCGTACGCCAAGCCGGCCTCGCCCTACTGCTACTCGCCGGCGCGGTTCAGCAGTCACATCGCCGCCGAGCTTGCTCGCGGCCCGGCGGCGGCCGTGTACATCGGCCACGGCAGCGTCGGCGGATTCGACGACTTCCGCTGGAGAGGCAGGTCGTACCGCATCATGGACGCCTCGGCCGTGAGTTCGCTGCAAATCCCCCACCACCGCACCGTCGTGGTATCGATCGCCTGCCATACGGGGCGGTTCGACGGTCCCACAGCCTCGATCGGCGAGAGGTTCCTGACCGCCCCCAGCGGGCCCGCCCTGTTCATCGGCTCCAGCCGGATCTCACAGCCGTACGCCAACGCCATCCTGGGAAGCCTCGTGACCGAGGCATTCCTGAGCCGCCCGCCCCCCACCGTCGGCGAGGCGTTCCTGAAGGTCCGCCAGTGGCTGGCGGCCGACCGCAAGACCGGCTTCCGCGTCATGGTGGACATGATGGCCGCCACCCAGCTCGGGCGCGACGCCCTGGCCCCGCAGCGGGCGGACCAACTGACGCTGTATAACATTCTGGGCGACCCGGCCATGTCGATGGGCGTGGTACGCACGGCGGCGCGGCTGACGGCCCCGGCCTCAGCGGCGCCCGGGCAGACGGTCGAGATCCTGCTGGAAGGGCCGGTCGCCGCCGGCAAGGCCGAGTTCTCACTGACCGTCTCCCGCGACAGGATGCTGGGAGACGTCCAGCCGGTTCGGGCGGACCACCCCGACGCGGAGAATGAAATGGCCCGGACCAACGCCCGGGCGAACGACAAGGTCGTGGCGGCCGAGACGGTCGAGGTGTCCGGCGGGCGGGCGAGGTGGAAGCTCCGCATACCCGACGACTGCCCGGCCGGGACGTTGTACGTCAACGCCTACGCCTGGGGCCGGCGCGCCGACGCCGCCGCCAGCGCGGCGGTGCGGATCGAACCGGCGGCCGAATGAGCCTCGGTCCCGGCTCGGCGCTTGCCAAAGGGCCGGCAGCGCGTACACTATGGCGGCCCCGGCCAACGGGCCGGCCAATCGCCTATGGATATGCGAGGACGGAAATGAAACGGATTGCCCCGCTGCTGGTTGTGTCATTGATGTGCGTGGGATGCTCTTCGCGTCTGCTGACCCACACCCCCCGCTCGGCCATCGAGCAACTGCTCCTCAGCCGGGCCGTTGACAAGGCCCTGGAGAAGCTCCGCCTGCCGGAGCTGGCGGGGAAGAAGGCCTACGTCGATTTCACCAATCTCAAGGCCTACGACCAGGAGTACATAAAGGTCGCCACCCGGGCGCGCGTAGCCGAGTTGGGGGCGACGCTGGTGGAGAAGGCCGACCAGGCCGATTACACCGTCGAGGTTAGCTCCGGCGGGCTGGGGATCGAGTTCAAGAACGCCGTGGTGGGGATGCCCTCCCTACCCGTGCCGAACTCGCCGGTGCCCACGCCGGCGGCACCCGCCTGGCGGAGCACCGAGCAGACCGGCATCGTCAAGCTGCTCATCTTCGTCCACGCCAAGGGCAAATTCGTCTCGGTCAATCAGTACTGCGCCAAGGCCGACCGCGAGGAAAGCTTCGTCCTCTGGTGGAGACGCCAGCGGACCGACGAGGTCCGCGAGGGCTGGGAACGCGCAGACCTGAAGCTCAGCCAAAAGCAGCCCAAGAAGCCCTGACGCAGCCGCTGGACGGAGGCCTGGTTGACGGCGGCGAAGTCCGCCTCGGCATAGGCGGCGGCCTCGGCGGCGTCGTCCATCGCCTCCGGCTCGCCCCGGCGCGGCATGTGCGGGTCGGCCATCTAGCCCGGATGTTGCACGAGGGGCGTGCAACATCCGCCCCACGGGCTTCGACGCGAGCGACTTACGTCGCTCTTGCTCAGGGCTAGCCTTGAGCGAGGCGCGAAGCGCCGAGTCGAAACCTTTGCGAGAGAACCGTCTCTCGCAAAGGTGCTTGTTGCATAGACCCGGAAGGGGTCATGCAATAAGCAGG
>CBFCZU010000180.1:0-8712 GCA_965602635.1 uncultured Planctomycetales bacterium | reverse complement strand
CCCGAGCCGCTGATGACGCCGTACCAGTTGTCACTTGGCGTCAAGTTGTAGACCGTCGCCGGCGCCGTCGCCGAACAGGCCAGCACGCATACAGCCATAATGCCAAGGAATTGCCGCTCTTGCATGATCCGCTCCTTGAAAAACCCGCCCGGGACAGGGCGGCCTCACTTCCATACCACGCCATTGTACCACATTTGCGCAAATACCCAAGTGCTCTTTGCGGCGGGCCTTGTGCCGGAGGCCGGCTACGGAGCCGGGCGGCCGTCGGGCGCAGCCGTCTCGGCGGGCTTGACCTTCGACGAGAACGCCACCACCAGCCGCGGGCGCATCTGCGGGTCCTCGAACTGGCTCGACCGGTAGTAGCCGCAGCGGTCGCCCTTTGGGCCCTCCACGGGGTCCTGGACGACGACGCCGCGGTTGGTCTTGGGCTCGTCGATCCACCGCTGCACGATGGCCGGGTCGAGCCGGATCGTCGCCCAGCCCTTCTTGGCCTTGAACGGCAAGCCGGTGCCGGCAGGCTTCTCCGAGCGGTCCTTGCCCGGCGCCCCGCAGCCGGGGGCCGACCAGCGGGTCGGGTGCTGGTGGCACAGCCAGGTCGCGTCGCCGGGGGCGACGTGGTTCTTCAGCCAGCGGTTGCCCATTGCCTTGCCGGCGCCCCAGTCCTTCAGCACGTCGTAGGCGACCATCTCCGGCGCCGTCGGGTGCCGCCCCGGCGAGGCGTAGTAATACAACTGGAGGTAGGCCTCCTTGACGGGGCTGGCCGGGCGCATACTGCCCAGCTCGAACCTGACAAGCGTCCGCTTGACCTGCCCGTAGGTGCCCACCATCAGCATCGTCAGCCCGCCATAGTTGACGAAGTCGGAGTTCCGGTCCGGCACGTTGTGGGTGGAGTGCATGTACGTGTCGGCCGCGCCCTTGTAGCCGGTGATGTTCAGCTCCGAGCAGGGCACGCCGTTCTGGAGCGTCACGACCATCGGGCAGGCCGCCTGAAGCCTCTCCAGCAGCGGGCTCTTGCGCCAGGAGCCGTCGTTGACGACGCGGAAGAAGAGATCCTTGCGGACGTCCATCTTGAGCCGCTTGTTGACGTATCGCAGGCCCAGGCGGTGCCGTGCGGTCTTCGCCCAGGAGGGGATGTTCAGATACAGGCTGTAGACGCCGGAGCAGACGCAGCTGCCCTTTACGATGTGGGGGTCGTCCTTGACGACCTTGCCGCCGGCGTCCATCCAGAAGACGGTGCGGGTGAGCCTGCCGCCGTCGCGGCCGTCTTTCACGGAGCCCCACTTCTGCGAGGAGCTATGGGCCAGGATCGCCTCGAAGTGGAACTGGTCGCCGACGCGGAACGTGCCCATGTCGTCGGTCCGCCAGCCGGGGACCTTCGCCCGGATGACGATGTCCTTGCGTGGGACGATCTTGACAAAGTCGCCCATCTCGTAGCGCGTGCCCGGGTTCGTCGGCCAGTCGTGCGGGGCCATTTTCGTCGGCCAGAGGGGATCGAGTTGCGGCTTGGCGGCAGCGGCCTTGGGCTGCTGTGCGCCTGAAACTGCCAGCGCGGCGGCCAGGAGGGCCCCCAGCATCAGGGCGGTCAGTGAATATCTCATTGCGGACATTGCTGTTCCTCGCTCGCCGGCAGGAGACGCCCGCCCGGCGTCACTTCGCCGGCCTGAAGGTTATGCGGTGCTTGGCCTTGGTCAGCTTCAGGCCCTTGATGGTCACCAGGCCATGCTTGTCGGCGACGGCCTGGCCGGACTGGAGCAGCTTCCCGTCGGCGCACGTGCGGTTGGTCCAGTCGAACTTCTGTCCGCCCTTGGCCTTGAACTGCTGGCAGCGTCGCGGGGTCAGGTCAACGGTGCACTCGTCAAGCGGGGCCGCGCCGCGCCCGCTCGCCCACAGCCAGCAGGTGACCTGCCACAGGCCCGGCTCGTCCACGGTCGTGGCCGACTCCCAGACGAGGAAGCCGTTGATCTGCCCGAACGCCCGCCCGCTGCGGAGGTCGCCCTCGCCGATGTTGTCGTCCAGAGAGCAGTTGCCCAGCGCCGGCAGCGACTGGTCGCGGCGGATGGAGATGATTCCCTGTCGCATGGCCTCGGAGACGGCGGTGCTGTTCATGGAGAAGGCCCGCCTGGTGTCCATCATGGCGCGGACGAACCGGGGGAACGGAGGCCAGCCCATCTCCTCGAAGTGCGCGCCCCAGCCCCTGTGAACCTGGAAGTACGGCAGCTCCCGGGTGGGATTGGCCAGGATCCAGGTGGTGTAGTCCTGGAGGACCCACGGGTTGCTCTTGTCGGGCACGCCCTTGTACATCTCGGGCGGGCCCCACACGCCGCGCCCCCAGTTCCAGCACTGGAAGCCCTTGGTGATCTCGGGCATGCCCCAGCCGTGGATGTACGAGTACAGGTCCGCGCGCCTGAACTCCCACAGCCCCCAGGCGCCGGTCGAGCCGACGATCCTCTGGGGGTCGATCGGCCAGCGCGTCCGCGCCCAGCGGATGAGGGCCTCCTGTCGGTTGTGGGTGAATGGCTGCCACTTTCCCTGCTCGACGCCGCGGAGGGTGTCGCGGCACTCGTGTATGCCGGTCCAGAAGCCGTTGACCGGGTCGGTGCTCATGCTGATCACGACGTTCGGCCGCGGCGCCGGGCGGGGCATCTCCGGGTTCGGGCCCCAGGTGTGTCCGCGCGTGAACTCCAGCGCCGCCGGGCGGGCCATCCTCTCCGGGCAGAACCCCACGGCCAGGTCGTACCGCAGCGGGCGGTTGGCCTGGGGGGGCACGGCCCAGTACGAGTACCACTGCTCGTGGTAGTCGCCCGCGCCGCGAAGCTTGGTGACCACGTCCCGCTGAAGCACCGGCTGGGGCGTCACCCGCCGCTGCTGTATGGGCCCGACCGCGTTACCGGCGCCCACGTCGGTCGTATTCTCCAGGCCGTCGGCGGCGGCGAGAACGGCGTAGTGGTAATTGCCATTCCGCCCGACGGTGTGGACGTAGAGCCCGTAGCCGGCCGGCAGGGGCTTGCCCGGCTCGACGGCGATGCGCAAAGGCACGGCCTTTGGGCGCTGCTTGATGAAATCGCCGCCCGGCACGAGGCGGGTGTTGTAGCCCGACCCGGGAACGACCTCGCCCAGCAGCTTCGCCTTTCCGAGCGTCTGCGGCGTGATCGGCCCGGTGTGCTGATAGACGCGGTAGCGGACCTCGCCCTTCTCGTCGCGGGGGATGGGGCCGGTGTAATGCAGGCGCTTGAAGCGCGTGGCCAGGTCGCCCCAGGTGACCGTCTCCTTGCCGAGGCCGATGTCCTCGATCTCCCGGAACGTGATGAAGACCTGCCCGTCGCGGTAGAAGGCCTTGACGTCCTTGACCTGCGCCGGCGGGTCGGCGAGTCGGCCCTCGAAGGCGACCTCCAGGACGGCGGTCTTCTGGTCGAAGCGCGGGGCCTTGCGGATCAGCAGCGAGAGGCCCGGGTCGCCGATCCGCTGGGCCGCGCGGACCGCCTCGGTGGCGTCGAGCCACTGGTAGTGCGGGGCGGCCACGGGCAGCGGCTGCCCGATGACCTTCAGCCGGATCTCCGGCAGCGCGGGGCCGGTATCGGGCTTGGCCGGCGGGCCGGCCATCACCTGGACGGGCACAATGTCAAAGGCCCTCCCGTGGTAGCCCGGACGGTTCACCAGCAGCCGCGCCCGGTACACCGCGGCGCCCTTCGGCATGGCCGACAGGTCGAAGCGCATCTCCCGGCCCTGGTCGTGCCGGTTAAACGTCAGCGTCTTGGGATGCTGGACCCGCCCGCCGACGCCCCACCGCTGGACCACCACCTCCGCCGGCGCCGCCGACGCAGCCGCGGCGAGAGCCAGCATCGCCGTAACCAATCGCTTCATGTCAAAGGCCTCCTTCGCCAGGCCGAACCGCCCGCCCGCCGGCCTCACTTGGCCCGCGTGAGCGTCACGACCAGCCTGTCGCCGGGGATCTTTAGGTTCTTCAGTGTCACCAGGGCGTGCTCGTCCGCCTCGACCGTGCCCTCGGCCGGGGGGTGGTCCTCCTTCTTGTCCCGCCTGCCCAGCACCGGCTTGGCCTGCCAGCGGACCAGCTCGCCGCCCTCGAGCTTGAACTTCTGAATCCGCCGCAGCGTCATGTCCACCTTGCCCGGCCCGCGGATGGCGATCTGGAACCGCCCCGGCTCGTCAACGACGTCCTGCCAGGTATGGTCGAAGTTGACGTTGCCGTCCTGGAGGCTCATGTGCGTGCCGGAGGAGTTGGCGAACGCCGGAACCGGCGTCTTGCACGTCATGTCGATGGGCTTGGTCGCCGGCGAGTACCGCCGCGGGCCCCACAGACCCGTGTACCAGTCGGGCGGGATGAGCTTCTTGTTCCAGCCGTGCCCGGCGATGACGGGCTGGCCCATCTTTTGCATGTTGCCGTAGAACGGCCCGTGCCCGCTGCCGTAGAACCGCTTGCCGCCCCAACTCGTGCCGCTGCAGAGGATCAGTGGGATGTGCTCGCCGGGCCGCTCGCGCGCGAGGTCGTCCAGCATGGCCCATCCCCAGTTGGCTCGGCCCTTGTCGTCCTTGATGGCCTGGTCCTTGGGCCCCCAGGCAGCGGCGAAACGCTTCGCCTCGGCCGGGTTGAGCACGCGCCCCTGGACCTTCCCCGCGCCGCCGAAGCCGCCGATCAGGGCGTAGGCGAACATGCTCCGGTAGTTCAAGGCCAGCGCCGCCGCCCCGTCCGAGCCGCAGACGATGGTCCGGTCCGGGTCGAGCGGCAGCCGCGTGCTGGCCCATTTCAGGAACGAGACGAACCGCTTCTGGGTGTGGTTGCTGACGACGCCGTCCTTGAAGCTCTTGAGCGTGCCCCATGAGTCGTTGAAGCCGTACCAGCCGCTGAACGGCCAGTCGTGGGGGGCGATCTGGATGCTCTTGAGGATGTACTTCTGGCGCGGCTTGGCGTAGCTGAAGTTGCCGTCGTGGAAGTACAGCTCAGCCGGGGCCTTCTGGCCGGCCTTGAGGCCCGGAGGCACGAGCACGGACCAGTTGAAGTACATGCTGGGCCTAGGGCTCAGCGGCGGGGCGCACCATTGGACGTACACCTGCCGCCGCCCGGGATAGTCGAAGTACGGCCCCCAGAGTCCCGGGCCCTGGTGGACCGGCTCGCCCGGCCCGACGGTCTCGGCCACAGGGCGGGCGAGGGCGTTGGCGGGCGAGAAGTCCACGCTGTTGGCCACGCCGCCGCGGCACGAGACTACCGCGTAGTGCCGCCTGCCCGCCTTGGCGGGCGAGTGAACGTACAGCCCCGTGCCGACCGGCAGCGGGCCGGCCTTCTCGTCGATCACGAACCGCTGCACGGGATAGCGGTCCATCCGCGGATGGCTCATGTGCCAGGTGTACATGTAGTGGTTGTGGTTGCGGCACAGCTCGCCCATCTGGTCGGGCTTGATCATCGCCTGGCAGATGAGGTACTCGAGGTTCCGCCCGTTGAGGTTGTAGCCGCTCAGCGGGCCCGCGCGGGCGACCAGCTCGGCGGCGGCGAGGCTCTCGGCCGAGATCGGCCTGTCGTGGGCGTAGATGAGGTACTCGCGGGAGTCCCCGGCGGTGGCGAGCTTCTTGCGTATCTCGCCCCAGGTGGCCTGGTCGGCCTTGATGAGCGGATCGACCTCCTTGAAGGTGATGAACGTCTGCCCCGCGCGGTGGAAGACCTTCAGCCCGGCCGCCGCGGGAGGCGGGTCCTTGGGCTTGCCGGCGTAGGTGACCTCCAGGCGGGTGCTGTCCTGCACCCAGCCGGGGAAGGGCATGACGAATAGCTTCAGCTCCCCGCCGGCGGCCAGGGCCTTGCGGACGGCCTCGGTGGCGTCGAAGGCGTCGAAGGAAGGCCCGACGAGTCTCAGCGGCTTGCCGACGGCCTCCCGGCCGACGTAGATCTCGATGTCGGTCAGCAGGTCCCCCATGTCCCTCAGCTCGCCGCGCCGGGCGCGGAGGCGGGCGGCGTGGACGGCCGTGCCCTTGTCCAGCCCCGCCAGTTGGACTGTCACGGCGAAGGCCTCGCCCGATTCGACGATCTTCAGCGCCTTGGGGCTGGGCCCCTCATCGGCTGCGCTGTACGCCGTCGTCGCGATCGTACCGGCTGAGGCGCAGGCCGTCGTCGCCAGCGCCGCCAGAACCCAAACGGTGCATTGCTTGCGCATGCCGCCACTCCTTCCTGCCGGGGCCCCGCGGGCCGGTTCGCGAAGATTGTACCGCCCCGGACACCGGCGCCACAGTCATATCCGCGTGGAGGGGATTGTCGGCGCGCGGACACCGGAGAGGATCTACGCCGAATACTTCACCACAGAGGACACAGAGATCACAGAATTGTTTCTTTTGCAGGCAGTTAGAAGCGATTCTATCGACTTCGCGAAATGATGCTCTGTTTTTTCTGGTCATGGGGACCTGCGCATGAACATTCGCATGGGACTCCATGACCCACGGGGTGCCAACGAGATATAACCAATGAAACCTCCGAGACCTCTGTGGCCTCCGTGGTCTATGAGGAATGCGGACTACGCCACGTGCCGGCGGCGCCGGATCACTTGTGCTGTCTTCGACCCTGAGGCTCAGACCCGAAGGGAGCGCCGTCGAAGCAGAGCACAAATGCCCAGAATCAGCACCAGTGCGGAGGAGAGCTTGGCCCTCCGAAGCGCCGCTTGTCAGGACCGATCACGCTCCAAAGCGCCTCCGCAGAGCAAGAAAACCGAGCGCCAGAACCAGTGCGGAGGAGGGCTCGGGAACCGCCCCGGGCGAGGCCGGGAGGCCCTGGAGGTAGTTGTTCGACCAGATCACGTAGTCCAGGCCGTCAGTGATGCCGTCGGCGTTGAGGTCGCCTTCCTGCCAGGTATCGCCCGTGAGGTAGTTGTTGGACCAGGCGACGTAGTCCAGGCCGTCCACGCAGTAGTCGAGTGTCGCGTCGCCCTGATACGTCGCAAACAGCGTCAGGGCGTTCGGGCCGTAGACCTTCACCAGCGCCTTGTTGCCGCCGAACTGCCAGCCAGTCGTGTCGGCGAACTCGCCAGACCGTGAGGCGTACGTCATGACCGCGAAGGAGTCGCCGGCAGCCGGGCTGTAGCCGTCCAGCACGACCTCCAGCGTGCCGTCCAGATTGGCCGTTCCCGTCACGTCGAGCACGTCCCACTGCCCCGGCGCCGTGCCGACGATCTCGATCTCCAGCGCGCCGCCGGCCTGCTGCGTGTAGTCGCCGGTGACGACGGTCGTACCGGGAGACGAGCCGGGAGCGAGCGTGCCTCCGGCGTTGGTCAGGTTGCCCTGGAACGTTCCGACGTGCAGCGTTCCCCCGGTGAAGTTGAACGCCCCGCCCGCCGTGTGATCGATGGTCCCGGCCGCGAGTGTCCCGCCAAGCAGGTTGACCGTGCCCGGACCCCAGACTTTCAGCGTGTCGCCGATGTTGACTGTCCCGTCGTTGCTGACGATGAGGTTGCCCGTCCCGCCGGCCCCCGAAGCACTGCCGCCGACGTAAAGGGAGCCGGAGTTCGACCAGCTCGAGCCGGCGCCGTCCACAGTCACCGTGCCGGTGGAGCCGGTGAAGTAGCCGATGGACCCGTAGGCGTTCGCGACCTGCCCGCCGTTGGAGATGGTCAACTCGCCGCTGCCGCCGTAGAGTCCGACGAACAGTCTCGTGTTGGTCCAGGTGCCGTTGTCCACAGTCACCGTGCCGGTGGAGCCGGTGAAGTAGCCGATGGACCCGTAGGCGTTCGCGACCTGCCCCCCGTCGCTGATGCTCAGCTCGCCTCTGCCGGGGTATCCGACGACCAGGTAGCCACTGTTGGTCCAGGTGCCGTTGTCCACAGTCACCGTGCCGGTGGAGCCGGACCACTTGCCAATGGTGCTGCCGCCGCCGCTGCTCTCGACCTGCCCGCCGTTGATGATGTTCAGTGAGCCCGTGCCGTCGTAGCCAATACCGAAGGAGGCGCAGTCGAACGTCCCCGAGGCGGTTGGCCCGTCGAAGGTGATCGACCCGCCGTCGTCGACATAGACGTTCCAGGTGGCCTGCGGCGAGCCGCTGTAGATGTACAGGTCATCGGCGGCGACCGGGGACGCCGCCGGCGTCCAGTTGCCGGCCGTGTACCATTGGTGGTCAACGCCGCCGGTCCAGGTGCGCGTCTCGGCCGCCGCCGGGCCGCCTGCCGCCATGATCGACGCCGCCGCCAGTAACACCGCTAAACGGATGACTGCCTTGATGTGCCTCATGGGAGGCCCCTTTCTCCATCGGCCTGCGATATGATGCCCGTACCCTCGTCCCGGGCGCCCAAACCTGCCGCCCACAACCCGCAAAGCAGCTTCGGCTCGCCAGCGCACAACAGCACTGCCGAGCATTTGAGCATGTCCCTGCGAGACACAAACTCCCTCGAAAAGGCATGGCCCGGAAAAGAGGCCCCACATGAAGTGCGTATCATACCACAGATTCGGAGCTCACCAAGGCCCTTTGGGGGTATCTTGCCTTCTCGGAGCCCCCGCAGCGCCGCGCCCCTGCACCAATCAAGCCCTTGACCGCCTCCTGAGGCACGCCAGACCCACGGCCAGCAGCAGTGCGGAGGTCGGCTCGGGGACCGCCCCGGGCGAGGCCGGGAGGCCCTGGAGGTAGTTGTTCGACCAGATCACGTAGTCCAGCCCGTCAACGCAGCCGTCGTCATTGTAGTTCCCCACGGCCCAGCCGCCGTCGGACCACGCCGGGTGGCCGCACTCTTC
>CBFCZU010000179.1:0-8763 GCA_965602635.1 uncultured Planctomycetales bacterium | reverse complement strand
CCTGGGCGTGTTGGGAATCTCGATCTTCGACAGCTCGCGCCACGTCTTGCCGTCGCGGCTCCACTCCAGCTTGGCCTCTCCCCTCGGCTGGTCGGACGGCCCCTCGCGGCAGCTTGCGTGAACGTAGGCCCAGGCGAATCCCTCGCCGGCGGGCGCGTCGAAACGGACGCTGATGCGGACCGGCCCGTCCCCCCCCCCCGCGACCTGCTGCCAGCCTTCCATGTATTGAGCCGCCGCCGCGTTCTCGGCCCGGGCCCACTGGCTCGGCAGGTCCGCCCCGGCTCGGAAGTCCATCAGCCGCGACCAGGGAACCGTGCACAGGCCGTACTTGTCACCCGTGCGAAGCTCCATGGGGTTGTCGCCGGCCTCCAGGCGCGGCAGCGACATCGGGGCGGTCAGGATGAACCCCTCGAACCGGAGCTTCGCGAGGCCGGCGCCTTCGCCCAGCGTCAGCCGGATCAGGCAGCCATAGCGCGACGTGAGCAGTTCGGTGACGTCCGCCTGCCGGTCGAAGTTACCCTCGGCCGAGAGCACCTCGACCCAGTTGCCCTCGGGGTCGGTGATCTCCGCCCGCACCGGCCCGCTGCCGGCGAGCGCCAGCCAGACGCCGTCGCAGTGGGCCATCCTCTCACCCGACAGCGCCGGCTTGCCGCAGAAGGGATACGGCGAGAGGATGCGCCAGGTGGCGCTGCCGGGGCCCAGCAGGCCGGAATCGTCCTGGGCCAGGTCGGTCGCCTCCCACACGCCCGCCTGGAAGTCGCCCGGGCCCGCCCGCAGGTCAGGGGCGTAGATCCACCGCCCGTTGCCGACGCTGCGGAACGGCTTGAACCGCTCGCGGGGGAACCCCTTCCACTCCCGCCCGAACTTCTCCTTCATCTGGAGCCACGCCTGGGGCACGTGGAATCGCCCCTGGCCCTCGGTGGAGCGGATCAGCGTCTCGCCGGGACGGAGGTGGAAGTCCATGCAGTGGGCGCGGATGCCCCAGTCGGGGCAGACGCCCTCGACCCGCCCGTTGACGACCTCGGTCTTTGCGTACATCTCGGAGTAGGACTCGAGCTTGCGGTCGGGCAGGTTGCAGGGGTTGGAGCGGCCGGGGTTCTCCAGGATCAGCTCCCTGGGTTTCTCGGCCAGCTCGGCCGCGCCGGCGATGTGGCCTTCGGCAGCGCGGAACCACGTCCACATGTCCACGTCCAGGATGTGCCATCGCCCGTCGTAGAAGACCTCGCAGAGCGAGTGGCCCGGCACCCCGATCAGCCCCGGCCTCAGGCCGCCGGCGCGGTAGATCCCGTAGAGGACCTGTGCGCACTGCCCGCAGATCGCCCAGCCGTAGGCGTTGAGCAGCTTGACGGGGTCGTGGACGCTGCGGCGGATGCGGGGGTTGCCCTCGGTCTCTCCCGAGGGCCAGAAGTGGTAGGTCCCATCGGCGCGGCTGGTCAAGTGGTTGTAGATCGCCAGCGCCAGCTCTTCGCCGGTCTTCCCGGCGAACTGCGGCGAGGCCAGGATGCTTTCCAGGCAGTGGTAGTCGGGTCGGCGGGGGCCCACCACGCGAGGGCAGTACGTCAGACTCATTGCGGTTGACTCCTCCACGATAGTACCGAGGGGGTTTTACATTCTCCGCCCCCGTTCGGCAAGGCGCCGGGCAAAGCAGGCGCCTCCGTTCGGCGGCGAGCAGGTCGGGCACGGGACGGTCAGCCCGGCTGGTACTGCTCCCACAGCGTTCGCTGGCGCTTCATGTCCTCGATGGGGTCGTCCGTCGGCTCGCCCTCGACCAGGGTGAAGCCGTCGTAGCCGGACTCGCCCAGGAGGCCCAGCAGCTCCGGCAAGGGGTACTCCTCCACCCACATGTCGCGCGTGTGCACCAGGCCGATGCGCCCCGCCAGCAGGGCGAACTGTGCGGCGATGGACCCGTCAACGACCTCGTCGCCATTGCAGTTCCAGCAGGCCAGGACATCGCCGTGATCGCAGACGTCCAGGATCTTGCGGATATTCGGCACTTCGTGCGTCCCGCGGCCGTGGACTTCCAGGCGGATCTGCACGCCTCTGGGGGCCGCATACTCGCCGCACTCGCGCAGTGCCGTGCCGATCTGCCTGAGCGTATCCTCCGGCCTGACGCCCTCCACCAGCGCGTTGGGGCGGACCTTGACGCCGCCAGTGCCGACGTCAACCGCCAGGTCCACGAACCGCCGGGTCAGTTCGACGTTGCGGCGAAGCTCGTCGGCGTCGGGGCTGTGGTATTCGCACGTGGAGCCCAGCCCGACAAGCTCGACGGGCGAATCGTCGAACATCCGCCTCACCTCCGCCCGCTGGGACGGGCTCAGCGAGGGCTCGACTCCGTGGGCGTGCTCGGTGCGCAGCTCCACGCCCTCGAAGCCGCCGGCCTCGCAGTTTCGCAGTATCGTCGGCAGATCCCAGTCCTTCGCGATCTGGTACGTCACCAATCCGAGCTTCATGACAACCTCCTCCCCCGGGAATTTCCACGCCTACAAGTCGGCGTCGGCATCGCACTGTTCGGCGGCGATTGTAGCGGCGACCGGCAGGCCGCGGAAGTCCGCTTTGGCCGAGCCGGGGAGTCGCAGGAGAAGTTGCAGGGTCGCGCCCTCGTCGGAGGCAGGTGCCTTGCGAGGGCAGAAAACAGCCTCGCCAGAGACTGGAGAGACGATAGAATCATCGCAGCGGCCCACGACGGTCGTGGGCAGGACTGCATCCGGGCTGTCCCAGTCACGAGCAGGCGAGATGTAGCCGTGCGGCGTCTTGTCGCAAGTCGCCGAAGCCGTTTGATTTATTCCAGCATACGCCGCGGAGGACAGAATGATTGCCCCCCCCGAACCCCTCGACACCAAGGCCTTTGCGGCGCTGGCGTCGCTTCCGATGCGCGGCTATACGACGCCTGATGAGGCCGTCGAACTTGGGCGCCTGGTCTCGGCCGACGACCCGCAGGCGATTGCCCGCCTCGAACGGATCGTCGCCTGCGCAACGGGCGCGGCACCCAGGCCGAAGGACGGGCTCGAGGCCTTCCGTGCTCATCACGATGCCGCCGCCGAGGCCGGGCACTGGCGAAGGCGCGGGCGAGGGCTCCTGGTGCTGTCGGAGTTGGCGGCGATGACCGGCGAGCGCCGCTGGGCGGACGAGGCGGGCGCCCTGCTCCGCGAGCTTCCTGTCCCTCCCGAGGTACCCGACGACGACTCGGACCTGCCCGTCCTGCCCTGGCACCCCGGCTGCCCGCCCGAGCCGCCGATCCTGTCGCCGGTGCACGCGCTGGAGAGCCTGGCGGTGGCGCTGCCGCTGGTCTGGGAGGGGTGGGACGCGACGACCAGGGCATACGCCATCGCCTACATGGCGCGATGGGCCGAGCTGCAATACCGCGGTCTCCGCGACGATCCCCCGTTCAACATACCGCTGCACGGGCTGGTCGCGGCGCTGGGGGCGGGGCTGCTATTTCCGGGGCTGCCCCACCGGGAGCGATGGGTCGGGCACATCGAAAAGGCCCTGGGCGATGGCGGGCCCTACGACAGCCGGCTGTTCATGACGCCCGACGGCTATGCCGGAGAGGGCTTCGGGTACCAGAAGATCAACACCCTCCTGCTGGCGCGTGCGTTCGCCCTGCTGGATCGCTGCCGTCCGGCGGCGCCGGAGGCGCTGCGCCGCAACTCGGCGGCAGCCTTTGAATTCGTGGCGGCGACCCTTCGCCCCGACGGCGGCACCTTCCTCGTCGGCGACGCGTCGGGGGCCTCTCCGTGGGAGCCCGAGACCCATCCCTGCCACCTGCTCCATCTCGGCGCGGCCCTGTTCGACCGCCCGGACTGGAAGGCCCGCGCGGGCAACGTCCGCGGAACGCCGCCGCGAACCTGCCTGTTCTTCCTGATGGGGCTCGAAGCCTACAGGCGTTGGCGGGGGATGCCCCAGCCGGACGTCCGCGGACGCACGCACGCCTTTGCGGCGTTTCCCGATTCCGGGTTCTTCCACCTCAAGGCCGGGCGGGGCGCGGAGGACTCCGTTTACGGCATGCTCAACGCCTCGCTGGCGCACAACCACGCGCACCACGACTGCCTCAGCGTGGCCGTCTTCGCCGCCGGGCGGGAGCTCATCTGCGATCCCGGCGGCAGGGACGCGACGCCCCGCAGTCATGCGCTCTGCCGCCTTGGGCACCTGACGCCCGCCGGCCCGCGGCACGTAAGGGACCGGGTGAGCCACAAGGCTTTCGCCGCCAGCCCCTGCGGGCGGCTGCAATTCGCCTGCGCCGAGCACGACCTTAACGAGGGCCACCGCCAGAGGCGGGCGCTGATGCTCTGCCTGCCGGACGGCGCCGAAGCCGGGCGGGGGTTCTGGATCGTGTGGGACCGGATCGTCGTCGCGGACACCCCTGACGGCGCTGAATCGCCGCCGGCGCCGCTTCGTGTGGTCGAGACGATCTGGCCGCTGCACGCCCCTGGCGGGACGGCGCGCGTCGCGGGCCTGGCCTGCTGGTCGTGCCACGCGCCAAGCGACCGACCGCACGGCCCGGGCGACGGCACAGAGCTGCCCTTCACCTCGGCCGAGGCCCACGCGGCGATCGGGCATGGCGACTCCGACGGCAACATCCAGGTCGCCGCCCTGCCCCTGCGCGGCGACGCCGTGCAGGCGCCGAGGATCGACGAGGGGCACTGCCACCACTTCCACCCCGTCAGCGTGCACCCGGTGGCGTGCTTCGACTGGCGCGGCCGGTTGCCGCACGAGGCCGCATACGTGTTGGCGCCATTTCGCGGCTTGACCGAGAGCCCTCCGTGGCAGATCGGCGGCTGGTGCGCCGATCCTGCCCGGCCGGGGACGCTCGAAGCCCACGTCGAGCCGGGAGGTGTTGTCGTCCGCGCTGAAGGCCTGATAGGGCCGCACGCGCGAGTGGAGATGACGACCGCGGCGGGAGACCCCTGCGCTCTGGTCGTTCCGGAACTGTAATGCGCCCTCGCAGCCTCGGGGGGTTCGACGGTTTGGCGGCAGGGGATTGACTCAGCAAGCCAAATGGCCTAAAAGGGGGGGATTGTCTCACCCCGGGCCTCGGCACGGCGCCAGCGCCTCCGTGGGTGCAGCAGTGCATCATGGCTGACAGGAACCACAATGACCTGGAGTTGACCCAGCCGCGAGGTGTGATCCTCCGGCGGATCTTCGCCATGGCCCGGCCTTATGCCGCCTACCTGGCGGCCGGCGTCGGCATGGGCATGGTCATATCGGCCATGAACCTCCTTCGTCCATACCTGATCGGCACCAGCATCACCGCCACGCTGGAATCCCTGGAGGGGGGCCAGTGGACCTGGCAGAATGTCCGCCCGCTCGTCTGGCCGCTCGGCCTCCTCGCGATCGTGACGGCCTGCGTGGTGGGGCTCGGCTACGGCAACTCCATGCTGATGGTCCGCACGAGGATGAAGATCCTGACGGACTTCCGGCGGCGGATCTACCGCAAGATCCTTCGGCAGAGCTTCATGTACTTCGACAAGCAGGAAACGGGACAGTTGATCAACCGCGCCATCGGCGACGTGAACATGCTCCGGATGTTCTACACCATGGTCCTCGTCCAGGGATCGGAGACGGTCCTGCTCATCGTGGGGACGATGGTCGCGATGTTCCTGATAGACCCCTGGGTGGGGCTGATAAGCGTGCCCTTCGTGCCCATCTACGCCCTTGCGGTACTCATTTTCTCCAAGCGGATCCACCCCATGTTCCACGACATGCGGCAGGAGCTGGACCACTCGACGCAGATCCTCTCGGAGAACGTCCAGGGCGTGCAGGTGGTCCGCGCGTTCGGGCGCGAGCCGGAGGAGGAGAAGCGCTACGACGGGGCCATCCACGGCGTCCTGACGCGCTACATGCTCCTGGCCAAGAACTTCGCCGTCTATAGGCCGGCGGTGTTCTACGTTGGTCAGTTGGGCCTGTTGTCGGTGGTTGCGATCACGTCGTACCGGGCGCTGCACGGGGCCATCGCCATCGGCATGATCTACACGGTCTTCCGCTGGTCGCGCATGCTGACGGGCAACATGCAGATGATCGCCCGCATGGCCTCGACCCTGGAGCACAGCCTCGTATCGGCTGAGCGCGTCTTCGAGATCCTCGACGCCCGGACGGAGGTCAAGGCGCCCAAGGAGCCCGAACCCATGCCCAAGGGCCGCGGGCGCGTGGTCTTCGAAGACGTCGTGTTCGGCTACGACGATGAGCCCGTCCTGAAGGGCGTGAGCCTGGACATCCAGGCCGGGACGAACGTGGCCCTGGTCGGCGCCACGGGCAGTGGCAAATCGACGCTGATCAGGCTGCTGCCCCGCTTTTACGATCCCCAGCAAGGCCGCATCCTCATCGACGGAGTGGATATCCGCAGCGTGCAGGCCGAGCAGCTTCGCGCGGAGATCGGGTTCGTCTTCCAGGACACCTTCCTGTTCTCCGCCAGCCTGGCCGACAACATCGCCTTCGGCGTCCCCGAGGCGGAGAAGCGAGCCATCGAGGACGTCGCCCGCCGCGCCCAAGTGGACGAGTTCGCGGCGACGTTCCAGGACGGCTACGACACGGCCGTGGGCGAGCGCGGGATCAGCCTCTCCGGCGGCCAGAGGCAACGCGTCGCCATCGCCCGAGCCCTGCTGGTAGATCCGCGGATCCTGATCCTGGACGACGCTACCGCCAGCGTGGACGCCACCACCGAACGGGCGATCCAGGACGGCCTGGCCGAAGTCATGGAGGACCGCACCACGTTCATCATCGCCCACCGCATCACCACGGTGAAGCACGCCGACCTGGTGCTGGTGATGGACGACGGGCAGATCGTGCAGCAGGGAATGCACGCCGACCTGCTCGCCGTGGAGGGCCCCTACCGCGACTTCGTCCGCATGCAGTGGCAGTTGGGACTTGACGACGAGGAGGCGACGCCGTGAGCCGGCTCGGCCACATCGACCCCGACAGCCCCGCGCCGAAGCGCCTGAACCGCCAGGCGATGCGGAGGATCCTCGGCTGGCTGCGGCCGTACCGGTGGGTCATCCTCATCAACGTCTGCCTGTCGCTGATGCTGACGGCGGCGGAGCTGACGGTGCCGCTGCTGCTGCAATGGGCGATCGACGGCGTCATCGGGGCGGTCAAGTCCATGTCCGCCGCCGCTGGCGAGGCCGAAAGGGCCGCCGTCCGGGCGGGCGCGTGGCACGACCTGGGGCTGCTGATCGGCTGCTTCGCCGGTCTGTTTCTCCTAATGAGCGTGCTGCGTTATTTCGAGATCTATCGCACCACGGTGTACTCCCAGCGGTTCATGTACTCCATGCGGCAGCGGTTCTTCCGCCACCTGCACAGCCTCTCGCTGCGCTTCTACGACAAATGGAAGTCGGGACAATTGATCGCGCGGGGCACGGCCGACATGGATGCCCTCCAGGACACGGTCGCCTGGGCGCCCAGTCACATCCTCTCCTCGATTCTCCTGATCGCCGGTGCCGCCGCGGCCATGCTGTGGAAGGACCCAGTGCTCTTCGCCGCGGTGTTCCCCGTCCTGCCGGTGATATTCCTGCTGACGCGCCGGTTCCGCGTCCGGGCGACCGACGCCTGGCGGCAGGTCCGCGCCCAGACGGGGCGGCTGACGGCCAACGTGGCCGAGTCCATCGCCGGCGCCCGAGTCATCCAGGCCTTCGCCCGCGAGCAGCGGAACATGCAAGCCTTCGGGAACCTGACCAGTGAACTGTATGTGACGCGCGTCGAGACGGAGCGCATCCGCGCGCGGTACACCATCAGCATGCGGTCGATACGGACATGGGCGCAGATCGTCGTGGTCCTGTTCGGCGCCTGGCGGATCACAACGACGGCCGGCCTGCCCGAAGGCGGGGGACGCATCACCGCCGGTACGGTGGCGGCCTTCCTGGCATACGTGGCCATGTTCTTCCGCCCAATGGAGATGCTCACGAACATCTACAGTCAACTCCTGCACTCGCTGGCTGCGGCCGACCGCGTCATCGAGGTGCTCGACTCCCAGCCCGAGATCGTGGACAAGCCCGACGCCGTCAGCCCGACCGACTTCGAGGGCGAGGTCACCCTCGACCACGTGACGTTCTACTACATCGACGGCACGCCCGTGCTTCGCGACGTGTCGTTCAGCGTCAGCCCCGGCGAGGTGATCGCCCTGGTCGGGCCCACCGGTGCGGGCAAGACCACCGTCTGCCGCCTCATCGCCCGCTTCTACGAGGCCCAGCAGGGCCACGTCCGCATCGACGACTGGGACGTGCGGGACATCGCCCAGCCAGCGCTGCACCACCGCATGGGCATCGTGCTCCAGGAAAGCTTCCTGTTCGCCGGGACGGTGATGGACAACATCCGCTACGGCCGGCCGGAGGCGACCCGCGAGCAGGTCGTCGAGTGCGCCCGCCTGATCGGCAGCCAGACCGCCATCGAGGCCCTGCCCCAGGGCTACGACACGCAGGTTGGCGAGCGCGGCGGGTCGGTCTCGGCCGGGCAGGCCCAGCTCATCTGTTTCACCCGCGCCATGCTCGCCGACCCGAGGATACTGATCCTCGACGAGGCCACCTCCAGCGTCGACACCCAGACCGAGCTGAAGGTGCAAGAGGCGTTGCGACGCCTGACCCAGCGCCGCACGTGCTTTATCGTCGCCCACCGCCTCTCCACCGTCCGCCGCGCCGACCGCGTGCTGGTCATCGAGGACGGCCAACTGACCGAAGAAGGCACACACCGCGAGCTGCTGGCGGCCGGGGGGCGGTACGCCAAGATGTACGAGGAGTTCATCAGGGCAGAGTGACGAAACGGACCAGGCACCAGGCA
>CBFCZU010000178.1:0-8876 GCA_965602635.1 uncultured Planctomycetales bacterium | reverse complement strand
CTCGCTCAAGGCTAGCCCTGAGCAAGAGCGACGTAAGTCGCTCGCGTCGAAGCCCCCGCGGCGGATGTTGCACGCCCATCGTGCAACATCCGGGCTAGCCCGAGAGCCGAACCATGTGCTTAGAAACGAAGGCCTCGATGGCTAGAATTACACATTCCTTCTCTTTTGAGCGGCTTTGCGCGACCCACCGCGTCACATTCAAGAACTGCGGGAGATCCACATTCAGCCACTTGCCGTGCTTGGACAGAAAGTACAACAGGGTCGTGACGGCTATGCGCTTATTGCCATTCTGAAACGGGTGGTTCTTAACGATCAAGTAGAACAGAATGCTCGCCCTGGCAACTAGCGAAGGGTACAAAGCGCGCCCGCCAAACGTCTGGAATGGCGTCCCCAGGCAACTCTCCAAAATGCCGGGGAAGCGCGTGGAGAAATCAGGAATCGGTTCGCCAAGGCGCAGCAACTTCTCAGCCAATGCAAAGGCTACGTGCTCGACCTCGACCAGCGAGAGGCGTTCTCTTACTCCGCGCCCAGCCACTTTAGAAGCTCGCCGTATTGGGCAACTATCCTGCCGACAGCATCATTGATGCGTCGCTTGTCGGCCACCGTCAATTCCATCCGCAAAACGCGCCTCGCGGTACGCGCAGAAATCACGTAATTGGGCCCCACCCTGGTGGCGGGAATCTGGCCGCTCTTCACCTTATTATAGACTGTCACGCGACTTACGCCCATCTCGCGAGCCAGTTGCGGTATTGTCATCGGCGGCATTGTCATGGGCCTCCCTATGGCGTTAAGGCCCTTCGTTTATTAACCTCTGTTAACTCATATCACATCTTAACACACAGATCGGCGGAATCAAGCACAATATCCAACCTTTTTGGAGAACATGGCGAAACAAGGGGACGTTACGGGTCCTTGTCTGACGGGGGTCAGGTCGGCTCACAGGCCGGGGGACGTGCCCCGCCGCAGCGCGGATCGTGCAACACCCGGCCTACTGGAAGTACGGGCAGTCGTAGTTGACCACGAGGAAGCGCTCGGGCCCGCCGAAGGGCTCGGCGATGTCAATCTGGACGAAGGTTGAACAGGCGTCGGTCCAGGTCCGGTATCCGTGGCCCTCGGCCGCCGGCAACGGCTGACCCTTCCAGGTGATCTCGCCGATCTGACAAGGGTTCTTGATCCGCAGCAGGACGCTGAAGCGCTGCGGGTTGTCGCCCTCGCAAGTCTGCGAGAGGACCTTGACCTTCGCACACCGGACGACCCCGTCGGCGTCGCGGTCCACCATGGCGAAGTTGCGGGTGAGGAATCGCGTCAGCTCGACCCGGCTGGCTCGCCGCTCGGCCGCGGTCCGCCCGTGGGCCATGAGGCCGTAGGTCTGCTGGCCCGAGACCAGCACGTTGGGGTATCCCTCCACCCCCAGGCCGAAGGCGTCCTCCATGCCGAACCGCAGCAGGCGGCGAAGCCGCGGCAGGCCGGTCGCCTCCCAGTCGGCCTGGCGGTAGTACTGCTCGATGCTCTCCAGCCCCAGACCCAGCGTCTTGCACCGCCAGGCGAGCATCTCGCCGAGCATGGCGTCGTGGCCGTCGCGAAACTGGAGTATCCCCGGCGGGTGGAAGGCGGTCTGGGGGAAGCCGGCCTCCTCGCCGGCCTGGGCCATCGCCTGGCTCATGAGCGTCAGGTAGAGGCGGTCGGAGCTGAAGCGGTGGGCCGGCTGGACCCACGCCTCCTCCTTCATGCCGCCGCCGCCGCGCCCGTGGGCATCCACGACCACGTCCGGGACGAACTCCATGGCGAACGCCTCGATCGCGCGGCCCTCCGGCGTCAAGGCCGGCGCGTCCAGGGCGTAGGTGTGCGGGATGTCAACGCCCTCGGCGTTGCGGGACGACTCGTTGAGCGAGCCGTCGGGGCTGGCGCACGGCACGAAGGCCAGCACCTGCTTGCGGAGGACATCGCCGGACTCGTCGGCGCCCGAGACGAGCCAGTCCATCAGCGCCATGACCATTGCCCGGCCGGATTCTTCCGAGCCGTGCTGGCCGGCGACCATCAGGACGTGCTGCTTGTCGTCGGCCGCGGCCGAGGGGTCGGTGACGATCGCGCAGGGGATGGCCCGGCCCTGAACGCTCGACCCGATCTCGCGCGTCTCGACCAGCCGGGGATGCTCGGACTTGAGCCGATCGACGTGCGCGACCGCGTCGTCGTAGTCGGGCCTGTCGGGGGTCTTGGACATGACGGCCTCCTTACTTTGCCGGCCGCGGTGCCGGTCGTTGCGTCAACCGTGGCTCGCCCGGCGGGCCTCGTCGATAATCCGCGCCGCCAGGCGGTGGCTCTCCAGGGCGTCGGCGGCCGAGGACGTCGGCGTGACGCGCTGCCGCACGGCCTGGAGGAAGTGGTCGATCTCCTGGGCGAACCCCCAGTGCCGCTCGGCATCGACGTACCAGACGTCCTTGCCGTGACGGAAGGTCTCCTCCCGCCCGTTCTCGTACATGATGACGGTGTCCGGCGAGTACACGCGGACGGTCCAGTTCTCGCCGTGCGCCTCCAGCTCGTCCTTGCGCATGCCGTAGTGCCGGGAGGTCTCGAAGACGCCCGACGTGCCTGAGTCGAACCGGACAAGGGCGGCCACGGCGATCTCGTGGCCGGTTTCGTCGAAGTCGGCCTGTGCGCGGACGTCGGCCGGCTCGCCGCAGAACCAGCGCAGCACGTCGATGACGTGGATGGAGTGGCCCCAGACGTTCCCGCCGTGCTTCCACACCCGGGCGGTGCGGATCGGCCGGCCCGCGACGAACTCGTGGGCGCGGACGTACGCCGGCATGAAGCGCCGGTTGAAGCCGATCATGAGTATCCGCCCGTGGCTCTCGGCCAGGCGGGTGAATTCCTCCGCCTCGGTCAGGTCGGCCGCCATGGGCTTCTCGCTCAGCACGTCCAGGCCCAGCTCCAGCAGCCTGGTCAGCGGCCCGCGGCGGTCGTCGTGGCCGGTCAGCAGGAAAGCGGCGTCGGCCTCGCCCTCGGCGATCTCATCGACCGACTCGACCGCGCGGGCGAACCGGTACGCCCCGTTGACGTGGTCGCGGACCTCGCGCCGCGGCTCGACCAGCACGCCGAACTGGACGTCGTCGCGCTTGGCCAGCGCCGGCAGGTAAACGCGCTGGGCGATCTGCCCGGCGCCGATCATCGCGATTCGTAGCACTGCCCTGGCCTTTCCCAGAAGACGCCTCGACGAAGTGCTTCCGCAGCGAAACCTACACCGCCGGAACCGACAGTTCAAGCCTGCCGGGGGCCCGCGCGAACGCCGCCTTGTATTGGGCCCGGGGTCCGGCTAGCCTGCTTATTGCATGACCCCTTCCGGGTCTATGCGATAAGCACCTTTGCGAGAGACGGTTCTCTCGCAAAGGTTTCGACTCGGCGCTTCGCGCCTCGCTCAAGGCTAGCCCTGAGCAAGAGCGACGTAAGTCGCTCGCGTCGAAGCCCGTGGGGCGGATGTTGCACGCCCGTCGTGCAACATCCGGGCTAGTTTGTTTGCGAATCGCCGTCCGGTGCTTGCGGGCGCCGGGCTCCGCATCCAGCCGGTCAAGGAGACCTCTCGTGAACGGATACCAGCGCGGCTTTGCGGTGATGTTCCTGACGGCGGCATGCGGCTGTGCGGCGGGAACGGGCGCCGAGTCCGGCAGTATCGAGATCATCCGCGACACCTGGGGCATCCCGCACGTCTTCGCCGACACCGACGCCGGGGCCATGTACGGCGTCGGCTATGCCGTGGCCGAGGACCGGGGCTTCCAGATGTACTACACGCTCCGCACCGTGCAGGGCCGCCTGGCGGAAGTCATCGGCAACGCCCCCCACACCCGTCGCCGCGAGTCTGCGGTGCACTTCGACAAGAAGATGCGGACGTTCGGCTTCTACCGCGCTGCGAAGGTCGTCGCCGCCAACCTCGACGCGGAGACGCGATCGCTGCTGGAAGCGTACTGCGACGGCGTGAATGCCTATTTCGCCGCCAACGCCGGCAAGCTCAACCCGCTGTTCGCCACCCGCGCCGTCACGCCCGAGCCGTGGACGCCGGCCGACTGCATCGTCAGCTGGTGGCACCTGGGGCAGTTCTTCGCCACCGACGGGACGCGTGACCTGATCGCATGGCGGCAGATGACCGGCAGAGCGCCGCCGCGACGCGGTGGGCGCCTCCGCGTGCCGCCACTGCCTCCGGGAATGAAGCGGCTGGGCCCCGACGATCTGCCGGCCGTGGTCCGCCGAGAGGACGTGTCCGATGACTGGGTCCGCAAGGTGACGAAATTCGCCAAGGACCACGGCATCGAGGTCAAGCCCGACCCCCGCCGGGCGGGCGGGCCGAAGTTCAGCCACGCCTGGGTCGTCGGCCGCAGACGCACCACCACCCGCTCGGCCGTGCTGGTCAGCGACCCGCAAACGCCCGTCCGCAACCCGTCGCTCTTCCACGAGTACCACGCCAGGGGCAAGACCTTCAACGCCCGCGGCATCGCCGTGCCGGGCAGCCCGGTCATTCTCATCGGCTTTACCGATCGCATCGCCTGGGGGCTGACCGCGCTGGGCGCCGATCAGGCGGACCTGTTCCGTCTCAAGACCGACGCCGAGCATCCCGACCAGTACTTCTTCGACGGCCAATGGCGGAAAATGACCGTCCTGAGAGAGACCATCAAAGTCCGCGGCGGGCGTTCGATCGAGTACCCCGTGCGGGTGACACACCTCGGGCCGGTGGTCACGCCTTTCGCTTTCGCCTCCCGCGGCGAGGGGCACGTGGCGCTGAAGCGAGTGCCCGTCTGCGAGACCGATCGCGAGACGGCCCAGGCGTTCTTCGCCGTGGTCCGGGCACGGAACGCGGGCGAATTTGCCGAGGCGCTGGCGAAGTGGCGTTTCCCCACCGCCAACTGCGTCTTCGGCGATTCGGCCGGGAACATCGGCTACTGGACGGTGGGGGCGATGCCCGTCCGCTCCCGCCACGCGCTCAACGCTGGCCGGGCCGCTCATGACGGCACGGAAAGCAGGCATGACTGGCAGGGCTTCGTGCCGCACGAGCTGCTGCCGCACGTGATGAACCCCAAGCGCGGCTACCTGGGAACAGCCAACCACCGCCCCATCGAATCGTTCTACCCCGTCAGTTTCGGCCAGATGACCGGGGCCGGCGGCGACACCATCCGCTCCTGGCGACTGCGCGAGCGCCTGGAGGCGAAGCGGACGTTTACCCCCGAGGAGGTGCTGGCCATTCACCACGACGCCGTCAATCCGGCCCACCGCGAGATCGTCCGTCTCGGCTTGCACCTGCGCGACGTGCAGAAGGCCGAGCTGGCGGATGAGACTAAGGCGGCGCTCGACGTGCTTGGCCCGTGGCTGAAGGCGGGGGCGTCGTCGGACCTCACGGTCCCCGGCGCGGCCCTGGCTAACGAGATCGGCACGTTCTTCCGCATGGTGGCCACGCCGCTGGCGCAGGTCTACGGCGGAGGGCAGTCCGGCCTGGCGTACTTCCTGCGGACCGCCGGCGGGCGGATCGACACGGATCCCCGGGCCGAGCTGAACGATCTGGAGCGGCAATTCATTGACCGCTCGCTGGCCGGGGCGTGGCGCAAGGCCCGCGGGCGGCTGGGGCGCGACCCTGCCCTCTGGGGCCAGCGCGCCCGCGAATCCGTCGCCAAGCGCAAGCTGGGCTGGTACGTCAGCCTGGACGGGTTCGGCACGCTGAAGGCCGAGAACGACCTGACCTATCCCCCGATCACCTGCGTTGACGGCGCGACCATCAAGAGCCAGGCTGGGCAATGCTACACCCAGTACGTGCCTCTGCATGACCCCGACTCGGCCCGGACGATCCTGCCGGTCGGTAACAGCGAGCGCCTGGACAGTCCGCATCGGACTGACACCACGACCATGTGGGCGTCCGGTAGGCTCCGCCCGGCGCCGTTGTCGCGCGAAGCCGTGGACAAGATCGCCGCAAGTCGCGTGACGTTGACACGCTAGACGGGAACGCCCGCACGGCGGGGGCAGGTGGAGCGCCCGGGCGAATCGAGGCTTTGCCAAAGGCCGGGGCGAGGGTAGAATGCTCCCAGACGGCCCACCGGGGCCGTGCATCCGGGACATACCAACAAACCGGAGCAGGCAAGTCAGACAAGCATTCTGTCGGCGTCAGTGCGGTTCCGTTAGGCCACTCAGCACCAATCGAGCAGGAGCTGCCATGAAGAACGCAAATCGATCCATCGGCCTGACTGTGTGCCTTGTGATCCTGATCTGCGCCGCCAAGGAGCTGTGGAGCAACCCGGACCTCGCCCCGCAGTTCAACACGCCGGTGCTGAAGGACGGGCTGCTCTTTGGCCTGTCGGCCCGCGGCAACCTGTTCTGCATCAACGCCAAGGACGAGGACGGCAAGACGGCCTGGACCGACGAGACCCGCCACGGGCGGGGCTTCGCCGCCATAGTCGATGCCGGCTCGGTCATCCTGGCCCTGCCCAACACCTCCCAACTGATCGTTTTCAAGCCCGACGGCAAGAAATACGCCGAGCTGGCCAAGATCAAGGTCGCCGACACGCCCACCTACGCCCACCCGGTGGTCGCGGGTAAGCGGATCTTCGTGAAGGACCAGAACACGGTGGCGATGTTGACGCTTGAGTGATCGGCCCGCCGGCCGAAGGGGTCGGGGAGTCCTGGCGACGGCCTCGGGCACGGGGCCGTCCGGAGAATCTCTGCTGGAAGGGAACGCAATCATGACGAGCCGCTCGCGAATCACTGTCGCCGCCCTGCTGGCGTGCATCTGCGCCTCAGCCGCCGGGGCCGAGAAGGTATCGTTCCCCGCCGACGCGGTCCTGGCCGTCTGCGACCTGGGCAGCGGCAAGGAGAAGGTGGAGCGATTCGGGGCGGTCGAAAAGGACGGCGAGCGGGCCTTTCGGCCCTACCCCGGCAAGAGCACCTGGTGCTACGTGCACCTGCCGTGCTGGTGGAAGGACACGGCCGCCCCGCGCGAGAGCGTCGTGCTGGCGGTGACCTACCGCGACACGCTCGCCGACGGCCTGGCGCTGTATAGCTGGACGGGCACCGGCGGGCGGTACGGGTTCCACTACTTCGGGCAGCTTCGCGGCACGGGCGACGGGAAGTGGAAGCAGGCGCTGATTTACGTCGCCAAGGAGTTCGTCCGCGGCCGCCGCGGCACGTGGTCGTTCCAGCTCAACGGCACGGCGACCGCGCCCATCGACAAGATCGAGGTCGTGCGGGCGGACAAGGCCCTGGCCGCCGAGGCGCTGCGCCAGAGCCGGGCCGCCCGCGCCGCCGCCGTCGAGGCCGTCAAGAAGCGCTTCAAGCACATCCCGCACACCGAGCGCGGCAAGCTCGGGGAGGTCGGCGACGCCGACCGGAAGCGGGGCTTCATCCCCTTCGTCCGCAGCTACACGCAGGGCGTTTACCCCGCGGCCGTGCCCACCGACGCCGAGCGGAAGGCGCTGGTGCTCCAGACCTACGCCACGCCGGGCGAGTACGAGCCGCTCCAGGTGGCCGTCCGCGCCCTGCGCGACGAGACCGTCACCGCCGCCGTCAGCGACCTGACCGGCCCGGGGCGGCTGCGCGCCGGGCGCGAGGTCACCGTCCGGTACGTCGAGGCCGTCACCACGCGCGCCGGCGGGGGCTCGTCGGCCAAGGGCTGGCAGGTCCAGCCCGTCTGGCTGCGGACCAACCGCCCGCTGCCCGTCAAGGCAGGCACGTCGCAGGCCTGGCACGTCACCATCCACGTGCCCGCCGACGCCAAGAGCGGCGACTACGCCGGCAAGCTGACCCTCTCGGGCTCCGGCGGCGGCTCGGCCGTCCTGCCGCTCCGGCTGAAGGTGCTGCCCTTCCGCCTCGATAAGGCCGATCACGTCGCCCGAGGCGGGTACATCTCCGGCGTCATCTCAGGCGACTTCGTCGAGAACCTCCGCGCCCACGGGTGCAACGCGTCGTCGATGTGGCCCCAGGGCGGCCTGGCGCCGAAGCTCGACGGCGACAAGTGCGTCGCCGGCGTCTCCGCCCAGATGAACGAGTACCTCAAGTCGCTCAAGCAGGCCGGGTTCGTCAAGATGGTGTACTTCGGCGGGGGCGACAACCGCTACTCCAACCCCGGCAACGTCGTCGCCAACACCCGCGCCAAGGTCGGCACCGACGAGTTCGCCAAGCACTACGGCCAGTGGTGGGTTGACATCCGCCGCCTGGAAAAAGCCAACGGCTGGCCGGAGATGATCTGCTGCCCCTTCGACGAGCCGGTCAAGACGCCCGATAAGATCCGCAACTACCTCGTCTGCTACGAGGCGGTCAAGAAGGTCACGCCCGACACGAAGGTCTTCTGCGTGTTCATGAACCGCGCGTGGGCGGTCAAGCAACTGGGCACCAAGTCCGACATCTGGAGCTGCAACGGCGCCTTCCCCACCAACGCCGCCGAGAAGAAGAAGCTCGCCGACAAGGGCGTCGCCAAGCTGTTCTATCCCTACACGATGGCCACCGCCCGCACCCGCCCGGGGTCGGTGCGGTGGAGCACCGGATTCGGGCCGTGGAAGTATTCCGCCGACGGCATCTACTTCTGGGCCTACCTGTGGCACTCGGTCGATCCGTTCAACGACCTCGACCACGGCTACAGCGACTGGACCCCAACCGCCCGGGACATCGACGGGCAGATCTACGACTGCGTCGGCTGGGAAGGCTGGCGCGAAGGCGTTGACGACCGCCGCTACGTCGAGACCGCCATCCGCATCGCCACGCAGAAGAAGCGCAAGGACGTGCTGGCCAAGATCGAGCAGCTCCGCCGCAGCGTCGTCAGGGCGGCGGAGGCCGATCACAGCATCCGCACCGAGGGCCTGGACGGCTTCTTCATGAAGATCGACAACACCAGCCTGCTGGAGGTGTACCGCGCC
>CBFCZU010000177.1:0-8915 GCA_965602635.1 uncultured Planctomycetales bacterium | reverse complement strand
GTACCAGACGTCCCAGTTGCCCAGCACGGCGTAGCAGGGGGCGACGCCGGAGAGGCGCTTCATGCACCGCCGGAAGTTGCCCAGGCCCTCCATCGAGTTGACGGCGTCGCCGGTGAAGACGATCAGGTCGGGCGACAGGCCCGCGACGACCCGCGGGATCTTCTCCTCCAGGCGGACCTTCGGGTCGCAGTGGAGGTCGGAGATGTGGACCAGGCGGATCGGCCTGGCCGCGGAGGCGAGCTTGCCGCTGGCGATTCGGACTTCCGTGACCTCCAGCCAGTACGGCTCGATGAAGTATCCGTAGGCTATGCAGGCGACGACCAGCCCGGCCAGGGGCAGGACGATCCGCCGCGCCCAGACCCACGCGCGGCGCCTCGGCCTCCGCCGCCCGGCCAGCAGGCGGATCAGGTCAACGGCCAGGATGACCGCCCCCGCCGCCAGCACCGTGGCGACCGTCCCCAGGAATATCAGCACGGCGAGCTTTTCCGACGCACTCACGCCCAGAGCATACCGCGGACGCCGAGCCGCGGCAAACCCGCCCGCCGGCGGGTGAGGATCAGGCAGGCGCCCGCGAGGATCAGGGCGACCGCCCCGGGCTCGGGGACGGGCATGCCCTCGCCGCCCGGCCCGCCCCGAAGGTAGTTGCCGGACCAGGCGATGTAGTCCAGGCCGTCAACGACGGTGTCGCCGTTGTAGTCGGCGTCCGTCCAGGCCATTCCGCCCTGGCCGTAGTTGCTGGACCACGTGAGGTAGTCGAGCCCATCGACGCGGCCGTCGAGGTTCGCGTCGCCGGCGAAGAGCTGCTTGGGAAGGCCGCCGTTGCGGAAGTAGAGTGCCAGGGCGTTGAAGTCGATGGCGGCGCCGGCGTTGAGGACGAGCCAGCCCACGTACAGCGCCTCGTTGCCGGGCCCGTCCTGCTGGTTGTCGGCGTCGTCCACCAGTTGGATTCGGCCGGCGTTGGCCCCGCCGAGTTGCAGTGTGCCGAGGGCGAAGTTGTCGGTCCACCCGGCCGGGAGGGGTCCCAGGTCCTCCCCGGCCACCTCCACCGGGTCGAAGCCCACCCCTCCGCCTTCGAAGATCAGCCTCAGGCTGGCCAGCCCCCCCAGCGCCGTCGGATCGGCGCTGGAGTTGTAGAACGCCGAGCCGGTCATATGGATAGTGCTGCCCGCCACGGCCGAGAACGTGCTGTTGGGCCCGAACAGGAGGCTCTGCGATACCGTGACGTCAGCCGAAGCGCCGGTGATGCTCAACTCCCCGGTCCCTGCTGCGCCCACGGTCAGCCCCCCGGTGCTGAGGCTGCCGCCCGAGATGGTGTATGTGCCACTTGAACCGGTCTTGTGCCCCAGGTAGAGCCCGGCAATGACCGCGTTGGTGCCGCCGGTTTGCGCGAAAAGCCCGTTGCCGTAGTAACCGACGTACTGCGGGCCGAGCACCCGAAGTTCGCCCCCGCTCAGCTCGTATGTCCCCGATGATCTTTCCCCGCGCGCGACGCAAAGGTCACCAGAGGCAGTATTCATTCCGCCCGTCTGAATGAACAGCCCCGTCCCGCTGTCCCCCCCCACGTTCTGATCCTTTGTGCGGAGCTCCCCGCCGATCAGTTCGTAAGTCCCCGATGATCCTCCGTAGTTACCGACGTAAATTCTGGAATCGGCACTGTTGATCCCGCCCGTCTGGATGAAGTGCCCCGTGCCAGAGTAGCCGATGGTTTCGTTGTACTCCGATCGCAGTTCCCCCCCCTTGAGTTCATATGTCCCGCACGATCCCGTCTTGTAGCCGACGGTCAGGCCACGGGTCGTATTGGTGCCCCCGGTCTGGCTGAGAAGGCCTGTCCCGTAGTAGCCGATGTACAGCCGAGAGCCGCCCTCGAGCTGGCCGGCGCTAAGTTCGTACGTTCCGGATGCTCCTTCCTCGCGCCCAACGAAAAGCCCTTCTTCTATCGTGTTGGTCCCACCCGTCTGCGTGAAGAGCCCAGTGCCGTAGCGACCCACGTATTCCTTGCCGGCGGATAGGTTGCCGCCGCCGATGCTGCTTGCCTCGTCGTCCACGATCAGTCCGCCCATGCCCAGGTTGACGCTCCCGGCGGCGGACACCTGCACGCCGGCATTGAGGGTGATGCCGCCACCGGGATTGGCGGCGATCGTGCCCTGACACTCCACGTGGTCGTCGATTTCCCCCCAGCCGCCAAACCCCTGAGCCGGCGCGATGACAAGTGTCTGCCCTCCCTCGTGGAACAGGCCCTGCGTGCTGAATGCGCCGAACAAGCTCGATGGGTGGCAACCCGCCTTGTAGATCGTCAGCGAGTTGGCTCCAATGCTCAGCCTGGCATTGCCGGCATTGAGGACGTACCCGTCCGAAAGGTTCACCAGCGTATCGTCACCGAGGTCGATAGCTACGCTTGCGCCCGCGCAGTCAAGCTCGCCTTCCACGTTCAGCCCGCCGGTGATGTCGAGTGTGCCGCCGGCATACTCATATCTGGCTCCGGGACGGACGCAGACATAGCCCGCCGTGTTCGTCCCACCAGTCTGCCTGAAAAGCCTTGTTCCGTGAAGGCAGCTCAGGTCCTTGTTACCGATGACCTCCTCACTGGCCAAAAGCTGGCCGGCGTGCAACTCGTATGCGCCGGTGCATCCACTGACGGCGACCCAGAGCCGACCTTGAACCGTATTGGTTCCACCTGTCTGTTTGAACAGGCCTCCGGCGTCTTCGCCGACGTACTGAAACGTCTCTGACAGGAGTTCGCCCCCCCGTAACTCATATGTGCCGTGGGAGCCGTAGTGGCGCCCGAGATAAAGACGTCCGGCCACGTTGATCCCGCCTGTCTGGATGAAAAGACCATCCCCAAAGAGTCCGACGGACTGTTCGATGAAGTGTTGCCCCTCGAGGCTGCCCCCGCTCAACACGTACGTCCCCTGTGAGCCCGGCATGCCCCCGATCCCAAGCTCCCTGTCGATGGTGTGGACCCCACCGGTCTGTGTGAAAAGGCCCGTCCCCTCGAATCCCACGTACTCGTAGCCCTGCCCGTGGAGTTCGCCGCCGCTCAGTTCGTAGGTTCCCTGAGAACCCGATTCGTAGCCAACGGCGAGCAACTGGCAGGGCTTGTTGATTCCCCCTGTCTGCTGGAAGGACCCCGCCCCGGAGTGGCCGATGTACTGCGAGCCGGATACCATGTCACCGCCGCCCAGTTCGAGGGTGCCGGACGCCCCGGCCGCGTGCCCCAGATGCAGCTTGCGGGCTTCCGCCAGGCCGGCGGCAATCTGCACGGTTCCGCCGTTGTTCACGTACGCACTGTGCTCCCATGTCGGCAGGCCGGCCGTCCAGTTGGCCGGGACGAACCAGTCGCCAGCCGCGGCCGGGTCGTGCTGCCAGTACGTGTCTCCGGCCCAGGCCCGCCCGCCCAGCAGCAGGATGACCAGCCACAGGCCCCGCCCTGCGCATGTCCGCACATCCTCACTTTTCATCGCCGACTCCCTTCTTGCATGGCGCGTACGGCAAGCGCGCGCACAACCATACTGTTCCGGTCGCGGGCAGATGAGCGGCCCCCGGGGGGTGGAGGAACATTAGAGATAATTGCAGATGGCAGTCCACCCAGCCGCCGGGTGAAGCCGCGGCCACACTCCCCGCGACATCCGATATTATTCCATATGATTATACGCCATCTGACCGTCGCTGACAATAGGTAGCAGGAATTTTGAGCCTGGCGGCCTCCGCCCTGGCCCTCGCGCGAAAGCCCGGGGGTGCCGCAAGTCGAGCCAGCCATCGCGGCGGGCGAAGTTTCCTGTTGGCATGAACGCCCCCGTCCGACTAACCTGCCTTATTGCATGACCCCTTCCGGGTCTATGCAATAAGCACCTTTGCGAGAGGCGGTTCTCTCGCACAGGTTTCGACTCGGCGCTTCGCGCCTCGCTCAAGGCTGGCCCTGAGCAAGAGCGACGTAAGTCGCTCGCGTCGAAGCCGCTGCGGCGGATGTTGCACGCGCATCGTGCAAGATCCGGGCTAACGTATTGAACCCCGAGGACGGGAAGGCATGGCGCAGAGCGAGCCGAAGGACAACGAGCAGATCGCCTCGACCCGCGAGATGGGCGAGAGCATCTGGGTGGCCATAGTGCTGGCGTTCGTGCTGCGGGCGTTCGTGCTGGAGGCGTTCGTCATCCCCACCGGCTCGATGGCCCCGCGGCTGATGGGCAAGCACTGGCAGTTCGACTGCCCGGCCTGCAAGTACCATTACTCCCACGGGACGCCGCGCAAGTCGCTGGCGTTGAGGGGCGGGCAGCTGCGGGCCGCCTGCCCCAACTGTCGCAGCAAGCTGAGCAGGACAGACTTCGACGAGCGGGTGCCCCGACGCTACGGCGGCGACCGTGTGCTCGTGCTCAAATACCTCTACCGTTTCCGCGAGCCGGCCGCCTGGGACGTGGTCGTATTCAAGAACCCGCAGGACAACGAGCAGAACTACATCAAGCGCCTGATAGGCCGGCCCGGGCAGATGATCGAGATCGTCCACGGCGACATATTCGTCTGCGAGGGCAGCGACCGCACCGGCGACGGGGTGATCGACAAGCGCGACTTCGACGCCGACGGCAACGGCCTGCTGGACGCGCGGGACCACGAGAAGGCCTCCTGGCGGATCCTCCGCAAGTCGCCCGAGACGCAGAAGGTCATGTGGCAGGTGGTCTTCGACAACGATTACCAGCCCGCCCCGGAGGTGTACAAGAGCCTCAACCGCACCAAGTGGGAGTCGCCCTGGCGCCCGTCCGAGGGCGACAAAGATGCCTGGAAGCTCGACTCCCACGGCGGGCGGGTGTTCGATTTCACCGGGAATAGGAAGCGGGGGCGGCTGCAGTTCGGCGCCGATGGCGACCCGAAGCGGTTCTACCCGGCCTATGCATACAACAACCCCGAAGAGGGCCAGTACGACGAGATGACCGACGTCAACACCGACCTGAAGCTCTCTTTCATGTTCGTACCCAAGGCCGAGGACTCCCGGGTCGCCCTGTGCCTCAGCAGCTTCCACCATCATTTCCGGGCATGGGTCGGCGCCGACGGGCATTGCCGGCTGGAGTACCGCCAGGCCGACAAGTCCGGCAAGGTCGCCTGGGACGACAAGACCGAGCTGTGGGGCTCGCGCGAGGACCTGCCGCCGCTTCAGATCGGGCGCGGGTACGAGGTCTCCCTGACCCACGTGGACCACCAGGTGAGCCTGTGGCTCAACGGCGAGGTGGTGCTCAAGACTACCGACCAGCAGTACAAGGTCGATCGGGCCCGGCTCATCAAGCACGCCTACAACGACCCGCACGCACCGGACAGCACGCAGGTCGAGGTGCCCATGCCCAAGGTCGCCATTCTGGCCGAGGGCGGCCGGTCCGAGCTGTGGCACGTAAAGCTGATGCGGGACGTCTTCTACACCTGCGTTAAGATCCGCACCCCCGACGGCGCCGACACCGGCCAGAAGGGTCACGGCACCACGGGCAATCCGATAGTCCTGCGGCGGTTCTTCGACAACCCGGATATGGATGAGTTTTTCGTCCTGGGCGACAACAGCCCCCAGAGCCAGGACGGGCGGATGTGGTTCTCCCAGGCGCCGACGCTGCGCGCCGGCTACCAGAAGGGCACCGTCCCGCGATACGTCATGATCGGCAAGGCGTTCTTCGTCTACTGGCCGGGGGGATACCGGATTCCTCTGCTGGAAGGCTTGCCGATCATCCCGGATGTGGGTATTGTCCCGAACGTGGGGCGCATGAGGCTGATTCGCTAGCCTCAGGCCGCCGGATGCCGTTGCGTGCCGGCCCCGCGAGAGACAGGCGAGGACGGGCCGAGCCGTTGAGTTATTCACATCGGTATCTGTACTGATGCCGAGGGGCGGTCCGCCCGGTGCGGGCGGCGAAATCCGGCCCGATGCTTGCCGCGGCGGCGGGCGGTCCGGGCCGGCCGCGGGCATGAGCGGTAGCAAGCGATTGCCTGGCAAGGGCTTGCGGCGCGGCCCCGGCCATTGTCGGGGCGGCGGCGCGGCGGAAGCGGTATCGGCAAAGCGCCGACACGGCAGCGCGGCATATTCTGACACACAGCGAAGCGAAGTTATGCACAAGTTATCCACAATGGTTGGTCGCACATAATGGTTCTGCTTGAGACCAAAGGTCTGGTTAAGAGATACTCCGGGCGGGCGGTGGTTGAGCACGTCAGCATGCGTGTCAACCAGGGCGAGATCGTGGGCCTCCTCGGCCGAAACGGGGCCGGTAAAACGACCTCCTTCCGCATGATTATCGGCATGATCACTCCCAACGAGGGCCAGGTCATCTTCGACGGCGTGGACGTGACCGAAATGCCCATGTACCGCCGGGCCCGCCGGGGCATGGGCTACCTCTCCCAGGAGCCGAGCATCTTCCAGCGGCTGAGCGTCAGGGAGAACCTGCTGGCCATCCTCGAGACCATGGACCTGGCCCGCGATGCCCGCCACAGCCGCGCCGACCAGCTCCTGGAGCAGTTCGGGCTCACCCACGTCACCGACCACGAGGCCCGGACGCTCTCCGGGGGCGAGCGGCGGAAGCTGGAAATCGCCCGGGCGCTCATCACCAACCCGACCATGATCCTGCTCGACGAGCCGTTCAGCGGCGTGGACCCCATCGCCGTCGAGGACCTCCAGAGGGAGATCCGCGGGCTCAAGGACGGGGGCATCAGCATCCTGCTGACCGACCACAACGTCCGCGAGACGCTCAGCGTCACCGACCGCTCCTACATCATCGACTCCGGCAAGGTCCTCCGCGAGGGCCCGCCAAAGCAGCTCATCAACGACGAGCTGGTGCGCAAGACCTACCTGGGCAGCACCTTCCGCGGGGACGAGTTCGACGAGGCCAAGGCGCGGGCCCGCCGACCGTGACGGGCTCTGCCGGCGGGAACTTTCCGCCCGGCCCGTGCGTCCAATATGACGGTGGTGCGTGCACCCCCCCCCCAAAGGAGACCGACCATGCGCAGGACAGCGATCGCGGCGCTGGCGTGCTGCCTGATGGCCTCGGCCGGCGGCGCCCAGGAGGCCAGGACAGTCAGGATGGTCGCCCCGCCCAGGAACGTCCTTGTCCGCTACCTCGACCGGGCCAACATCCACCCGCCGGCGAAGCTGGGCAGCCTGACGATATTCCCCGTCTGCCTCTCGACGGTCAACCGCCTCGACGGCGTGCTCACCATGGACCAGGCCCTGGCCAAGAAGCTGCTGGTCATCGACGAGCTGAAGGACGCCCGCGTCAGCCAGGCCAGGTTCGTCAACAAGTCCGGCGACAAGATGATCTTCCTCATGGCCGGGGAGGTCATCACCGGCGGCAAGCAGAACCGCACGCTCACCAGCGACGCCCTGCTGGCGCCGGACTCGGCCACCGTGCTGGAGCTGTACTGCGTCCAGCGGGGCAGGTGGCGCGGCCAGGCTATCTTCGCCGGCCCCACGACCATCGCGCCGCTGGCCGTCCGCGCCAGCGCCGCCGCCAAGGCCGGGCAGGGGGCCGTCTGGGACGAAGTCTCCAAGGCCAACCTGCGCATGAAGACCGTCACGGCCAGCGGCGACCTGGCCAAGGCCATGACCAAGCCCGAGAACGTCCAGCGCCTCGCCAGGCTCCGCAAGCCCATCACCGCCAAGCTGCCCAGGGACTGCGCCGGCGTGGTGGTGGCCGATGGCGACAGGATCGTCGCGGCCGACCTGTTCAACTCGCCCGAGCTGTTCGCAGCCATGAAGGACAAGGTCCTCGACAGCTACCTGAGCCAGTATGAGGATGCCAAGCTCACTGCGGCCGGGGCGGTCGTCCGCCCCAGCCAGGAGGACGTTCGCAACTACCTCCAGGCCTGCTACAAGGCCCGCTTCTCCGCGGCCGACACCCGCGGGGTGGGCAAGCTCTACAAGCTCTCCGGCCCTCGCACCGGCCAGACGCTCGCCCACGCCCGCGGCGGGGCGGTCGCCAAGGTCAAGCCGCGACCCGCGGACGACTGGATGGTCCACACGGCCTTGATGGAGAAGATCGTCCCCGTCAAGCCGGTCAAGCGGCCGGTGCCGGTCCGCCCGGTTCCGCTGCCGCGGCCGCCCAGGCCGGTTCCCCAGCCCCGTCGCCTGCCCCAGCCCCAGCCGCGCCTCGAGCGACAATGACGCTGCGGTACTAGTCGCCTCTCGGCGGCGGGTTCCGCATCGTGAAGCCCATCCAGGCGGCGAAGTCCGGGCACGTCCAGCGGACCGTGTAGCCGTCGATCCGCCGCCCGTCGAATGCCCGCAGGTCGGCCCCGTCGGCCAGGTCGGTGTGCTTGTAGATCAGCTCGACCTCGGCCGGGCTGCCCAGGTCGAGCGGCTTGACCTTGCCGATCCGCCCCACGGCCTCGGCCGCCGACGAGCGGATTAGCCCGGCCGTCTTTTCCGGCGGAAGGCAGGTCGCGCCGTGCCGGCCGTGACCATGCTTGACGCACGCCGCCACGACCTCCGACCCGAACAGATCGGCCGCCTCGGCGCACAGCTTGTCGCACCCGCTGACCATGATCACCGGCACGCCAACCGCCCCGGCCAGCGCACCGTCGATGCCGATCTCGCCGATCGCACGCCCGTTGACCGACAGCCGGAACCAGCTCTGGCTGCTCATCGTGTGCTCCAGCACCCCGCCGAGCGTGCCCGCCTGGGCGTGGTAGCCCAGCAGGATCAGCCCGCCGAAGCTGTCGTCCAGCCCTTGCCAGCGGAGCCCGTTGGCGCTGCCGCCGCGCCGGTAAGTGGCGGCCGGGTTGAGCTTCGGCAAGGGGTGGTTGAACGAGGCCGAGTGATTGTCCCAGACGACGATCTCGTCCACGCCCGCATCGACCAGCCCGCCCACGGCCGCGTTAACGTCGCCGACGGCCAGCTCCATGCCCTCGGGGTACAGCCGCCCGGTGGCCGATACGTGGTCGCGGCTGACGATCCCGGTGAT
>CBFCZU010000176.1:0-8951 GCA_965602635.1 uncultured Planctomycetales bacterium | reverse complement strand
AACAGCACGGCACGGCGCTGAACCACCTGCTGTTCGCCATCCGCAGGCGGAAGGGCTTCGTGCTACTGACCGGGGAGGTGGGCACGGGCAAGACCACCCTCTGCCGCAAGCTGCTGGAGCGCCTGGGCCCGGAATATCACACCGCGCTGGTCCTCAACCCCATGCTCACGGCCACCCAACTGCTGCGCGGGATCGTCGAGGAGTTCGGCGTGGAGTGCAACCGGCGCGACCGCCTCGGCTACCTGACGGCGCTGAACTCCTTCCTGCTGGAGGCGAACTCCAAGAGCCGCGACACCGTGCTGATCATCGACGAGGCCCAGGACATGTCGGTGGGCCTGCTGGAGATGGTCCGGCTGCTGAGCAACCTCGAGACGAACTCGCGCAAGCTGCTCCAGATCGTCCTCGCGGGGCAGCCGGAGTTGCGGGCTAAGCTGCGCAGGCCCACGCTGCGGCAGCTCACCCAGCGGATCACCGTCAGCTACCACCTCAGCACGATGAGCCGCAGCGACACGTCGGCCTACATCAGCCACCGGTTGAGCGTCGCCGGCAACAACGGCGGCCTGAGGTTCGACGACGGGGCGGTGGACGAGATCTACGAGTACAGCGGCGGCACGCCCCGGCTGATCAACACCGTGGGCGACAAGGCGCTGCTGGCCGCGTACGTCAAAGGTGCCAGTTCCATCAGCGGCGAGATCGTCCGCACGGCCATAGGCGACCTGAACGAAGTGGCCTGCGAGGTCTGAACGGAGCGGCCTAATGAGCCTGATCAACGAAGCCCTCAAGCGAGTCGAGGCCGAGAACCGCCAGCACGAGGGCGGCGACGCGCCCGCCGCCCGCAGGCCCAAACCACGTGCGGCGGCCGCGCTCGCCGTGGTGGTGATCGCCACCGTGTGCGGGTTCACGTACCTGTCCGTGCCGCCGCAGGCCAGGCCCAAGCCGTCGGGGCGGCCTCAAGCGGCGCAGGCCGCCGCGGCGGGAGGGACCGCCGCGGCGCGCATGCCGGGCCCCCCGGTCGAGGAGCTGCCTCGCGCCCAACTGGCGGCGGGGAGTCCGGCGCCCCGGCCAAGCCCCCCCACCGCAAAGGCACTGATACCGACGACGCGCCCGACGAGCAGGCCGGCCGAAGAGATCGCCGCCACATCCAGGCCAGCGTTCGACGCGAGCCAGTTCCGGCTTGGGGCGATCCTCAAGTCCGGCGACGGCGCCCACGCCGTGATCAACGGCCACATGGTCACCGTCGGCGATGAGGTCAGCGGCGCGCGCGTGGTCGTCATCGGGCCGTATCACGTCGTGCTGGAAAAGGCCGGCAAGCGGCTCTCGCTGCGAATGTAAGGCCGATAAGGCAACCAAAGCCGGCTCACCCCACCGGAGTCCGCCCAGCCCCCCGTCCGCGCGGTCGCCGATCACGTCAGGTCGTTGAGCTTGCAGAACTCGTAGTAGTCGCGGCAGTTGTCAGCGTCGAGCATGGTCGCCCACCCGCCCAGGCCGTAGCGCCGCCAGCACTGCCTGCCGTCGATGCTGACGGGGTTGTCGCCGGCGCTGCCGTCGTGGGCCGCCCGCGCCGGCCTGGCGGCGTCGTTCAGCGCCATCGCGTCGCACCGCGGGCACACCAGCCGGGGCAACTCGTCCCCCACCGGCTCCCGCCCGCAGATGCTGCATCGCGTGACTTCGTCCTTGTCGGGCATGAGAATCCTCGCCGCGTCATTCGGCGCGGCATTCCTCACGTACCTCCGGCGGAATCAGGCGCAGGGCCAGAGCCAGCAGCCCGCCCACGATCAGCACGTCGTCCAGTTGCCCGAGGACCGGCACGAAGTCCGGCACCAGGTCGATGGGCATGGCCAGGTAGGCCAGCGCCGCCCACAGGCACCAGCGCGCCGGGCGCGGCGTCCGCGGGTGGCGGTAGAGGCGCCGGTAATACGCCGCCCGGCGCCTCGCCGATTCCAGCAGCTTCCGCAATCGCATGGCCGCATTATAGCTGCCCGCCGGCGTCGCGGCATGCCGGCGGTCCGGCCGATCAGCGGACGTCGAGTTTCTGCCTGGCGGAGGTCCCGGTTGCGATGTCGCGGACCACCAGCGTATAGCTCCCGGCCGGGTCGCTGACGGCAATCGGCACGTCCCAGGCGACCTGGCCCTTAGGCGCGGCAAGGGTCCGCGTCAGAGGCGGCAGCTCCTTTCCGTCCGGACCAATCACACGGACGCGGAAGGCGTGCGCGTCGCCGAGGGCCTCTCCCTTCAGCGCGAGCTTGACCTTCAGCAGGCCGCCACGCTTCGCCCCGGCCGGCGCCGTGATCGTCAGGCCCTCCACCGGCTCGGGCAGAATCGAGAGCATCACCGGCTCGTACCTGGGCAGGTCGAAAGTGACGTTCCGCTTCTTGCCGAGGTACTTGCCGGCCCGCTGGTCGTAAACGGCGTGGGCCTTGCCCAGATCTACCGTGAGCTTCATGGGCCTCTCCAGCACCTTCTGGCTGTGGTACTGCGGCGGGCCCAGCTCGGAGACGCGAAGCTGATAGTTGCGGTGCAGGCTGAGCATTCCCAGCTTGCCGGACTGCCAGGTTTGCAGCTCGACGCCCTGGGGCTCGCCGCCTTTGACGAACTCGACTTTGTGCTGCCCCTTCACATCGGCCAGACGGCATATCTTGGCGATCAGCTCCCGAAGCAGCTTGCCCTGCGGCGGTTGCAGCCGCCACCGATGATAATCGGTGATGACCGCGTTCAGGTAGATCGTCCTGCCCTTGCCGTGCTCCCTGACGATGACGGCCGGCGTGCCATTCGCGTCTTGATACAAGGCGGCGGCAAGCTCTGCCTTCACGCCCGGCTCCGCCGCCCGGAGATCCTTCGGCAGCCCCGCAAGCAGGATGTGCGGGCTGACGGCAGGGGCGGCCTTCAGCCCCGACTTGCCGGGAGCGAACTTGGTGTCCGTCCGCTCAATGCCGAACAGGTCGTCGAGCTGGCCCTTGGGCAGCATCTTGCAGTGCTCGTCCATCAGGGCCGTGCGGCAGTCGGCGACGACCGTCCCGCCGCGCTTGACGAACCGCCGCACCGCATCGCACTCGGCCTTGCTCATGGCCACCGACTGCGGCAGGATCAGCACCTTCGCGTCCATCTTGTCGAAGGCGCCGTTCTCGAGCTGGCCGTAGGAGGCGAAGTAGTACTGAAGCTGATTGTCCTCCAGCAGATGGATGGCCGACTGCCGCAGACGCAGGAAGTCGGAATCCTTCCGCTCGCTGGCGCTGCCCCGGTTGATCCAGTTCTTGCCCCTCGGGCGAACCTCGAACATCCAGTGGGCCGTGATCGACGGGTGCGAGTAGTGGATCGCCACCGGGTCGTTGATGCCCTTCATGTGCTTCAGTTGCTTGCACAGCCCGCCGGTCAGCTCACGGTAGGTCGGGGCGATGTCGGCGCCCAGCTTGGTGGGTTTGGCGTCGGCGGTGAGGTAGCGGTGCTTCTCGTCGTAGATGATGATGCCCTGGTCGCCGTGGAGGAACTGATGCCACAGCCGCCATACTTCCATGTTCCCGAAGCCGAAGGCGGTGGTGACGGCGGGCTTGTCGGGGACGAGCGAGCGCCATATCTCACGGTTATTGCCGATGTTATACGGCTCGATGCAGTCCAGCGCCTCGCTTAGCAGCCAGTAGTCGTAGCCGCCGAAGGCCGAGGGCATCTGCGCGCCGACGATCCCGCCGATCGCCTCGCCGTCCACCTCCTTCATGACGTCGCAGCCTTCCTTCAGCACGTCGGCGAAGACCTTGTTCATGAAGTGTCGGTGGTCGGCCCAGGGCGAGAGGTTGTCGTCCCCGCGGGCCATCATCTGGTCGGTGGTGAAGGGCACGACGTCCGAGAGCTTCTTGAAGTCCGTGCCCCACTGCTTGTTGATCGCCGCCAGCGAGCCGTACTGTTCGATCAGCCACTTGCGGAAGGCCTTCAGCGTCCGCCCGTCGAAGCACAGGTCGATCGCCTCGACAAGGTTGCCCGTGCCGCACTCGTCGGTCCCGTACATGAAGGGTTTGAACCGCATCTGCGTCTGCACGGCGCGGCGCTGTCGGGCCATCGCCGCCGCGCGGGCCTTGACGTCGTGGAAGCACGGTTTCCGCTTGAAGGGCTCGACGCTGGTTCGGTCCTTGCGGTAGGCGGCCTCGGCCTGCTGGTGCTTCAAGTGCTTGGGGGTGTAGGCCGGCGAGTGATAGGCCGCCAAGTAGCGGTGGTTGATCTGGTCGCAGTAGTAGCGGTAATCGTGTTGCCACCACGTCCGGCCTCCGGTCGGCGTCTGGGTCCGCCCGGACTGAAGCTGCCCGGAGGTGATCCCCAGCCCGCGCAGCGCCCTTTGCTGGGCGGCCGTCTTGTAGGCGTAGTACATGAAGATCTTATAGTCGTCCCACTTTGTGTCCGTCGGCGTGACGACGAACTGGGCCTTTGGTGCGCGGACGGTCGTTTCGCCGACGGTCAGCTCGGCCGCCAGGAAGTTCACCATTGCCGCCGCCCGCGCCAGGGGCAGCACTACGGCGACCTCGCGCCCGTTCACCTTCACCGGCTTTTCCTCTGCCGCCACGGTCCGGCCGTAGGTGTCCGTCCAGGTAAGCTTCAGCCGGCCCGCGCCCTTGAGCGCCTTCGTCAGCTTCAGCACGGCGCGCAGGGAATCCTTGCGGGTGACGATCCGGCTGCCGATTTCCAACTGGCCGGCCAGGGCCATCCCAGCCGTCAGCAGCAGCGTCAGCAGGGCGATTCGCATCATCTCAATGCCTCCTCCCCCGAGGGTCTTACGCCCATACAGGGTATCACTATTCGTTGGCAATCTGCCAGATGGTGTTGGCGACGATCTCGGCCACCACGGTCAGCCCGTTGACGTCCACCACCTCGAAGTCGTCCATGTAGGTGTGCAGCCAGGGCCAGCTCGGGGAGATCAGCTTGGCCAGGTAAGAGGTGGGCACGCCGGCGAGGATGAACGGCCCGTCGTCGCTGGCGTACTCCAGCGGCGTCGGCTCGATGACGTAGCCGAGCCCGTCGCAGACGCGGCAGAGCCTGCGGTTCAGCGCCGCGTCGTTGCGGACCAGCTTGCCGAGGCAGATGGACTCGGTGACGTAGTGCAGGTGGTCGCCGTTGCCGATGATGTCGAGGACGATGCAGCCGACGTAGGCGGACGGGTCGGCCCTGACGTACCTGGCCACGTAGGCGTCCGAGCCGACCTCGCCGTATTCCTCGCCGGTGGGCGAGAGGAACTCGATGGTCCGCCTCGGCCGGCCCATCCTCGCCAGCACGCGGGCGGTCTCCAGGTTGACGGCCACGGCCGTGGCGTTGTCGCACGCGCCCGGGCCGTTGGCGTTGTCGTGATGCGCCACCAGGCAGACCACCTGCCCGCCCAGCTCGCCGCCCTCGATCCGCCCGACGACGTTCAGGCCGTGGGAGGGCCTGGTCTCGGCGTCCACCTCGACGCGGAGCTTCACGGGCACGTCCTCGTCGCGGCGCTTGAAGCCGCCCGGCACGGCGTACCACTCACGCAGCAGCTCCTTGAGGTACTGCCCGTCCTCGTAGGTGACGGCGACCGCGGGCACGGGCAGGCCCTTGGGGCCCGACAGCAGCGGCATCTGGAGGATCCTGCCGCTGACGCGTGCGTGCTCGACGAATCCGGCGGCGCCGCGGGCGATCATCATCTCCGTCGGGCCCTGCGGGGCGGTCTCGTCGGAGGCGTTGTCGAGCATCAGCGCCCGCGGCGGGTCGCGCATGACGAACTTGCCGGCCACGTCCGCCGCGGCGAAGTCTTCCGTCCGGCCCGCGCCGACGTACACCAGCTCGGCGACCACGCCCCGCGGCGGCGTCGAGCCCGAGCCCAGCAGGGCGATGCTCGTAAGCTCCTGGGCGACCGGATCGACCACGCGGACGCGGCAGTTATTGAGCTTCCAGGCGTTGATCCCCTCGACGCGGTCGATGCTGACCTCCACGCCGGCGGCGCGGAACTGGGCCTCGACGTAGCCGGCCGCCTTGTGCTCGTTGTCCGTGCCGGCGTGGCGCGGGGCGCAGGCCACGAGGGCCTTGACGTCCTCGCCCATCCTCGCGGCCGAGAGTGCGGCCCGAATCGAAAACGCCGTCTCATCCACGCTTCGGGCCCTTCCCGTCCGGAGCGGCCACGCCCGTCAGGTCGGCCAGCTCGTAGCCCAGGTGCGGGGCAGTGGCCCAGATGCTCACGGCCGCCTTGTCCGTCGGGTTGATGACCGTGTGCGGCTCGTCCTGGGGAATCTGGATGGCGTCGCCGGCCGAGAGCCGCTCCCAACGCTGCAACTCGGGAAACTCCAGCACCAGCGTGCCCTCGACGACGTAGCAGATCTCGTCGGCGTCCTTGTGGCCCGGGTCGAGCGTGCTCCGCCCGCCCGGCGGAATCTGCGAGACGGTGAACACCAGCCGGTCGGTCCAGAAGTAAATCGACGCCATCTCGTCCCCGGCCATGACCGTCCGCGTCTCGTCGGCGCGGCGCACCTCGATCCGGCTGGCCGGCGCCGGCCCGCTAAGCCTCTCTGGCATTTTCGGCTCTCCTAACGATCCGAGGGGCGATCCCAGCGCGACTTGTTTAAGGCATCGCCCTGGCGGTGACAACCCAATACTTCGCCCCCCCGGGCGCGGATTTGCCTTGACCGGGGCAGACGGGCGAACATGATGCTCGAATACCGTGCGAAGGTTGACGAGGTGTCCAGCCGAGAGGAAAGGCGACTTGCATGAGCGATCTGGCAATTGACGGAGGAAAGCCGCAACGGACAAAGCCGTTTCCGCCCCGCCAACCGTTCGGCCAGGAGGAGGTGGACCTGGCCACCCAGGCCATCCGCTCGCAAAGCCTCTTCGGCATGGGCGGGAAGATGGTCGGCGAACTGGAGCGGAGGTTCGCCGAACTCTACGGTGCAAAACGCGCGGTGACATCGACTTCCGGCACGGCGGCCATCCACGTCGCCGTCGCCGGCGTGGACCCCGAGCCGGGGGACGAGTTCATCACCTGCCCCATCACCGACGCCGGAACCATCGTCGGCATGCTCTACCAGAACGCCATCCCCATCTTCGCCGACATCGACGACACCTACAACATGGACCCCAGCGACGTGGAGGCGAAGATCACCCCGCGGACGAAGGCGATCCTGCTGGTGCACCTGTTCGGCAACCCATGCGACATGGACAGGATGCTGGACATCGCCCGGCGGCACAAGCTAGACATCATCGAGGACTGCGCCCAGACCCACATGACCGAGTACAAGGGCCGGTTCGTCGGCACGTTCGGCCGGGTCGGGTGCTTCAGCCTCCAGCAGAGCAAGCACATGACCTGCGGCGACGGGGGCGTGACAGTCACCAGCGACGAGGCCCTGGGGCTGCGCATGTCCATGTTCCGCGACAAGGGCTGGGCGCGCGACCCGGCCGCGGGCGCGCGGGGGTACCACTTCCTCGGGCTGAACTACCGCATGACCGAACTGCACGCCGCCGTTGCGCTGGCGCAGATGGACAAGGTCGCCGACGTGGTCGGCAAGCGCAACGAGCTGGGCGACCTGCTGAGCGAGTCGATCCGCGACGTGCCCGGCGTGGTGCCGGCCCCGGTGACCAGCGGGGGCAAGCACACCTACTGGCTCTATCCGCTGCGCGTGACGGGGCCGCCGGCGAAGCGGTTCGCCGAGGCGCTGGAGGCCGAGGGCGTGCCGTGCTGGGTGGGCTACACGGGCGATCCGATCTACCTGTGCATGCAGGCGCTGGCGGGCAAGGTTACCTTCGGCCGAAGCGGGCACCCACTCGACGGCTGCCACGGCGGGCGCAAGATCGAATACGCCAGGGGCATGTGCCCCCGGGCCGAGAAGCTGCTCGGGGAACTGGTGATCCTGACCATTCACGAGGGGCTCGCCCGCGGCGACGTGCTGGACATGGCAGCGGCCGTCAGAAAGGTGGGCGAGGCGCTCAGCGCCCGCGCATGAAGAAAGGCCCCCGGGAGTACCCGGAGGCCCTTCGAAAGAGGCGGCGTTCACCTACTTTCCCGCAAAGCAGTATCATCGGCCGTTGCGGCTTAACTACTGTGTTCGGAATGGAGGGTTCCCGCGAGCAAGCTCGTGAGAACCCAACAGGTGTTTCCCGCAGCGTATGGACACCGCCACTGCGTCGCCTGGCCTGCCGGCCGGACGACACGGTTCGCCGGTTTCTCAGTTGATCGCTCGGCGCCCTGCCAAGGGGCCGGCGGATAAACTGATCGACCGAGAAACGATCTCATAAAGACGTCGCTGTGAGGCCCACCGCGCCTTTGCGGCACGGGCCCTCGGGCCCATGATAAATGTGATCAAGCAATCGCCCGTTAGTACCGGTTAGCTGAGGCGATTTCGCGCCTTACACTTCCGGCCTATCAACCTGGTAGTCTTCCAGGGGGCTCTCGTCCCGACGAATCGGGACATGGAATCCTAATCTCGGGGTGGGCTTCCCGCTTAGATGCCTTCAGCGGTTATCCTTTCCCGACATGGCTAACCAGCCGTGCCGCTAGCGCGACAACTGGTACACCAGAGGTCAGTCCTTCCCAGTCCTCTCGTACTAAGGAAGAATCCCCTCAAGATTCCTGCGCCCACGGCAGATAGGGACCGACCTGGCTCACGCCGGTCTGAACCCAGCTCGCGTACCGCTTTAATTGGCGAACAGCCAAACCCTTGGGACCGCCTTCAGCCCCAGGATGCGATGAGCCGACATCGAGGTGCCAAACCTCCCCGCCGCTTTGGACGCTCGGGGGAGATCAGCCTGTTATCCCCGGAGTACCTTTTATCTGTTAAGCGATGGCCCTTCCACACGGAACCATCGGGTCACTAGGTCCTGCTTTCGCACCTGCTCGACTTATAGGTCTCGCAGTCAAGCCTCCTTGTGCCCTTGCACTCGGCGCACGATTGCCAACCGTGCTGAGGAGACCTTTGAACTCCTCCGTTACTCTTTGGGAGGAGACCGCCCCAGTCAAACTGCCC
>CBFCZU010000175.1:0-8976 GCA_965602635.1 uncultured Planctomycetales bacterium | reverse complement strand
TAACGGAGAGGGCGGGATTCGAACCCGCGGTACCCAATGGGCACACGGCATTTCCAATGCCGCCCGATCGGCCACTCCGGCACCTCTCCGGCTGCAAGCGACTACTATACGAATCGGCCAGGTGCTGACAACACCTTGGGCGAGGATGTGCGTTGTTGGCGGGGGCGAAGTCGCATATATTGGCCCGCGCGGGCCGGCCCGCCCGGCGCCGCCGACATGGAAAGGTCACGACGATGAGCAGCAAGGCCCGCCCGACCGCCAAGCGAACGAAGCTTCCGTTCAGCCGCGACGAGCTGCACGATCCGGCCCTGCCGGCGTACAGCGGCGAGTCGCTTAAGATGATCTCCTTCCCGCTGGGCGGCATCGGCACGGGCACCATCGGCCTGGGCGGCAGGGGTCAGCTCCGCGACTGGGAGATATTCAACAACCCCAACCTCGGCTACCGCCCGCCGTACACCATGCCGTTCATATTCGCCCGCCAGGGCCGCCGCAAGGTCGCCCGCGTCCTCGAGCGGAAGCTCCTGCCGCCGCACCACGACAGCCACGGGCTCCGCCCGGCCAACCTGCCGGGCCTGCCCCGACTGGCGGAGGCGCTGTTCGTCGGCACCTACCCGGTCGCCCGCGTATTCTTCGAGGACGACGACCTGCCGGTGCGGGTCGCCCTCGAGGCGTTCAACCCGATGATCCCCTTCGAGGCGGCGGATTCGGCCATACCGGCGGCCGTGCTTATCTACCGGGTGAGCAACCGCACGGCCAAGGCTGTCTCGGGCTCGGTCGCCCTGAGCATGGCCAACACGGTCGGCCTGAGCGGCGCCGGCGGACTGGGCGGGAACGTCAACGCCTTCCGCCGGGCCGGGGCCCTGCGCGGCATCCACATGACCGGCCGCAGGCACAAGGCGGGGCAGGTCGGTCACGGCTCGGAGGCGCTTGCCACCACGGCTGGGCGAGTCAGCTACGCCACCGACTTCGACGAGCCCGGCTGGTATGACAAGGGGCAGAAGGTCTGGGACGCCTACTCGGCCACCGGGGGGGCGGCGGGGCCAACCGCCCGGACCAGGCCCAGCGACCAGCGGCGGACGCGGATCGGCATGCTCGCCGCCAATTACAGCCTCCGCCCGCGGGCGACGACCGAGATCGTCTTCATCATCGCCTGGAGCTTCCCGATCCGCCTGGCGGAGTGGATGCTGCCGCGCGGGCGCAAGGGCCGGCCGGTGCGGAACCACTACGCCCGCAGGTTCCCCGACGCCTGGAAGGCGGCCCGCTACGTCGCGGACAACCTCCCCGCCCTGCGCGAGCGGACGCTGAGGTTCGAGCGGGCGCTGTTCGACAGCACGCTGCCGGGCGACGTGCTCGACGCCGTCAGCTCACAGATGTCCACCATCCGCACCAACACCACCATGTGGCTGGACTCGCCGCCCGACAAGCCGGCTGGGCGGATCTTCGCCTTCGAAGGCTGCGGGCCCAAGAGCGGCTGCTGCCCCATGAACTGCACCCACGTATGGAACTACGAGCAGTCGCTGGCCCACCTCTACCCGTCGCTGGAGCGGACGATGCGGCTGACCGACTACCAGGACAACCTCCACAGCGGCGGGGCGATGAGCTTCCGCACCATGCTGCCGCTGCGCGCCGGCCTGCGGCCGTGGCGCAAGAAGCTCCCCGCCGCCGACGGGCAGTTCGGCACCGTGGTCAAAGCCTACCGCGAGTGGCGGATCAGCGGCGACCGGCGGCTGCTGAAGTCGCTCTGGCCGGCGGTGAAGAAGTCCATCCGCTTCGCCTGGAAGGGATTCGCCGGCTGGGACGCCGACGCCGACGGCGTAATGGAGGGCGTCCAGCACAACACCTACGACATCGAGTTCCACGGGCCCAACAGCATGTGCGGGTCGCTGTACCTGGCGGCGCTGGCGGCGGGGGCGGAGATGGCCCAGGCCGTCGGCGATGAACCGGCGGCCGAGGAATTCCGCCGCGTGTTCGAATCCGGGCGGCGGAAGCTCGACAGGATGCTCTTCAACGGGCGGTTCTACGTCCAGCGCGTCAACACGAAGCCCCGCCCGAAGTATCAGCACGGCTGGGGGTGCCTCAGCGACCAGCTTCTGGGCCAGTGGGCGGCGCACGTGGCGGGGCTTGGCTACGTCCTGCCCGCCGGGCACGTCAAGCGTGCGCTCTCGGCCGTCTTCGAGCACAACTTCAAGCCGGACCTGTCGCGCCACGAGTCGTGCCAGCGGGTGTACGCCCTGGGCGACGAGGCCGGGCTGCTCGCCTGCACCTGGCCGGACGGGCGGCGCGAGAAGTTCCCCTTCCCATACAGCGACGAGGTCTGGACGGGCATCGAGTACCAGGTGGCGGCCGGGCTGATCTACGAGGGCCTCGTGGATGAGGGCCTGGCGATCGTCTCGGGCGCGCGGGCCAGGCACGACGGCGTCGCCCGCAACCCGTGGAACGAGTTCGAGTGCGGCGACCACTACGCCCGGGCGATGTCGAGCTGGTCGCTGCTGCTGGCGCTGTCGGGGCAGCGCTACGACGGGCGGAGCGGCACGCTGACCGTCAGGCCGGTCATCTGCCGGGACGACTTCAAGTGCCTGTTCACCGCGGCTGATGGCTACGGGTCGTTCGCCCAGCGGCGGCGGGGCAAGTCGCTCTCGGTGGGCCTCACCTGCCTGGACGGGCGGGTGAAGCTCTCGGCCCTGGCGTTGGATGGGCCGGCGGGGAAGGTTGCCTGCCGGCTCAACGGCAAGCCGCTGCCGGCGAGCGTCGAGGCGGGGCGGGACGGCGCGCTCGTCCGGCTGGCGCGTCGGGTGACGCTCGCCGCGGGCGAGAGGCTGAGCTGCCGGCTGACGTGAGAACGGCCCGCGGCGGGGATGAACGGGTTGGCACTATGAGCAAGAACAACGTTTACCTGAACGGTTCGATCGTTGCGGCCGAGGCGGCGGCGGTGAGCGTCTTCGACGCCGGCTTCCTACACGGTGCGAGCGTCTTCACCACGCTGCTGGGGCACAACGGCGCGGCCTTTCGGCTTGACCGGCACTTGGCGAGGCTGCTGGCCACGGCCGAGCGCATCGGACTGAGCCACGGCGCCACAGCCGAGGAGCTGACCGCCGCGGTGGCGGAGCTGCTTGGGGCGAACGAGCTGTCCGAAGCGCGGATCCGCATAACCCTCTCGCCCGGGCCGGTGGGGCGGCAGGGGCCCGCAACGACGGTGGTCACCGCCTCGCCGCTGGAGAACCCCGCCTCGTGGTACGAGAAGGGCCTGGGCGTGATCGTCAGCGGCGTCCGGCAGTACGAGGGCGACCTGACGACGGGCGTCAAGACCGGCTGCTACCTGGCGCGGGTGCTGGGTCGGCAGGCGGCGGCGGCGGCCGGGGCCGACGAGGCGCTCTGGTTCAACACCTACGGGAACCTGGCCGAGGCGTGCTTCTGCAACGTCTTCCTCGTCCGCGGCGGCCAGGTGGATACGCCGCCGATCGACACGCCCGTCCTGCCGGGCATCGTCCGCGAGGCCGTGCTGGAGCTGTGCGAGAAGCTGGAGATCCCCACCCACGCCGATGCGCCGCTGGGGGGCGAGGACGTCGGTGCGGCCGGGGAGATTTTCCTGACCTCCTCGTGCGCGGGCGTCAGGCCGGTGGTGCGCATTGGGCGGCAGGCGGTGGGGGACGAGAAGCCCGGGCCGGTCACCCGGAAGATCCTCACGGCCTACCGTGAGCTGCTCGACCAGGAGTGCCCGGCCGGCGGGCAGTAGTCGCCCGTCGCCTCACGCCTGCTCGAAGAACCGCACACTCCGCTCGGCCGTGGCTGCGGGGCGGCGGGGGCGGATCTCGAAGACGGCCGCTCCGCTGTAGTCGATCCCTTCGAGATGATCCTTGAGGCGCAGCCAGTCCTCGGGGCGGTTGGTGCCCGTTCCCAGCTCCCAGTGGTCGGCGTCCGGCTCGGGGTCTTGCAGGTGCAGGTGGCAGAGGCGGTCGCCGAAGGCCGAGAGGAACTCGGCGAACGGGTCGTCGAGGCCCTCGCGGTGGCCGGTGTCGAAGATGAAGCCCAGTGCCTCGCCGACGTGCTCGAACGCCTCCGCCAGGCCGTCGAGGCGCCCGTTCTCCAGGGCCATTATCATCCCGCCGTCGCGCGCCCGCTCGGCCATCTCCTTCATCATGTCCAGGTCGGTCCCGCCGTCGCCGTCGGGGAAGTGCCCCAGGTGAACCACGATCACGTCGGCGCCGACGGCCTTGGCGGTGTCGAGCTGCGCGAGGTGGTCGTCGCGATCGCGGCAGCTCCGCCCGTGGATGCTGACCTTCATCCCCTCGACCATCGCCTGAAGCCGGCGGTGATATTTCGGGGCGTACAGGCCGCGGTCCTCCTTCCATCGGTCCCACAGCTCGACGCCGAAGCCGCTCTCCCGGACCTCGGCCATCAGGTCCTCCAGGCTGCCCTCCGTGTAGTACCAGAAGTAGTTCCACAGGCTGATACGGTAATCCTTGATAAGCACGAATGTTCCTCCTCGGTACTCGTATCGGGTTCCGGTCGCTCGCCCCGTCACCGCGGGGTGGGCGTTTTCGCCGCGGCGATAGCTTCCAGCATGGCGCGGGCCTTGTCGAGTGTCTCCTGATACTCGCCGTGTGGCGTGGAGTCGGCCACGATGCCGCCGCCGACCTGAAGGTGGGCCGTGCCGCGGTCCCAGACGACGGTGCGTATGACGATGTTGAGCTCGGCGTCGCCGCCGGCGCCGAACCATCCGATCGCCCCCGTGTACGGCCCGCGGGCGCAGGGCTCCAGCTCGTCGATGATCTCCATGGCGCGGATCTTGGGCGCCCCGGTGATGGACCCGCCGGGGAAGGTCGCCGCCAGCAGCTCCTGCGCTGCCGCGGCCTCGCGCAGCTCGCCGACGACCGAGCCGACCAGGTGGAAGACGGTGGGGTGGGTCTCCAGCTCGCGGCGGTGCGAGACGCGGACCGAGCCGAAGCGGCAGACGCGCCCCAGGTCGTTGCGCAGCAGGTCGATTATCATCGCCAGCTCGGCGTTGTCCTTCTCGCTGGCCAGCAGCTCGGCGGCGGCGTCGGCGTCGGCCTGAGGGTCGCCCACGCGCGGGCGGGTGCCCTTGATCGGGCGCGTCAGCACCTTTGTCCCCCGCACCCGCAGGAACAGCTCCGGCGAGCTGCTGAGCACGGCCGAGTCGCCTAGCAGCAGCATGGCCGAGTACCACGCCGGATTCCGCCGGCGAAGCGCCCGGTAGATCGCCAGCGGCGGCGGCGCATCGGCGACGGTCAATCGCTGCGAGAGGTTCACCTGGAAGATGTCGCCGGCGGCGATGTACTCGACGCAGCGCGCGACGGCCCGCTCGTACTGCTCGGGGGTGAAGTTGCTCTGGTAGGGCACGGCCGCGGCGGCGGCGGCTGAGGCCTGCTCGGTGCGCATGGGTGGCGGCGCGTCGCCAGCCGGCGAGTGAAGTATCGCGCGCAGGGCCTCGCGCGCCTCGCTCTCCCGCCCGCCGGCGTCGAGCCAGGTGAGGTGCCAGCGCCGGGCGATTGCGTCATACACTGCCGCCGCGTCGTAGAAGGCGAGGTGTACGTCCGGCAGCGAGGTGTCGCGCGCCGCGCGTCCGGGGAGCCTTTCCAGGCAGCGCCCGAACTCGTAGCCGATGTATCCGATCCACCCCGGGCCGTACGGCACCGGCGAGGTACCCTCGACGGCGCCCGCGGCGAGCATTTCCCCCAGCGCTTCGAGCGGGCCTTCGCCCGGCAGCTCGCGGCCGAGGCTGTCGGTCACTTGCCCCTTGCGCAGGGTAATCACCTCGACCGGTCGGCAGGCGAGGATGCTGTACCGCCCGTAGCGCGCATCCAGGGCGGAGCTGTCCAGCATGGCGGGCAACGGCTCGGCCGCCAGGGCGTCGAGCATCGCGCCCGGGCCGGCCTGGACGTCCAGCTCCTCCCAGCGCAGCCGTCCCGACATCGCCGAATGGGTTGTAGGCCCCTGCTGCATTCTCGCCCTCGCCGCGCGGGCCTCCGAGGCTAGGTCGGCTGGAAGTTCCTCGCCGCCGCGGCGTCCAGCACGAAAATCAACTGGCCCGAGCGGGGCTCGACGCGGCAGGCGGGGTAGCGGGAACGCAGCTCCGCGTCGTCGCCCAGCGCCGCGGCCACCGCGTTGGCCTTGTCCCCGCCGGTGACGAAGAACATCACGTTCCGCGCGGCGTTGATCAGCGGGAAGGTGAAGGTCATCCGGTTGCGACCGATGACGGGGACGAACTGGGCGGTGACCAGGCGGTTGCGCTCCGCCAGCGCCGGCGTGTCGGGGAAGAGGCTGGCCGTGTGACCCTCGCCTCCCATGCCCAGCAGCACCAGGTCGAAGCGCGGCGTGTCGTCGCCCTCGGCGGGTACCAGGCGGCGAATCAGGTTCTCGTACTGCTCGGCGGCGGCGGCCAAGTCGCGGCAGTCGGCCGGCATGGGATGGATTCTCTCCAGCGGGATCGGGACGTGGTCCAGCAGCACCTTGCTGACCATGCGGTAGTTGTTCTCCACGTCGTCCTGCGGAACGTCGCGCTCGTCGCCGAAGAATATCTGGACCTTGTCCCAGGCGACCTTCTCGCTGTAGTCGCTGCTGGCGAGGTGGCGGTAGAGGTCTCCGGGCGTGGTGCCCCCGCACAGCGCCAGGTGGCAGTTGCCGCCGCTGTCGGCCGCACGCTCGGCGACGATCTCGACGAAGCGGTCAGCCGCCCGCTTGGCTGCCGCCTCGGGGTTCGCCTCAATCAACACGACCGGTTCAGATGCGCTCACGAGAATCACTCCCCTGCTGCCTCAAAGTGCAGGGCATGATAGCCTCTTGCCTGGCGCCTGTCACGCTGTTTGCCATGAAGTTTCCGCATCGGCGAAGATTCCCGCCGCCCGGTCGGGCCCCCAGCTTCCGGGCGTGTAGCTGAGCAGCTCGCCGGCGCCGCCCTCCCAGCCGGCGCGGATCGAGTCGACGATCTTCCAGGCCGCCACCACCTCGTCGGCGCGCGGGAACAGCGAACCGGCGCCGCTCAGGGCGTCCAGCAGCAGCCGCTCGTACGCCTCCGGGCTGGGCATCTCGAACGACCGCTGGTAGTCCATGTCCATACGCACCGGGCGCAGCAGCATTCCCGTGCCCGGCGCCTTGGCGTCGAACGCGATGGAGATGCCCTCTGCCGGCTGGAGGCGGAAGGTCAGCCGGTTGAGCAGGCGGAAGTCGCAGTGTTCCGGCCCGAAGAGCGGGGCGGGCTCGCGGGCGAATGTCACGATGATTTCCCCGGTGCGCCTGGCCAGACGCTTGCCCGTTCGCAGGTAGAAGGGCACGCCCGACCAGCGGCTGTTGCGGACCTCCAGCCGCACGGCGGCGTAGGTCTCGGTCCGCGAGTCGCCCGCCACGCCGACCTCGTCGAGGTAGCCGGCGTACTGGCCGCGGACGCAGCACTCGGCCACCTGCCTGGGCGACAGCGGGCGGATCGCGCTGAGCACCTTCACCTTCTCGTCGCGGACGGCCTCGGGCTCCAGGCTCGACGGGCGGTCCATGGCGATCAGGCAGAGCAACTGGAGCAGGTGGTTCTGCAGCATGTCGCACAGCGCGCCGGCCGAATCGTAGTAGCCCCCGCGGTCGCCGACGCCCTCGTCCTCGGCCACGGTGATCTGCACGTCGTGAACGTGCCCGCGTCGCAGCAGCGGCTCGAAGATGGCGTTGGCGAAGCGGAACACCAGCAGGTTCTGCACCGTCTCCTTGCCCAGGAAGTGGTCGATGCGATAGATGTGCCGCTCCTCGAAGCACCGCCTCAGCAGCTTGCTGAGGGCCGTTGCCGAGCTTTGGTCGGTGCCGAATGGCTTCTCGATGACGATTCGCGGCGGGGGGCCGGCCTGCCGGGAGGCGATGCCGCTGGCGCCGAGCGCCTCGACCAGAGCCGGATACGCCCGCGGCGGGGTGGCCAGGTAAAGCAGCCTCCCGCCGGCGGTGCCGTGGCGGGCGTCGATCTCCTTAAGCCGCTCCGCCAGCGCCGACCAGTCGTCGGGCGAGTCGGCCGTGACCGCGGCGTAGTAGCTCCGCTCCAGCAGCCGGGCGAGGACCTCCTCCCGGCCCGGGCGGCGCGAATGCTCGCCCACCGCCTCACGCAGCAGGCGGCGGTACTCGTCGTCGCCGCGCGGCGTCCGCGCCGCACCCAAAAGGGCGAAGCCCTCCGGCAGGAGGTTGTCCGCCGCGAGGTTGTACAGGGCCGGGACCAGCTTCCTCTTGGCCAGGGAGCCCGCCCCGCCGAAGATCACCAGGGCGGTCGGCCGATTCACCCGCTGGGGGAGATACGTCTCGGCCTGGAAGGCGGCGCCTGTCTTCATCGTTCGTCGCACCTCCCGTGTGACCGGGTCAGTTGTTGAGGCTCTGGATGGGCGCGGGGATCCTGCCGCCGAAGCCGACGAATCGCCCGGAGGCGCCCGCGTTGCGGACCTCCATCACCGGCGCCGAGCCGAACAGACCGCCGAACTCGACCTGCTGGCCCACCTTCCCGCCGGGGACCGGGATGAGCCGCACGCCGGTGGTCTTGTTGTTCACCACGCCGATGGCCATCTCGTCGGCGATGATGGCGGCGATGGTCTCCGCCGGCGTGTCGCCGGGGATGGCGATCATGTCCAGCCCCGTCGAGCAGACGCTGGTCATGGCCTCGAGCTTTTCGAGCACGAGGTAGCCCGCCGCGGCGGCGGCGGCCAGGGCCGCGTCCTCGCTGACCGGGATGAACGCGCCGCTCAGCCCGCCGACGCTGCTGGAGGCGAAGGCCCCGCCCTTCTTGACCGCGTCGGTCAGCAGCGCCACCGCCGCCGTCGAGCCCGGCGCCCCGATCCGCTCGATTCCCAGTATCTGTATAAGCTCTCCGACGCTGTCGCCGACCGCCGGGGTGGGCGCCAGGGAGATGTCCACGATCCCGAACGGCACGCCCAGCTCGGCCGCCACCTCGCGCCCGATCAGCTCGCCGACGCGGGTGACGCGGAAGGCGGTGATCTTGAT
>CBFCZU010000174.1:0-9019 GCA_965602635.1 uncultured Planctomycetales bacterium | reverse complement strand
GTCGGCGGTGGAGGCGATGAAGGCGGGCGCCTTCGACTATCTGACCAAGCCGTTCACGCCCGAGGACATCGTGGAGGTGGTGTCTCGGGGGCTCGAGAAGCAGCGCCTCGCCAGGAGCTCGACGGAGCTGGAGTCGGACAGGCAGACCGCCCTGAGCAATTTCGCCGCCGTGGTGTGCCAGCAGCTCAGCGCGCCTGCGGCGGATGCGGCGCAGTGCATCGAGGCCGTCAGTTCGGGCCGGACCGGCGCCCTGACCGACCAGCAGAAGTCCATGCTCGAGGGGGCCTCCCTGCGGATAAAGGACGTCACCGGGGTACTGGAGGACTGGCTGGCGCTCGCCCAAGCGGTGGCCGGGGCGGCGGAGCTCGAGTCGGTGGACCTGAGAGCGGTCATCCAGGACGCCTGGCAGGCCGTCACCGAGCGCGACAAACCCGAGCGAATCGAATTCAAGCTGAAGGTCTCCGAGACCGCCAGGCCCGTCCGCGGCAATGCCCGGCTGTTGCGTGAGCTGTTCACCCGCCTGCTGGCCAACTCGGCCAAGTTCACGCCGCCGGCGGGCAGCATCGAGGTTGACGTCGCCCCCGAGGACGGGCAGACGGTGGTGTCGGTCAAGGACACGGGGGTGGAGATATCGAGCGAAGAGCTGCCCCACCTGTTCGACCCGTTCTACCAGGGCAGCCGCGCCGCTCCGGAGGGGTCTGACGGCCCGGGGCTGGCGATCGCCGAGCGGATCGCCTCGGCCCACGGCGGCACGGCCAGCGCCAGCAGCGCGCCGGGGGAGGGGACGACCTTCGCCGTGAGGCTGCCCGCCGAGCCGGACATGTCGCTCACGCCGACGGCCGAGCCCCCAGTCGCGCCGGTGGAAGCCAGGCCGCCCGTCGCGGTGGCCACGCAGGCACTCACCGATCGGCAGCTTAAGGCTTTCGTGGACTCCATGATCGCCACGCGGAACGTCGTGGGCGTCAAGGACAAGGAAGGCGCGGAAGGGCGCTTTGTCTTCGGCCCGCTGGAGCGGGCGGAGGAGCTGCGGCTCGACTACGACGTGACTATCCTGCCGCCCAGGAAGTACCTCATGCCCGCCCGCGAGACGCTGGTGAGGTTCGATCTGGGCGACTCGCCCAAGGCCGAGGCGTGTGTCGAGGACATCGCCCCCACCGTGCTCGTGGGCATGCACCCCTACGACATGATCGCCACGAATCAGCTCGACCGGCTGATGTCCGACGCGAGCCCCGACCCGAACTACCTGGCGCGGCGCGAGGCGCTGACCGTCATCGGCATTGACCCGGCACGCGCGAGCGAGAAGGCGTTCTGGGGCGCCGTCGGCTGCGACGCTGTCGAGGGCGGTTTCGACCTGTGGCTCACCGACATCGGCGGGGCCTACGTCGTCGAGGTGGGCTCGGAGAAGGGAGCGGCGCTGCTGGCCGAGCACGCCCAGGGGCGCGACGCCACGGACGAGGAGATCGCCGCCCGGGCCGCGTCCCGCGAGGGCCTCCAGCAGATCGGCGCGGTCAGACCGGTCAGTTTTCGCCCCACGGAACTGCCCGCTCTGCTCCGCCGCTGCTTCGAGCACGACCTCTGGGCCGAGCAGGCCGAAAGCTGCCTGTCCTGCGGAAGCTGCAACATGGTCTGCCCGACCTGCTACTGCTTCGACGTCCAGGACGAGGTGGACATCTCCCTCAAGAGCGGGCGGCGCTACAGGGCATGGGACGGCTGCCTGCTCGAAGACTTCGCCAAGGTCGGGACGGGCGAGAACTTCCGCGAGAAGCGCCTCCAGCGGTACCGCCACCGCTTCTACCGCAAGGGCATGTACCTCTACGACAAGTACGGCTTCATCGCCTGCGTCGGCTGCGGCCGCTGCGCCGCGGCCTGTCTGCCCGACATCGCCGACCCGGTCAACGTGTTCAACACCCTTCAGGAAGGAACAACGAAATGATCCCTCCGCGGACCACCGTCCAAAACCGCGAGCTGTACAAGCCCGAGATCGCCACCGTCGCCCGGGTGGAGCGTCTGGGCGAGAAGGAGAAGGTATTCGAGATCAGCCTGCCCGGCGGCCGCCCGCTCGGGCACAAGCCGGGCCAGTTCGTCCAGGTGTCGGCCCTGGGCGTGGGAGAGGCGCCCATAAGCGTCAGCTCCTCCCCCAGCCGCAGCAACACCAGCTTCGAGCTGGCCGTGCGCGAGGTCGGCAACGTCACCTCCGCGCTTCACCGCATGACCCCCGGCAGCAAGGTGGGCATCAGGGGCCCGTTCGGCTCCAACTTCCCCATCGGCGACATGGTGGGCCAGGACATCCTCTTCGTCGCCGGCGGCATCGGGCTGTTCCCCCTCCGTTCGCTCATCAACGAGGTGCTCGACAAGCGCCGGGGATTCGGGCAGGTGACAATCCTCTACGGGGCACGGAACCCCGCCGAGAGAATGTTCACCCAGGAGCTCGACGAATGGCGCACCCGCGACGACGTCGAGTTCCTCGAAACCGTTGACCGCGCCGACGAGACCTGGAAGGGCAACACCGGGGTAATCACCACCCTGTTCCCCAAGATTTCGCCCGACCCGGCGGGGACCTTCTGCGTCGTGGTCGGCCCGCCGGTCATGTACCGGTTCGTGATCCTCGCGGCAAAGGAAAAGGGCCTGCCCAACGACCGCATCATCGTCAGCCTGGAACGCAGGATGAAGTGCGGAGTCGGCAAGTGCGGCCACTGCCAGATCAACGGCGTGTACGTCTGCCAGGAAGGCCCCGTCTTTCGCTACTCCGACATCCTCTACCTACCGGAGGCACTGTGAATGAAACCCAAGGTGGCATTTTTCGACTTCGCCGGCTGCGAGGGCGACCAGCTCCAAGTGGTGAACCTCGAGGAGCAGCTCCTGGACCTGCTGGGGCAGGTGGACGTCGTTGAGTTCCGCGAGGCCATGTCCGATCGCAGCAACGAGTACGACATCGCCTTCGTGGAGGGCTCCATCACCCGCCAGGGCGACGAGGACCGGCTCAAGGAGATCCGCGCCAACGCCGCGGTTCTGGTGGCCATCGGAGCCTGCGCCACGATCGGCGGACTCAACGCCATGAAGAACCTCCAGGACCTGGAGGACGTCAAGCGCTGCGTGTACGGCGAGGCAGCGAAGCACATCGACACCTACCCGACCCGTCCGGTAGACGCCGTGGTGAAGGTGGACGCCTACGTCCACGGCTGCCCCATCGACCGGGAGGAGTTCCTCGAGGTCGTCAAGTCGCTGCTGCTGGGCAAGAAGCCCGAGATACCCAACCACCCCGTCTGCGTCGAGTGCAAGGCCGCCGAGAACGTCTGCGTGTACGAGGACGGCCAGTTCTGCATGGGGCCCGTGACCCGCGCCGGGTGCAAGGCGTGCTGCGTGACCCAGGGCAGCATCTGCTGGGGCTGCCGCGGGTTCGTGGACGACCCCAACACCGACGCCCAGAAAGAGATCCTCGAGAAGTACGGGCTCGACCTGAAGGACGTGATGAACAAGTTCCGGCTGTACACCGCCTGTTCGGAGATCGGCAAATGAGCCAAAGCGCTTCGGTCAGCTTCAAGGTCGAACACCTCACTCGCGTCGAGGGGCACGGCAACATCGTCGTGGACGTGAAGGAGGGCAAGGTCACGCAGTGCCGCTGGGAGGTTCCCGAGGCACCGCGCTTCTTCGAGGCCATGGTCCGCGGACGGATGTGGCACGAGCTGCACCACATCACCAGCCGGATCTGCGGCATCTGCAGCATCAGCCACACCCTCGCCAGCGTCAAGGCCACCGAGGCGGCCATGGGCGTGCAGATCAGCGACCAGACCGCGATCCTGAGAAGGCTGGCGATGCACGCCGAGGGCCTCCAGAGCCACGTGCTCCACCTGGGCTACCTGGTGCTGCCCGACCTGATGGGCGTCGGCAGCGTCATCCCCCTCGCCGCCAGCCACCCCGACGAGGTCAAGACGGTGATCCGGCTGCACCGCCTGGCCAACGAGATGAGCGAGATGATCTGCGGGCGGACGACCCACCCCCAGCGGCTCGTCCCCGGCGGTTTCACGCGCCTGCCGTCCGTCAAAGAGCTCGAGACGCTCAAGGAGCGCCTGACGGCCGCAGTTCCCGATTTGCAGGCCGTCGCCGACCTCGTCCAGTCACGGGCAGGCAATTTCCCGCCCTTCGAGCGCGACACCGAATACATTGCCCTCGTGGCCGAGGATGAGTACCCGTTCTACGATGGCCTGCTCGGCAGCACCGACGGGGGCCCCTGGCCTGTGGCCGATTACCGGCAGGTCATAAACGAGTACGTCGTTCCCCACTCGACCGCCAAGCACGCAAAGCACAACCGCGACAGCTACATGGTCGGGGCCCTGGCCCGGTTCAACCTGAACTCCCAGCGGCTCTTGCCCCTGGCGGCGAAGCTGGCCGGAGCCTTCGGCCTGCGGGCGGGCAACTGCAACAGCTTCATGAACAACGTCGCCCAGCTCGTGGAGTGCGCCCAGGCGGTGGAGGACTCGATCGGGCTGATCGACGAGACCCTCGCCATCGGGCTGAAGGCGGAGAAGCCCAGCGTCGAGCCGCGGGCCGGCAAGGGCGCCTCGGCCGTCGAGGCCCCGCGCGGAATCCTATTCCACGATTACGAGTACGACGGCGACGGGCGGTGCCTGAGCGCCAACTTCGTCGTCCCCACGAACCAGAACCACGGCAACATCCAGCGCGACCTTGAGGCGCTGCTGCCCACGCTGCTGGAGCGGCCCGAGAAGGAGATTGAGCTGGCCATGGAGATGCTCGTGCGGGCCTACGACCCGTGCATATCGTGCTCGACACACATGCTGAAGGTGACATTTGAGCGCTGAGGCAAATTCCGGCACGGTCGTCGTGGGGGTCGGCAACGCCGCCCTCTCTGACGAGGCGGTCGCCGGCCGGGTCGTCCGCGAGGTTGCCAGGCGGGCGCCCGCGGGCGTCGAGGTAATCGACGCCGGCCTGCCGGGACCGGGCATACTGCGCTTCATCGAAGGCCGCCAGCGGGCAGTCATCGTCGATGCCATCGACGCGGGCCTGCCGGCCGGGACTGTCCGCCGCTTCCACCTGGACGAGGTCGTGCCCGCCGACGCGGCCCCGGCCATGTCACTGCACCAGGGCGACCTCCTTCAGTACCTCAGGCTCGCCGAGACACTCGGCATCGCCCCGGCCGAGATGGTCGTCGTCGGCATCCAGGCCGAGCGGCTCTCGCCAGGCTACGATCTCTCGCCCCGCGTCGAGGAGGCGGTCGCCGAGGCCGCCGACCTTGTCCTCGCCGAGCTGGCCCAGCCCGCTTAGTGGTGCTCATGGTCGGCCGCGTGGCCGTGGCCGTGGGTGTGGTACGGCCCGTCGCCGTGGTGGTGCGTGTGACCGGCCTCGACCACGAGCCGGCCCTTCAGCTCGCGCTGGGCCTCCTTGAAGAGCCTCACCATCCGCTTCCTGGACGACTCGTCGAAGGCGGTGGATAGCGTCTGGAGGTACTCCATCCCTCCCTCGACCAGTGCGAGCATGTGCTCGGCCGCCGGACCGTCGAAGGCGCGGCTGCCCGCGCACTGGACGTACACCGGCGAGGTGTGGGCGGCGACGTATCCGCCCGGGTGCTTGTCGTAGCCGCTGCACCTGGCGGCGATCCACCCGCTGCCGGCGACGCGGACCTTGACGTCGGCCCGCAGCGAGCGGGCGCCCCGCTCGGCCCGCCGGTCGGCGACGACCCTTCCGTTGTGCACGATCTCCAGCCGCCCCAGCGGCCAGATGCATTCGGCGCTGGCCTGCACCTCCAGCGTGCCGCCCGAGGCGGGCAGCTCGATCGCGTCTCCGATCCGCCGCCCCTCGACGGTCATGTCGATCAGCGGGCCGTTGGTGCTGAACGTCCGCCCGGCATGCACCGCCTCGGCCCAGTTGGCGTAGTCGAACGGGCGCCCGGGGTCGGTCAGGGCGTACGTCCGCAGCCAGCCGAGCGCGCAATAGGCGCCCATCTTGTCCGTCCCGCCCGCGACGGCCACGCGGTAGCCGCAGTTCAGGTAGCGGTACCACTCCTGCGTGGGGAAGTCCTGCCCGCGGAGCCCGCCGATCTCCAGGGCGTCCACCAGCCCGGCGAGGATGGGCACGGGGTCTTCGGTGTGCCCGCAGAAGGGATAGTGCGGCCGGATGACCACGCCGCCCTTGCGGCGGTTCTCCCGCGCCCACTCGGCCATGGCGAGGAAGTCCGGGTCGCCCAGGTGCGCCTCGCCCGGTCCGCCGCAGCACATGGGGTACACCGGCAGGCCGCCCGTCCCTAGCATGGACATGTGCCCGAGCATGTGGTTGCGGTTCTCGGTGCCGACGTAAACGATGGTGTCGTCCTCGACGACGTTGACCCGCCCGCGGATGTCGCCGACGTTGGTGAAGAGCCTGCCCCACTGCGACGCCAGCAGGTTGACGACGTTGACGCCCTCGCCCTGGGCCTGGAGGGCGGCGGTGTGCGGGCTGATGAAGTGCACGTGCGTGTCGGCGGTGACCCAGCCGCTCTTGCGCCAGTCGGCGGCGCGATCGACCTTCAGCTCAAGGGCCTTCTGCCCGGGGCGGATCGTCACCTTCCGGCGGACCGGGGCGTACTCGAAGCCCTTGCAGATCTCCACGTACACGTCGCCGACGGGCATGTCGGTGGTGAACTCGCCGTCCACGTAGGCGTAGTTCCGCCCGCCGACGAGCACGTCGGCCCCGTAGTCCATGAACCAGCCCGGGTTGATCTGCGAGTGATGCCCGTATGGCGCGATGTACTCGCCGCGCGGGCCGGAGAAGTGGATCCGCACCGGCGTGGGCCGGCCCGTTGACGAGTCGGTCACCTTCACCTGCATCCACTGGCGGTCCTTGCCGAGGACCTGGAGCCTCCCCGACCCGGTCCGGGCCGTGGCCGCGCCGCCGTGAAAGGCCTGCCCCAGCGAGAACTTCACGGGCGCCCGCTTGCCGGCGAGCTTGACCGACAGCGTGGCGTCTTCAGCCCCGAATGCCTCGACGAGCGTCTCGGACGCACCCGGCTCCTTGGCGCGGACCAGCCCGGCGTAGGGCGACGCCAGCCACTTCTTCCCGCGCGGGCCGGTGGTCTTCTCCAGGCGCGTCACGCCGCCCAGGTCCACCTCGGCGCTCTGCACCTCAGCCCGGGCGCCCGCGGCCACGCGGTAGTGCCGCCGCGGCAGGTGGCGCAGCGGGTGCGATGCGCCGCGGTAGAGCGTCAGGGCCGCGACCAGCAGGGGGGACTTCACCAGGCCGCGAATCGTCAGCGAGCGCAGGGCGCTCTCCGGGCGGGGGTTCGGCATCGCATACACCAGCGGCTCGCCCCGGGTGCCTCGGACGCCGGTCTGGGCATGGGCCCAGTCGTGACCCTCGGGATAGTCGGTCGGGTCGATGGCCTCCCACATGTGGAATGGCAGCGCCAGCCACGGCGGGCCGGGGCTCTCGGCCATCCGCAGCTCGAAGCGCGCCCGCGCCGGCTGAACGGCCTGGGCGCCGTCGGCGTAGGTGACGACGTACTCGCCCGCCACGAGCCCCTCGGCTGGGTCGGCCGGCCGGAGGGTCTCGGGCAGCTGCCGCCACTCGTGCAGCAGGCAGATGAAGTCCGCCCGGCCGGTGAGGGGCACCGTCACCTCCGCCTTGCCCTTGGCCACGAGGATCACCCGTCGCTTCCGGCCCATCCGGAAGGGTACGCCCCAGGCCGTCTGGGGCCCCTGCGGATAATCGCCGACGTGGGCGGCCAGCTCCTTCCACCACCGCCCGGCGATTCTGCTCGCCGGCCAGTTGAAGTGCCTCGCCAGGCTCACCGTCTTGAACGTTGCGCCGAACTTCCGCTTCCGGGCGCTGGGCCGACTCTTCATCGCGGGTCTCCTTCAATTCGCTCGTTGCTGTGGGTAGCTGACCTGGACCCTGGCAACGCTGTGCGGCGGCACGCCGACCGCCAGAGCGAGGTCGCCTTTGAGCGTGACAGACAACTCCTGGAGCGAGAACTCGGACTCCGGGAGGAAGTCCGGGGCCGTGAGGACGCTCCCGCCCGCCTCGACGATGCCGCCGATGCTCTCCAGCGAGAACTCCGCCTCGCACTCGCGCTCGGGGCTCAGGTTGACCAGTGTCAGGATCACCTCGCTCGCCGCCTCATCGACCGACGCGGCGATGTCCAGGTCCGCATCGGCCTGGTCGGCGTCGATCTCAATGAGCTTGTTCCCGTGGTGGGGTTTGAACATCGCGAACACCTGCCCCGCGGGAGTGAGCTTGCAGGACTCGCCTTGCACCAGGATGGCGCCCTCGTTCACCGGCTCGAAGTAGGCCCCGAACGTCATGCCGACGTTCCGGGCCTCGCGGCAGAACATGTTCAGCATCGCGGCCGCATGGATGCCCTCCACCACCCCCGGCACCCGGAACCAGGCGTACCAGACATTCCATTCGTCAAAGGATATCCCGATGGACTTCCCGCCGGGGGCATGAGAGTCCAGCCGGCCGCGGATCTGCTCCATTGTCCGGAGGTCGTCTCCGGCGGCCGCTGCGATGCGGCGGAATTCGCTCTTGCCGGGGCGACCCTCATAGACCTTCATCAGGTCGGTGTACTCGTGGTAGGAGATGTGCTCGAAGCAATCCCCGGCCTCTGCCGGGACGGTGGTGTACCATCGGTCTGGGTCCGGGCCGTCGGAAGCGACCAGCACGATCGACGGGTCCACCTGCTTCATGGCTGCGGCGCAGGCGGCGGCCGCGGAGGCATACTCACTCGGCTGGTTGGGCCCTCGCATGTGCGGCCAGCCCATCTCGTTGCCCAGCGACCAGTGCTTCACGTTGCATGGCTCGGGATGTCCCCGCTCGGTGCGGCGCCTTCCCCATTCGGTGTCGGCCGGGGCGTTGCAGTATTCGACCCAAGCGGCGGCCTCTGCCGCGGCGTCGGCCACGCCCATGTTGATGGTGATCCAGGGCTCGGCGTCCAGTTCCCGACACAGGGCGACGAACTCGTCCGTGCCGATCTCATGGTCGTCATAGCCTCCGGTGTGGGGGAGGATTCCGTCTCCCCGCAGGGGGGCCC
>CBFCZU010000173.1:0-9053 GCA_965602635.1 uncultured Planctomycetales bacterium | reverse complement strand
TTCCGTTTCGTTCCGTTTCGTTCCGGAACTTTCCGTTTCGTTCCGTTTCGTTCCGTCTGGTGCCCGGTGCCTGTTGCTTGCTTTCTTCCCTGGTGCCCGGTTCCCCGGGCGTCATTCCGGCCGGACGGAGCAGTGGCCGTTGTCGTCCCACCGGACGGCCCGTTCGAGCCGGCCGGCGTGCTCGGCCGCCAGTGTGCCGGGCATTTCGCCGATGTCCGAGGCGGTTCGCTTGGCCACGTCCACCTCGACCAGGACGCCGCCGTGGCGGGCGCCGGCCTGGGCCTTGGCCGGGCGCAGGGCCGCCAGCCTCGTGCCGTCGGGCGAGAAGCCGATGAACTCCAGCCCGGCCAGCTCGCCCACCTGGCGGCTGCTGAGCAGCACCTGCCCGCAGGCGTCGAGCACGACCAGCTCCCTGACGGCCGGCTTGCCGTCGAGGCAGGTGTCGGTGGTGAAGGCGACGGCGCTGCCGTCGCGCCGCCAGTGGCTATCGCCGCCCAGCCCGCTGACCGAGGTGAAGCCGTCCAGCACGAACCGCTGCCTGGCGGCATGGTCGTAGATGGCCACCCGGTACACCCGCCGGTCGCCGTCGTGGGAGCGCGGGAACTCGCCCTCCTCCGTGCCGACCTCCGGGCGCTCGTATATGATCCGCCGCCCGTCGCGGCTGATGTGGGCCTTGCGGGCGCGCCTCTCGTGGGGCAGCTCGGCGAAGTCGATCTCCTCCCACCATACCGTTCGCCAGGCATACAGGCGGGGCACGAGCTTGCCCGACGGCTGGGCACTGAGGATGTTGAACGGGTAAAGGTCGTTGCTCACGTCGCTGGTCAGCAGCTCGTATTCCCGCACCTGGTAGTACAGGTTCAGCCGCTCGTGGTTGCAGCGGACGAGGATGCCGGCCGAGGGAAGCGTCTTCGGCAGGGGGGTGGTCGTCTGGTACGCGCATCCGCCTGCCGCGGCCAACAGCAAACAGGCCGCGAGATGTACTCGCCTCATGATGGCGCTCCTTTCGTGTCCTGGGCGCTCTCATATTTGAACGCATCCCGCGGGCGTATAGCGCAGAGTTTTTTCAGGCGGGCGCCGTGGCGGGGCGGCCGGGCGCCGGCCTCGGGGTCGGGAGAACGCGCCTTGACAGGCCCGCCGCATTGGCCGATAATCGCTGCTTGGCCGCCTGCCGGTGCGGACGACCCGCCCGGCGATGCCACCGGGGCGTGGCGCAGCTTGGCTAGCGTGCTTGACTGGGGGTCAAGAGGTCGTGGGTTCAAATCCCACCGCCCCGATTGTTACAGCCGGTTACAAGCCGGCTGTTTCATTGCACTTACGGCGTTTCTGCCGGCATGCCGGGGACTTTACCCATGTTACCATTTCGCCCTCTATGTTACCCAAATCGCCTAGCATTTGTGGAGCATTTGTGGAGCGCCTGGATGTCCGCTGAGGCAATAGAACCACGGTCCCTTCCTGCGAACCAGAGCCCGTGAACCAGTAGTACAGCCCGATGGCGTGCACGTAGACCAGGTTATAGCTCGTGGTCGGACCGGCGCCCTCGTCCCAATATCCTTCCGGGCTCTGCGCGGCGACGTGCCGCCGGATGATCCGCTTTCCCGCCTCCAGCCAGGAGTTCTCCGCCAGCAACTGCGCCGCTCGCACCAGCGCCATGCCGTGCCAGCAATTGATGTTGTGCGCCCTGGGGGCGTCTCCCAGCTCGCGGATGATCCCGTCGAAGCACAGCCGCAGGCCTGCTTCCCAGCGGGCGCGGCGCTCCGGGTCCATCTCACCGCGAAGCAGGCCGTGTGCCTCCACCCAGTGATACATCGACCAGCACATGTAGGTCTTGCCCCAGCGGGACCCATCCGGCTTGATGAACTCGAAGCGGCCCTCCTGGTCCTGCTGGCCCGCAGTGCATCGCCGCCGCGTGCGGCCAGCGAGAGGACCCCCGCGTTCTGAGGGTATTGCGTCCCCGCTGTCTGATACAGCAGGGCCAGCGGAAGGATGACGTCCTGGTGCGTGACCGCCCACCCGCCGTTGTCGGAGAGAAAACGTCCGGTCTGCGGATCGAACCGCAGTTGTGCCGTCGGCACGCCCCGAGCAAGGTATTCCAGAGCCACCTGTCGCATTTCCTGAGAGCGCATCGCTTTTCCTCAGAATTGCTCGCGAGCATCTTCGACTCGGGCGGGAGCTTCGTCAACGTCCTTGTCGGCGGCAGGCAGGCAGTCGTCGGGCGGGGGGCTGGAACGCAACAGAACGCAACCATTCGCAACCATTCGGCATCCGCGCTGCGGCCCGGTCAAGCCTGCAGGGGTTCCATCGCTCCGAACGCTGCGCTGCTTCAGAAGGGCTCGGATGTCGCCAGCCCCGACGGCGAGCGCACCCAGGCGGCCGCGTTCCTCCGCCGCATGACCGCCCGCATGGCCGTGTTGTCAGCCGGCGTTTCACTTTGCGACGCCTGCGCGCTTGACGATGGCGGCAACCCACCCGGCCTTGCCCGGCGCATCGATCCTCACCCAGCGGCCACCTGTCAGCGAGGCCTGTCCGGCCCACAGGCCGGTGGTGATGTCGATCCACCGCAAGTCGTACTTGCCAGGGCGCTTCCGCAGGTCGAGGCGCACCGATCCGCCGTGGGTGAAGTAGAGGGCATAAGCCCGGCCGGGCCGGGCGGCGAGGAAGGCCTCGTTGTCGCTCCGGTCGGCAAGCAGAGCGTTGGCCGGCTCCACGTCCCACAGCTTGATCCGCGACTCGAGTTTCCTGGCGGCCTGGAGCGACGCAACGGCCAGCTTCGACAGCCCCAGGCCCGACCCGGGCCGATGAAACCGCGCCGAAGCGGCCCCGCCGATGACGTGCCGCCACCACCGCTCGACACCGTCGCGCGTGTTGCCATGCCGCCCGCCGTCGGCGCCGTAAGTCTTGACCGTGTTCAGCGGCCGCGGGCGCTTGGCGATGTGCCGGCGGGCCCACTGGAAGTTGTCCCAATGCGTCTGACCCTTCTTCTGGTTGTTCTGCGAAACGTCGGCGAAATCGTACCGCTTGGGATGATCGAGCGTGCGCCTGTGGCGAGCGGCCTTGAGGTCCCAGTCGTCCCACATTTCCGTGACGCAGACCTGCTTGTCCGCCTCGGAGGCCCGCCGCCGGACATGCTCCGCCCAGTACGTCGCCCACGCCTCCTGCCCGGACGTCTCGTTGTCCATGCAGTACAGCACGTGATCGTACTTCAGGGAGTATGACAGGAGCTTGTCCACGAACCGTTGCTGGTATGGCAGGACGACGGTGTTATTCTTCTGCTTCGGCGTGGTGAAGAAGAACGGCTGTTTGTTCCTGCCCGGATGATCCGGATACTTCCCGGCCAGCCCGGACTGCCTGGATGTGTAGTTGATATTGCTGGCGGGATTGTACGGATGGCCCGGCCAGTTGTTGCGGGAGTAGTCGAACCGGTCCCAGATCTCGATCTGCACGATGATGTCCCGCTCGGCGGTCCAGCGGAGCATGTTGGCGAAACGCGTCCAGTACTCATCGTTCCACCGGGACAGGTCGTACTTGCCGCCGGGCAGGGGCTTGAAAGGATAAAGCTCGAAGCCGCGATCCTTGCGATCGCTCATCGTGTTGCGAATGTAGTTCGCCCCGGCGGCCTTCATCTCATCCAGGTGCTTCTTGAGATGTGGAATCTGGAAGAGATTGTCATCCTCGCTGCCGCCCAGCAACAGAACGGGCCTGCCCTTGTACTGCCAGTAGCGGGTTTTTTTCTCATAGGGTTGAATGCGCCCGCCGGGACCCCGAGCGGCCGGAGTTGCCGCCGCAGCCGCACTGACCAACGCAAGGCCGACCCAGAGAATGAGAGACTGCTCCATCATCACATGACTCCTTCCGGGGCGCACATCCTGGAAGCCAACGAGCAGGCTAGGCATCTCTGACGGTCAGCGTGGCCCTTCGGACGGAGAAGGCGTCGCCGCCCGAGAAGACCAGGTGCACGGTCCTGCCGTCGGGGCTCATCCACTTGGTGGGGAAGCTGCCGGTCTCGCCCGGACCGACGTCCCAGCACTCTGTGTAGTACACGGCGGTCCACGGTCCCCATGGCTCGGGTGCGTCGTAAACGCCCAGCCCGCCGTCGAAGCGCGTGTCGGCGTATGGGGCCTTGGGAATCTGCTGCCACCAGAGGTACCGCCGCAGCGGGGCGTTGTATGTGACGCCGGACCGCAGGCAGCAGCCGGCGTGGGTGAAGACGGCCTCCCGCCGCGAGACGTCCTCGCTCCAGAGTGGCTCGCCGTCGGAATCCAGGCCTGCGAAGAACTCGTAGGCGGTGCGGTCCGCGATGGCCTCCTTCGGGGCACGGGCCAGGATCATCCGGTCGGCGCCGACATACGCACTCGGGTTGTCGTGGGAATAGACGTAAACGAAATCGTCGCGGGCGCCCTGGTAGTTCCGCCCGAAGTTGAGGAAGGTGCAGTAGCCGAACTCCTCGAACTTCCAGTCGGCCCAGGTCCAGGTTTCGGCATGGTCGGTCGACCATCCGAGGAGGCTGTGGGCGCCGTGGTTGTTGGCGTTGCGGACCCACATGTATATCACACCGTCAACCATGAGCATGCCGCACGCCTTCCGGCCGGTCGGTCCGTCGCCGGTGCACTCGGCGTCGGAGCGGACGTTCACGCCCCGGATGTCCGGCGGGTCGTCCAGCACCTTGGCCGTTCCCATGCTCAGGCGGATCGGCACGGGCGGCTCGAACCCCCAGCCGTCGCCGTAGGCGGTGTAGAGGCAGTCGTCGTCGGCCCAGGTGATCGGCCAGTTGTCGCAGGCGTTGCGCGTCCGCCAGCCGTCGGCGCCGTGGTTGAAGCCCTTGCGCACGATGGTGGAAGCCGGCGCCCACTCCAGGCCCGTGATGACCGGGCTATAGGGGCAGGGCGGAAGAATGGCCTCCATGATCGGCCTGAACACATGCTCATCAGCGCCGGCCCACAAGCGGCCGGTGAACTGTTCGCCCTGCCGGACGATGATCATGTTCAGCCTGGGGATCACCACCAGCAGCTCGTTGCCCGCGCCCATGCCGGCGAAGGCGTCGCGCGGAAGCCAGGCCAGCGCACCGTCGCAGTTCGTCCACCAGCTCAGGCCGGACGCCGGCTGGCAGTCGAGCGTCCGGTCCGGTATGGGCGTGCCGGCGTAGCCGACGGCCGCCTCCACCACCGCCGGGTTGATGAGCTGGCGGCCTTGCCAGTCGCCCTTGCGGAGCATCAGCCGCCCGACCCTCGCGATGGCCCGCGCCGTGTACGAGCCGCCGCCCCAGCCGGCGTGGAGCTTCAGGCCCTGGGCCTCGTATTCAGTGCCGTAGCCGATAGCCCAGTCGTCGTCGGCGATCCCGATCGCCCGCATGATCCGCTCCCGCAGCAGGGACAGAAGGTCCTCGTGCTGGGCCCCGCGCAGGCTGGCGGCCACGGCGTAGCAGAGCATCCCGATGCCCGGGTTGCTGTAGTCGTACTGGCTTCCCGGCGGAAAGATCACCGGCGCTTCGTCCCGGGCGATGAGGAAGGGGCTCCGCTCCCGCCTCCAGAAATCCCCCTTCCAGCCGGGCAGGTCCGCCTGGTGCCTGCCGCGGATCTCCGCCTCGACCATGATCGCGCGCCGCTGTTCGTCCGACAGCTTCAGGGCGGCGTTCTCGATGCCGGAGCAGTGCGTCGCCAGGTGACGGATCGTGATCTGCGACTTCTGCGGATGGCCCTTCCAGGCGGAAATGTATTTGCACGCCGGGTCGTCCGGCGATATCCGCCCGTCGCTCATGGCCACGGCCAGCGACACCCCGGCCACCAGCGCCTTGTCCATGGAGGCATTGTAGTGCCGCTTGTCGGGTCCGTAATCCGGCGCGTACCACTCGCAGACGATCCGATCGTTCCGTACCAGGACCAAGCCCGTGGTCTGCTTGCTCGCCAGGCTGTCCCGCAGAGCCTCGAGCCTGGGCCCGGACATCCCCTGGCTTTCCGGCTCGGCCTGCTGCCACGTGAACTGACTCTCCACGGGTTTCACCTCCGCCCTTCCGGGACTTGGCCGGCGCCCGCAGCCAGGCCGCGAGGCCGGCGCTGGAAGCCCTCAAGCACCCGCCGCCCCGGCGGCCGCCGTGACGACGTCAATGCACTTCTGCATGCCCGCCTCGACGTCGGCCGGCTCCTCGTACTCCATGGCCCAGTAGCCGTCGTATCCGTCCGCCAGTATCGCCTCGACCAGCGGCGTCCAGTCGGTGATGCCGTCGCCGAGGGCGCAGTATTCCAGTTCGCCCCCGGCAACGCGGACGTCCTTCCAATGGGTGTAGCCGATGCGGCCCCGAAGCACGCCGTAAGCAGCCAGCGGGTCCTCTTTGCACTTGGCGAAGTTGCCCCCATCGAAGTTGGCCTGGACGTTGGGGTGATCGGCCAGTTCGAGCAGATGCTTCACCTGGGCGGCGGTGGCCGTCGGGCCGCCGTGGTTCTCCAGCGCGATGAGCACGTTCTTGTCCTGGGCATGGCTGCCCACCTCGGCCAGCGCCGCAGCGCAACGCCGGTAGCTGTCCGGGCGGAGCGACTCGAACGGCGTCCAGCCGGCGAACACGCGGATAGCCTCCACACCGTAATCCACGGCCATATCCACGTAGCTCTTGACCCGAGCGACGCTCTGCTTGACGGCCTGCGGGTCAGGGGTGGTGAAGTCGTTGCCCACGCATAGGCAGACGACCTTCACGCCAGCGGCCTGCTCGGCCCGGGCCATGCCGTCCAGGTCCTGCCGCGAGGGCTCCGGGCTGAGGTGCCGGGTGCCCGGTGCGTCGGTGAGGTTCATTTCGGCATAGCGAAACCCCAGACGCCCGCACGCCGCCAGGTAGTCGGGAATTTCCACCTCCCGAAACCCCCACGCTCCGGCGCACAGCTTGAGGTCGTTGGGCATTGTGGCTTCCTTTCCTCACCATTCCAGGGCGAGCGTCATGACCTCGTCGGGCCGGTCATGGACGCGCTCGTAGGCTTCCGTGGCCGAGGCCACGGGCACCACGTCGCTGAGCAGCGGCTCGTAGGCCAACTGCCCGCCGGCCATGAGGTCCAGGACCGCCGCCGCGTCGGCGGGCTGCTCGCCGCAGGTGGCCGACAGCGTCAGGTCGCGGCCGAAGAGCGTCTCCGGGAAGTAGAGGCTCACTTCATCCAGGTACATTCCCTGTCCGTGAACGCGGCCGCCCGCCCGGACGATCTTGAGGAGCGCCATAAGCACCTTCGGCTCGCCGGTGACGTCGATGACCACCTCGGGGCCTTTGCCTTCGGTCAGACCGGCCACCGCGTCCGCCAGCGGCTCGGCCGAGACGTTCACCGTTTCCTCGATGCCGCAGCGGCGCGAGACATCCAGCCGCGTCTCCTCCAGGTCGGCGGCGATTACCCGCGCACCCGCCAGCCGGCAGAGCTGGGCGGCGAAGTTGCCGATCACCCCCTGCCCGACGACGAGCACAGTCTCACCCTCCTGCGGGCGGACCTTCGTTTCGATGCCCTTCCTGGCGACCGCCCCCAGCACCGCCAGCGGCGCGTGGGCGGGCTCGACCCCGTCCGGCACCTTCAGGGCGCGCTCGGCGGCGTGCCAGGGATGGCTGCGGCGGCTCACCACGGTGTACTCGCAGTGCCCGGCCCAGGCACAGCAGTAGCGATCGTCGAATCCCTCAAACAGGTTCGAGCCGATGGCCACGTCGCCCACCTTCAGGTGCTTCACCTTCGAGCCAACCTCGATCACCTCCCCGCAAGGCAGGTAGCCCGGCAGCAGCGGATACCGCTGGGCCTTCTCGCCGCGGCCGTGCATCTGATTGGTGTACAGGTCGAGTTCGGTCCCGCGAGAAATCACGCTGTACCGTGTGCGGATCACCACGCCTTCGTCGTCCATCTCCGGGAAGCGGACGCCGTCGTGGACCTCCGCCCGCCGTGGCCGCGTGAACACGACCGCTCTGCCCTGGTATCGCTTCATGCGGCAGCCTTTCCTGATCGGGGCTGAGAAGAACATGCCGGACGTCCCGGCCCAGGGCTTCTACCGCATTCGGGCGGCCGTATCAACCGCCGGCCGCCGGATGTTCTCAGAGGTCCGGGTTTGGGGTAAGCTTGGCACTAGGCCGGGGCGTTGTCCTTCGGCGCCGGCGGGGGCATGGACGAAGGAACGGATGCCGAGGAGCGACCGATGAAACAACTGTTCGCGCTGCCCGGCGGCACGGTGCAATGGCAGGACGCCGAGGATCCGGAGTTGTTTCCGGCGGCCGTCGAGATCGACGTTCGCGCCTCGGCCGTCTCGCCGGGCACGGAGACAGGCCAGGTCCGTGCCATGGGCGAGCGGACTGAGGGCTCCCGTTCGCTGGGGTATTCGGCGGCGGGCGTTGTGGGGCGCGTCGGCCCGGAGGCCCGCGGCGGCTTCCAGCCCGGGCAGCGGGTAGGCTGCTACGGCGGGCCGTACACCCGCCACGCCACCCGACTGGCCGTGCCCTGGACCCTGGCCGCCCCCGCGCCGGACAACGTGTCCTTCGAGGAGGCGGCCTTCTGCGGGCTGGGGGCTATCGCCCTGCACGCCGTCCGCCGCGGGCGGTTCAGCGCCGGTAGCCGCGTGCTAGTGTTCGGCATGGGCATCCTGGGCCAGCTTCAGGAGCAGATCCTTCGCGCCTGGGGCTGCCGGACCCTGGCCGCGGACCAGCGGCGCGAGCGGCTGGCGGTGGCCGACGCCCTCGGCTGCGGGCACTGCGTCGACACGACTCGCGACGACCTGGCTGCCGCCGCCCGTGCGTTCGCGCCCGAGGGCCTGGACGGCGTCATCGTCAATACCGCGCTGCAGCCGCCCATGATGGACCAGGCGGCGGCCGCCTGCCGCGAGCGCGGGCGGATCGTCATGGTCGGCGGGGGGCGCGAGATCCGCGTGTCGCGCGAGCACGTCTTCGCCAAGGAGCTGGACCTGCTCATGAGCCGGGCCGGCGGCCCCGGCCGGTACGACCTGCAGTACGAAAAGCACGGCCAGGACCTGCCGACGGGGTCCGTCCGCTGGACGGAGGGGCGCAACACCGCTCACTTCCTGGAGATGGTCGCCAACGGGCAGGTCAACGTGACCGG
>CBFCZU010000172.1:0-9056 GCA_965602635.1 uncultured Planctomycetales bacterium | reverse complement strand
CGTCGGGCTCATAACCCGAAGGTCGCAGGTTCGAATCCTGCCCCCGCTACCACGTAAGTCATGTAGAGGCGGGCACTTACGCCTGCCTCTGCTGCTTCCTGTAACATCGACGAACATCATAATGTAACTAAAACGTGAGTACACAGCCGCGCATCGGACCCGTTCACCACCGACGCGTCAAGCAAGCGCTGTTCCTCGCGCCAGGATTCTCGCCCATCCGACCTGCTCTTCCGTTCGCTGTCGCGCAGCCGGGAAGCTTGCCGGGTTTCGGACCCGACGGTCGCTGCAACGGCAGATGGGCGCAGCCACCCCTCCCGCGAGGCAAGGGCGGGTGAGGGATGCGCGAGGGGGGGACACGGCCGGCTCTGGGGACACGGCCTGCCGGTGCAATCGACATGAAGGCCTTTGGCTGCGTTTCTTCGCACGGACGCCCCGCTTTCTCTGCCGCTGAGTTTGCCCTTGCACAGCGGTAGGTCCCGCACGTATGGTGGCCGGGTGGCACCGTGGCGGAGGGGCAGTCCATGGCCAAAGGCCTGCTACCCAGCCGGCCCACCCAGGGCCGTGCCGACCGCGTGACCCGCAAGTGGTGGTTCATCCTGATCGTGGTGGGGGTGAACTTCCTCCCGCCCATCGTCACCCGGAACCACGCCGAAGCGTACGCTTCCATGAACGACCTGCCCCGGCGGATCCTGTCGGGAGCGCTGCTGTACTCGCTCTCGTCGAGGTGGTGGTGCGTGTTCGACCTGGCGCCGATCGCGCTGATTGCCGGCCTCGTCCTGCTCGGCAACCGGATGCGGCGCGTGTTCGCCGGCTACGCGGCGGTCTCGTTCGTCCTGTTTGCCGTGCTCCAGAGCGTGGCCGTGACGAAGGAATACGGCGTGGCGATCTTCACGTGCAATCTGATCTGGTTTCTCGCGGTGGCAGGATTCTGGGCATGGGAGGCAGCCGCCGGCCTGAACGATTTCTCCTGCTGGCGGGCGGCTTGGTGGAAGTGGTGGGTCGTGCCGCTGGCGATCTTCGCGTTCTGGGTGCCGTTTGCGCCCAGCGCCCAGACAGGCGCGTTGGCCTTCCGGCCGCTGCTCTTCCTGAGGACGCACACCGGCCTGGCGTTCTGTCTGATGACGCCGGTGTACCTGGCCATCCTCACCCTCCATCACCCGCGCGTCAATCTGGCACTGATGCGGGTAACCGCCCTGGTGGGCATCATCATCGCGTTCTGGAACCACATGACGGCCTTCGTCTTCACGAGCAACTGGTACCACGGCGTGGTGCACGTTCCCCTGACCGCGATCTCGATCTACGTGCTGGTGCTGTCGTTCCGAAAAGGCGACAGCAACGCCGGCGTCGGTTCACGGAACGACGCCACGAGCCCTGCACCCGCGGACACTGCGTCGGCTTACTCCGACTGAAGCCACCTACAGTAGGGCCCCGTCACTTGTTCGCGGCCGTAAGGTGAGCGGTTTCTTCGCCTACCGCGACGGGGCAGGGCGCGTGGCCGACTTCCACGCCCTGCGGCACACGTTTATCACACAATTGGCCCGGTCGCGCGTAGCGCCCGCCGTGGCGAAGAACCTGGCCTGCCACTCGACCATCACGCTCACGATGGACCATTACACCCACACGCTCGTCGAGGATGAACGGTCGGCGTTGGCGCGGTTGCAGGGGTTGGGGGGGAAGGTGTTTCGGGCGGAGGGGCTCAGGGCGACGGGGACGGATGATTGTGTTGCTCACGCCTGATCCCACCCCTCCCCCGAGGCAAGGGCGTGTGAGGGTGGCGGGCGTGCGAATGCCGGGGCCGCGTAGGTGCAAGCACCCACCCTACGGCTCCCATGCCAGAGCGTAGGCCGAGACGGCGTCCCGGCATTGGATTGAGAAGCGAGCACTAGTTCTCCTTCAGCACAGCCAGCATGGCGAGCAGCCGGTCGGTGATCTTCCGCGACGCCTCCAGTTCGACGCGGCTGGTTCCCAGCCAGGTCTCGTAGCCGCCCAGTTTGTGTTGCTCGGGCGTCGGAAGGTAACCGTAAGAGCCGTTTCCGAAGGAGATCGTGAATGATTGGCTGAACGGTGTGCGTTGTTTGACTTCGAGGCCAATCTCCACGAAGACCTCGAAGGGGATCGCAACGATGCCTATCTCGCCGATGCGGATGGCTTGAAGCGGGATCGCGACCTCGTCGGGAGATCTGCTCATGGCGATCGTCCGGCGGGCGTATACCTCTTCCCGACGGTGGCGCGGCTTGGCGTCCTTGTCGCGCGCTTGCACGGCGCGAGCCCACTCCAGCAGTTCGGGGCTCGGCTTGCGGGCCTTGAGTGTGAGGTCCTCCATACGAACGCCCAGCGGGACCCAGTCGTGGTAGGTTACCTTCTTCTCCGCCTCGATGACCCTTGCGGCGATGTCGTGGGCGACACGCGTCATCTGCTCGTAGGGCTTCCGTGGCGGTGTCTTGGCGGTGAAGTTGATGTTGTTGATGTCGCCGCTCGTTCCGTTGGTCATGATGCCGACGAACGGGGGATCTTGCCTGTCGGCTTCGAGAAGCTGCTGGACGCGGTCGGCGAAGATGCCGAAGTAGTCGGCCGACACGTCACCGCGCTTCACGCCGCCGACGTAGTGCAGCGAGTAGTTCGCGAGCAGCGCAATGGGTCGGCCGCTTCTCGCCCTGACCGAGATGAAGGGCACGTCGGGGTCGGTTGGCCCCGCCGGTTTGATCAGGTTCTTGTGGCAGCGCGGCGGGTTCATGCGAACCTTGTCCGTGCCGCCGAAGGGGTTGGCCAGTTCGGGTCCGGGCTTCATGAACCAACGGCGGTTGTTGACGTGCTCCGGGGCACTCGCCGCGCCCCAGCCGATCCTCGCCGGTTCGAGGTTGTTCATTGCCCGGCGGACCCCGTCGGCGATGCGCCGGGCGAGGACGCGCTGGTACTCGAACAGCGTGTCACCGCCAAGAGGCGCGGTGCCTCGAGCGGTGGTGGCCGAGTGGGTGTGTGTCGAGCACATCAGCACGTGAGGCGGCGGAATGTCGGTCTCCTTGCCGATCCACTGCCGCGCCTGATCGAAGACCTCACGAGGGATGCCGACATTGTCACACACGACCATGGCCACGCGCATCTTGCCGTCGTCAAGCACCAGGCACCGCGCGTGCAGTTCATCGTGAACGTGCGTGGCGGCAATGGGACTCCACCCCCCGATGATCTGTTGCCCCAACGGCGGTGTGATGTTTGCTGACGCCGCACCGGCCTGGAACGGCTTGGCCGGATTCCCCGATTGAGATGGCTCCTCCGCACGTGCCGGGGAACCCAGGCAGAGTGCGAGAAGCACCATGGTCCTCAGTACGGTTAGCGCTGCTGTCGCTGTGTGCATCGTGCGGCTCTCCTCGACGAGGCCCATCGGGGCCACTGGCATGCCCTATCTATTCTATGTTCGAACAGCCGGCCTGGCATAGACCAACGTCTTGAGTACAGGCGTGCCACTGCGACCGTCGTGCATCGCACATGCCGATTGTACGTGAGACGATGGCTGAACTGACACGTTCCCGATCTCTGTGCCAGGAGCGATAAGGGAATCAGTCAGCAACTCGCATCCTACCCCCACCCCTCCCCCGAGGCAAGGGCAAGAGGGGGGCGGGAGCGTCTGGGCCCCGCCGGCTGACGCTCTATCCTGGTTCCTTGCAGATCTCGATCTCCACAAGGAACACTTCGCTGCCGGCGCTTCCGCCAGTGCCGGCCACACACTGAACCAGGGCGCCCCATTGGAACAGAAAGACGACCAGCCACGATGCCGTGATGCTGACAGGGCACTGACCTTTAGCTGGGTGATCGCGAGGGGAACCTGCAGGGGTCAGGGATCGAGGCAAGCCTGCCGAGCCGGGGAGAGGGATCATGCCGCGATAGAGCGACTCAGGGCGAGGTCATCGACTTCGAAGAGGCCACAGGTTACAATACGAAGCAGTTCGGTCAGGGAGCCGGCAGCTTTCCCGGAAGGTGTACTGAGCAGGAATCGCTGGTACGATACAGCCTCGCTGGTTGACGGGACATAAGCCATGGCGTCGAAAACAGTCTTGTACGATCGTCATGTGGCGTTCGGTGCCCGAGTCGTGGACTTCAGTGGCTGGTTGCTGCCGGCCCAATATGAAAGCGTTCTGGCCGAGCACAGGCACTGCCGGGCGTCGGCCACTGTGTTTGACACCGGCCACATGAGGCAATTCGTGCTACGGGGGCCCGCCGCCGCCGGGCAGCTCGGTCGCATCGGCACGCAGGACGCCGAGGCCCTGTCCGTCGGCCGCTGCCAATACGGTTTCCTGCTCAACGAGGATGCCGGCGTCATCGACGATACGATACTGATGCGGCTGGGGGATGAGGAGTTTCTGCTGGTGGTCAATGCTGGCCCAGGCGCAGGTGACCTGGAATGGCTTAGGAGTCACATGCGCGGCAACGTCGAGCTGGCGGACCAATCCACGGGCGGATGGGGCAAGGTGGACCTCCAGGGACCGGCCTCGGCCAGGGCCCTGCTGTCCCTGGTGGATGTCGATCTGGCAGGAATGGCGTACTTCAGCGTGGCCCGTGCCAGGTGCTGCGGCCGGGATTGTATCATCAGCCGGACGGGCTACACGGGCGAGTTGGGGTACGAGATCATGGCGACGGGCGAGGATCTGGGGACGATCTTCGATGAGCTGCTGGCGAACCCCGCGGTGAAGCCAGCCGGCCTAGGGGCGCGGGACTCGCTCCGCCTGGAGATGGCGTACCCGTTGTATGGGCACGAACTGAGCACGGCGCACGACCCGATCGAGGCGGGTCTGTCCGCGTTCGCCAAGCCCGATCGTGATTTCATCGGATCGGCGCGCCTGCGGACGCTGGAGCAGGCCGGGCCGCGACGCAGGCTGGTGGCCTTTCGAGCCGAGTCGCGCCGCCGTACGAACCCAGGCAACGAGATCCGTTATGGGAGCCGGGCGGTGGGCATCGTTACCAGCGGCGCGTTCTCCCCCAGCCTGGAGGTCTCGATCGGCATGGGATATGTCGAGGCGGACCTCGCCGAGTCGGGGCAGGAGTTACTGGTGGACACCGGCCGGTGCGAACTGGCCGTCACGGTATGCGACAAGCCGTTATATCGAAACGGGACCTGCAGGACCAAGGACACCTTATAGACGGAGCAACGCGTATGATTCCGGAAGACCTGTCGTATAGCGATCAGAACGAATGGATTCGGGCGGAGGGCAACGTCGGGACGGTGGGCATTACCGACCACGCCCAGGACGCCCTCGGCGACGTGACGTTCGTCGAGCTACCGGTGACGGGCGCGGAGCTGGCGAAGGGCCAAGAGGCCTGTGCCATCGAGTCGACGAAGGCGGCCGTCAGCGTCTACGCGCCGGTCAGCGGGAAGGTTGTGGAAGCCAACGCGGAGCTGGAGGACGACCCCGGTCTGGTCAACTCCTCCCCCTACGGGGACGGCTGGATCTACAAGATCGAGCTGTCGGCCCCGGCAGAATTGACATCGCTGATGGATGCAGCGCAATACGGGGACTTCCTCGCCACGGAAGGGGAACACTGATGCCGTTCATCGCCAACACGAAAGCGCAGCGTGAACAGATGCTGGCGGCCATCGGTTCTGAGAGCGTCGAGGAGCTGTTCGCCGACATCCCGCCGGACCTGCAATGCGGGGAGCTGAACGTCCCGCTGGGGCTGACGGAGCAAGAGGTGCGTACGAGGATCGCGGCCCTTGCGGACCGCAACTCCGGCGGCCTGGTCAGCTTCCTGGGCGGGGGATTCTATGACCATTTTATCCCGGCAGCGCTGGACGCGATCGTCTCGCGCAGCGAGTTCTACACGGCCTACACGCCGTACCAGCCGGAGATCTCGCAGGGCACGCTTCAGGCGATCTACGAATACCAGTCGGCCATCTGCCGGTTGACGGACATGGAGGTGGCCAACGCCTCGCTCTACGACGGCGGCACCGCCGTCTACGAGGCGATTATGATGGCCTTGCGTATCACCGGCCGAAGAAAGGTCGTCGTCGACGAGACGGTCAGCCCGATCTACCGGAAGATGGTGCGGTCGTACACGAGCAACCTCGGCATTGCGCTGGTCGAGACGCCCGCCGCGGAGGGCCTGCCCGACCGCGACGCGGTCGCCGAACAGATCGACGGCGACACCGCCGCGGTGATCGTGCAGAACCCTAACTTCTTCGGCTGCATTGACGACGTGACGGACCTGGCAGAGCTGGTCCACCAGCGCGGCGGGCTGCTGGTCGTTTCGTGCTACCCGATCTCGCTGGGGCTGCTGAAGCCTCCCGGGCAAATGGGGGCGGACATCGTCGTCGGCGAAGGACAGAGCCTCGGAATGCCGCTATCCTTCGGCGGCCCGTATCTCGGTCTCATGGCCTCTCGGCTGAAGTATGTCCGGAAGATGCCCGGCCGGATCGCAGGGCGGACCGTCGACGCCCGGGGAAGGAAGGGCTTCGTGCTGACCCTCCAGGCCCGCGAGCAGCACATCCGGCGTGAGAGGGCCACCTCCAATATCTGCACGAACGAGGGGCTCTGTGCCCTGAGGGCGCTGGTGTACCTGAGCCTGCTCGGCAAGGAGGGGCTGGTGGAGCTGGCTCGGATCTGTGCCGCCAAGGCCGACTATCTGCGCGGGCGGCTGCTGGCGGTGCCGGGCGTGACCATGCGATTCGGCCATCGCTCGCACCTCAACGAGTTCGTCGTGAACCTGCCGATGGCGGCGGACAAGGTCATTCGCGGCCTGTTCGGCCGCGGGCTGGCGGCGGGGTTCCCGCTGGTGAGGTACTTCCCGGAGATGAATAACTGCCTCCTGGTCGCCGTGACGGAGCAACGGACCAAGGAGGACATGGACTTCCTGGCCCATTCCCTGGAGGTGATTCTGTGCGGTTGATCTTCGACAAATCGGTCCCCGGGCGTAGGGGCGTTCGGAACGCCGGCGGAGATGCCGAGGGCAAGGTGTCGATCCCCCAGCATCTGCTGCGAGAGAGACCCGCCGAACTGCCCGAGCTGTCCGAACTGGACCTGGTGCGGCACTTCACCGAGCTGAGCCGGCGGAATTTCGGGGTCGATACGGGCTTCTACCCGCTGGGCTCGTGTACGATGAAGTACAACCCCAAGGTCGCCGAGCACATCGCCCAGTACCCGGGCTTCGCCGACCTTCATCCGCTGATCCCCCAGTTTCCGGGCGGCGAGATGATGGTGCAGGGCGCCTTGGCGGTGCTGAAGGAGATGGATCGGCTGTTGTCGGAGATCTGCGGCATGGCCGCGTTCACGATGCAGCCGTTGGCCGGGGCGCACGGCGAGTTGACCGGTGCGATGATCATCGCCGCCTACCACAGGTCCCGCGGCAATCAGAAGACGACCATCCTCATCCCCGACAGCGCCCATGGAACGAACCCTGCCAGTGCCGCCATCGCCGGCTACGATGTAAAGGCCGTTGCCTCCGACGCCAACGGGGCGATGGACATGGCCGCCCTCCGGGCCGTCGTGGACGACGGCGTGGCGGGCATGATGCTCACCTGTCCCAACACGCTCGGGCTGTTCAATCCCCGCATCAAGCAGATCGCCGACCTGATCCACAGCGTGGACGGGTTGATGTACTACGATGGGGCCAACCTGAACGCGCTGCTGGCACGGTGCCGGCCGGGCGACCTGGGTTTCGACATCGTCCACCTCAATCTCCACAAGACCTTCGCCACCCCCCACGGCGGCGGGGGGCCGGGCGCCGGGCCGGTCGGCGTCGTGGAAAGGCTCGTTGATTTCCTGCCTGCCTCGGTGGTCCGCGAGCGACCGGACGGATCGTACTACCTGGACTACGACCGCCCCAAGTCGATCGGCTACGTCGCGCCGTTCTACGGCAACTTCGCGATCATCCTCCGCGCCTACGCGTACATTCTGATGCTCGGACGGGAGGGCCTGCTGCGGGCCTCGGAGAACGCGGTGCTGAACGCCAATTACGTTCTGGCGCGGCTCAAGGACCACTACGACCTTCCCTACAATCGCCGCTGCATGCACGAGTGTGTCTTCTCCGCTTCGCGGCAGGCGGCCGGCGGCGTCCGCGCGTTCCATATCGCCAAGGCCCTGATCGATCGCGGCATCCACCCCATGACCATTTACTTCCCGCTGACCGTGCCGGAGGCGATGATGATCGAGCCGACGGAAACGGAGTCGAAGGAGACACTGGACGCGTTTGTCGACGCCATGATCGAGATCGCGGATCTGGCCCGGGACGATCCCGAGCAGGTTGTCGGCTGCCCGAGGACCACGCCGGTGGGGCAGTTGGACGAGACGCTCGCGGCCCGCAAGCCCGACTTGGTCTCGCTGCCGGCCGTGGAGGGTCAGGATGGCCGGTGAAGCGGTCTATGACGCAGCGGTTATCGGCGGCGGCCCGGGGGGCACGGCGGCCGTGGGCAGTAGGCTGCATGGGAGACCCCGGGTGAAGGAGTGGCGTGATGGGCGAGCGGATGAACAGGCGAGTGTCCTTGATGCGAGGTGTGACTGCGTCGCTGGCGGCTGGATGCGTAGCCGGAACGGCGCGGACGATTCGGGCGGCGCGGCGGGCGACGAAGGCATCGGCCAACGGCAAGTTGCAGCACGCGTCGATCGGCGCGGGAGGGGGGGCGTGTGAACAACCATGTCCAGACCTATCCGTGATATCAGGTCGCACTCGCCGGGCGGGTCTGTATCTCGCTGAAGACGCACGCCTTCTCACGGCACACAAAGTCGCTGGACTACCACACCATCGCAGAGATTCCCCGGCACGAACGGGAGCCTCGCCAGCGGCAGGCTCTTTCCCCATGGGACACTTCAGCCAAACTCAACCGTAGACGAACTGCTTTCCAGCAGGTCGAAATAATAGACCGCATCCGCCTTCAAGGCCTTTCCCAGGACCACCTTCAGCTTCATGTCACCATCCTTAAGACGATGCCTGCCCTTTGCCTGACGCGGCGGGCACGTCGTGTTACGCCGGGGCCAGCGCCAACCGTTTTAGCGTCGCCGCCGTAGGGATCCCGTTTTCGTCCCAGCCGCGGATCTGATAGTAGTCCTTCATCAGCCTCTCGAACGGAATCT
>CBFCZU010000171.1:0-9249 GCA_965602635.1 uncultured Planctomycetales bacterium | reverse complement strand
AGCGTCCACCGGCATGGTTGGCGAGGCGACGGAGCAGGAAGTCGCAGCCACAGACGCGGCCCAACTGCCGGAGTCCGAACTTGTGGGCGAGGCAGGCGGCGGCGCAATCCCGCCATCTTCAGTGGCGCCACTAGGGCCCGGCGTAGTCGCCGGCCTGGGAGGCGGGGCCAGCCGGGCAGCAGGGGCGCCGTCGGAATCCGACCTGTCGGACGGCCAGGAGGATGGGCCCGCCGTGCCCGCATGGCCTGTTAACAGGCTCCGCGCCATTGCCCCGGCCGGAGTTCCTGAGGAAGTGGAGCCGGCTGTCCTGACGGATACTGGCGCCGCCGGGATGCACAGCCCGGCCAGCAGCCTTGCCGCCCTCGAAGACGATCTCGTGGACATCCTCGGCCTCGTGCAGTTGAAGGCCCCACTCCACGCCTGACCGACCGGCCTCCGTTGCTTCGACGGCGCTCAGCACAGGTGGTCCGGCGCTGGCCGCGGGCACCATCGGCCCGCAAAATCCCGGTTGACAGGACTGAGATATGGTGTAGCATATCACTTAAAGTGAGGTGATTGCTCATTCTGTGGGCACCATGGGCGAGGCTCGACCCCCCTCGTCCCCCGAAGGAGAGACCGATGAGATCGTCTTCTATTGCGCTGATCGTCGTCCTTTCGCTCTGCACGGTCGTCGGCGCCACCGACCGCTACGCCAACTCGTCAAACTACAAGAGCCACCTCGCGGCGGCCGTTCCGGGCGACCGCGTGATCCTGGCCCCCGGCACTTACGGGCACCTGTGGCTGAGCGGCAAGAACGGCACGCCGGGCAACCTGATCCAGATCATCGCCCAGGATCCGGCCAACCGACCGGTGGTCCAGAACCCCGGGCCGGAGGGCTGGCAGATCTACGATTGCACCTACCTGCTGTTCGACGGCATCACCATGCAGGGAGCGACAGAGGAAGGCTTCCACCTCCAGAACAGCGGGCTGACGCATCACATCATCATGCGCAACTGCGACGTGACCATGGCCGTCGGCGGTTCCAACACCGACGGCTGGAAGTCCGATCAAACCTACGACACGCTGTTCTACAACTGCAACGCCACTACCAGCGCCGACTGCGGCTTTGACCACATGGCCGTCCACGACACGCTCATCATGCGCAGCTACATGACCAACAACGGCAACAGCGGCGTCCACGCCAAGAACGGCTCCTACAACGTCGGCTACTACCGCAACGTCCACGACAACGCCGGGGAGCGGAGCCTCCAGTTCGGCGGCAACGGGATGTACTCCACCGACGAGGTGGCCATGGGCAACGTCCTGCTCGGCAGCCCTTACAGCGCGGTCTACACCACGGTGCGGGACTGCGACTTCGCCTACAACACAGTCGTCAACCCCACCTCGGCCGTGCTGCGGTTCCTCAACGAGAACTCCGGCGGCGGGGTCACTACCGCCTACAACAGCTTCACCAACAACCTCGTCGACTACAATTGCTCGACCTGGGCCGCCGGGCCGTACACCGAGCCGGGCACGACCACCTTCGCCGACAACTTCTGGTCCAAGCCGCCGTCCCTGCCGGCGCCGGAGACCGGGACGGTCGTCGGCAACCCGAACCTTGACGCCGAGTATCGCCCGCTGAACCCCGCCGCCAGGGACCACGGCGCCCACGCCCCGGGGATGGAGGAGGCCTTCCAGGCCTGGCGGGCCGCCCACGGCAACGCCTTCGCCTGGGCCTGGAGCTACGCCGCCAACTACGACCCCGACGCCGAGGCCGGCGGGGCGTACACGGTGTACAAGCACGGCACGCTGGGCGGCAGCGTCGCGCTCGACGGCGCCGGCTCCTACGCCGGCAACAACCCCAACGCCGACCTGCCCAACCACAACCAGAACGTCATCTCCGCCAGCAGTTGGGACCTCGACGGCGACAACGTCTTTGGCGACGCCACCGGGGCGACGCCTACCGTCACGTACGCCGACCTTCTCGCCTACGGCCGCGGGGCCGCCGGCATGTACCAGATCGAGCTGGCCATCACCGTCGATACCGACTACGGCGACATGAAGGACTGGGACACCGCCCAACTGACCGTGGCCGAGGCGCCCGACGGCGACGCCACCTTCGACGGCTGCGTTGACGGGCTCGACTACGTCATCTGGTCAAACCACTACGGTCAGGCCGGCAACTGGGACGACGGCAACTTCAACGAAGACAGTGCCATTGACGGGCTGGACTACATCGTCTGGTCGAACAACTACCTTGTCGGCTGCCCCGGGCAGGTGCCCGAGCCCGCCTCCGCGGTCTTGCTGGTGTTGGGCGCTTTGGCGATCAGAAGGCGGAGGCACTCGGCCTGAGCTGTATCCGTAGAGATGCTACGGCGTGGCAGCAGGGCATGAGACTGTCGAGCTGATGCTTGTGGGCTTCCCCCCGGCCGGCGTCACGGTCGGGGCGGGAAGATATCATCGGAGCGGGCGAGGCAGTCGGTTTCCTGCTGGTCGGTGGCGGCGCGCCAGCGGAGCAGGTGCTTGCAGATCATGTCCACGAATACGGTGGCGCCTCTTTTCCACAGGTAGGGCGGCCCAGAGATTCGCGTCAGGTTCAGTGTCATGATCCACCAGTTCGCGTCCGGCGCGGGGGCGGCCGCCAGATCGGCGTCCTGAGTCAGGTTGCGCTCGAACGGCGCTAGCCACACCGGCATCTCGAGTCGCACGGTGTCGGCGCTGCCGGTCCCGCGAGGTGGGCTCTGGCAGACGAATCGCCCGCTGCGCTCGCCCTGGTGGATGACCAGGTAGTCGTGGGCGTAAACCATCATAGCCCGTGCCTCGTCCCAGGTCGTGGCGATGAACGGCAGCCGGATGTGCCAGTGGTCGTCGTCCCCGGACGCGCCCGACTGCCAGCCTCGCCCCTCGGCGGGGTTGACGATCTTCGAGGCCAGGCGGATGGGGTACAGGCTGGAGGCGACCGTCGCCAGCACGGCGATGCCGATCGAGTAGATCACGAACACGCCCAGGTAGTTGGGGTAGAACTCGGTGACGCTGCCGGTGGTCTTGAGGTACCAGAGCAGCCCCTTCAGCGAGATGATCCCTATGAAATACCCCAGCACGGCGGCGATGCCCGCGTACACCAGCGCCTCGATGAGGAACATCCCCGCCACGTGCCGCGGCGAGAGCCCCACCGACGAGAAGATGTGTATCTCCCGCACCCGCTCGTACACCGTCCCGGTCATGATCGCCAGCACCATCAGCACCGCCACCGCCAGGACGACGATCATCATGCTGCTGCCCTTGACGTGCGTGGCCGTGTGCATCGAGGTCCTGATGGCGACCATGCGCGGGTTGCCCTTCTCGTCCTTCTGCTTGGGGTCGAGGTAGCGGCTGAAGACGTCCACGTTGAGGATCTCGGTGGCGAGCCTCTCGGCCATCTCCCTGATCTTCTCGGGGCGGTCGGCCTGACCTTTGGGGATTACCACCAGCGAATGCACCACGCTGGGGAAGACGCTGTACTTGTGCAGCCACGCACGGGGGACTATCACCAGCTCGGTGCTCGGGGCGTGGAGGGGGTTGTCGGCCTCTCCCTGGCTGAACATTGCCCCGCGCATGCAGGTGATGGGCAGCCCGTCGAGGTCGGTCAGCCGGTCGATCGGCCCGGGGACGGGGACGGCATCGACCTTCTCGAGCTTCGTGATGATCTGGACGGTTTCGAAGCCCGGGTGCGCCAGCAGCAGCGCGATGCCGACCACGACGAACAGGACCACGCGGGCGGCGCTGCGCCTGAGCCCCGCCGGCTGACGAAGCAGCCGTCCCCCCCCCGCGGCCGTCACGACAAGCGCGGCGAGGTACACGGCCACCATCGGCAGCGCCGGCAGCCCGGTCAGCTTGTCGTAAACGGCGTCTGTCTCGCCCGTCGCTTCCTCCTTGTCGGTGATGGCGGTCCAGATGCCCTTGACCTTCAGCGGCAGGCCCATCACGCTGACCGTCTCGCCCACCTTCACGCCCAGCTCCTCGGCCATCGTGTTGGGCAGCAGGCATACCTCCACGTCGTCCTTGGAGAAGAACTCGCCCCTTCCGTCAAACCGCGGCCGCTCGTTGAAGTCGCCCTCGCCCTCGAAGACGGGCTTGAACAGGTCCGACAGGTGGATGCTCACGGTCCGATGGACGCTGACCGGCCCGGCCTTGCCGGGCTCCTCGACGCTCTCCACGAAGGGGTAGGTGTACTCCACCAGGTCGTCGCGGTGGTCCATGACCTGTAGGTACGGCATGGCGACGGCCTTGCCGTTGGCCCGCAGGAAGACAGCCCCGTTGGCCTTCAGGTCGGGGTTGTAGCCGTAGTTGACCCCCTCGCGGCGGATGACCAGCGCCTCATCGGCCAGGGCCGTCTCGTACACCTCCACCATCTCCGTCAGCAGCGGGTGGCGGCGGTCCGTCGCGTTGTAGACCTGCAAACCCTCGAAGCTCGCCAGCCCGGTGCCGGAGGGCTCGAGCAGCTTGAAGTCGAAGGCCGACGATGTGGTCAGCAGCACCAGGGCGACCACCAGGGAGGTGATGGTCACCAGCGTCAGGGCGGTCCTCAACCGCCGGCGACGCATGTTGGATACGGCAAGCGAGAGGGCGGCTATCACCACGCCTGCGCTCTCGGCCTCGCTGCGCTGGGTGATGACCGCCTTGGACCCGATCGCCCGCAGCATCGCCACGCCGCGGACCAGCAGCAGGATCAGCGCCGGGATGGTCATGACCACGATGACGAAGGCCGTTACGGTCACAACGACGTTGTGGGCGAGTTTGAAGCCCGGGTGGAACAGGTAGAGGATGGCGGCGAAGACCGCGAACACCGCCACCGACACCAGGGCCGTCCGCAGGGCGGTGCGCTGCGGGAACATCAGCCGCTCCACCAGGAAGCTGAAGGGGATCAGCAGCACGAAATAGAGCACCGTCGTGGCCACCACGTCCAGCAGCAGCTTGAGCGTGTTCCGGTAGGCCTCGGACTCGAAGGACCACGCGCGGGTATAGTGTGCCAGGGCGCTGCCCGGGTCGCCTTCCTCGCTGGCTGCCTGGCCGGCGGCTACGGCCTCGGCGCTGTCGGCGTGATACCGCTTGGCCAGCGGGCTCGCCACGTCGTGGGCGGCGAACTCCTCCATGCGACGCTGGTTGAGCGAGGTAAGTTGGCGGACGCACGCCAGCGAGGTGGGCTCGTCCCGGCCGGTGAGGCGCCTGGTCTGCCCGGAGCTGAGGCGATAGCCTTGCCCAACCCCGCTTTCGTCCGGGTCATTGAGCACGGCGAAGTTGGTGTGCCACGCGCCCAGCAGGATCTCCGCCCCGGCGATGTGGTCAGCCGGCAGGAAGATCATCGCCGTCGGGCCGTACTGGGTGAAGCCCCAGCGCTCGATGTCCGTGTGAGAATCGACGTCCTTGATGGCGGTAATCAGCAGGTGCGGCGCCATGCCGCCGTCGGCGTGCTGGTGGCCGTAGTGGTGGTAGAAGGCCCCGAACACGTACGTCGCGGGGTTGTACCGCTGCGGGTCCATCAGCCCGAACAGCTCCAGCGTGCCGCACTCGAAGAGGCTTACCGGGACGTACGTCTCCTCGCCCACTAGGTCAACGTCGGTGCACTGGAAGGCCTTGTTGCCGTCGCCGTGGACGCCGTAGTCGGTGGCCCAGCGGATGCGCCCCAGGTCGTCGAGGCTGTAGGCCACCACGTCGTACTGGGTCTCCGGGTAGCCCGCGTACACGGTCTTGACAGTGAAGTTCGACTCCTCCAGCAGCCTCAGGTCCTGGAACATGAAGGCCTGAAGCTCTCGGTGCTGCTCGCGGGCGGGGTTCTGCGGCCAGTTGAGGTAGTTCCGCAGGCGGGGGCCTTGCAGCCCGGTCGTCCGGCTGTCGGTGGGATAGGCGTGCAGGAAGGTCCGCAGCGTCCCGTGCCCGGCGGGTCGCCCCGCCGGCGTGCCGGGCTCGTGCTTGGGCTGGCCCGGGAGGCGCTCGGCGAACCATCCGATGGACCGGTCCCATTGCAGGATCCGCCCGCGGATCCGGGCGTATCCGCCCCATCCCCGGCCGCGGCGGCGCGACGGGCCGTGGTCGCTCATGCGCTTGCGGGGGTAGTCCTGGAGGTGACGCAGCATCGCCAGCGTCATCTTCAACTGCGGGCCGAGCTGCTCGTCCACCGATTTGGCGTCGATCGGGGCGAGCCCGTCCAGCGGCGTGTTGTGGGTCAGGCGGGTCAGTCGGCTGGTCTGGAAGGCGAATGTCGGAAGCGCGAGGGCCTGGAAAGGCTGCTCGGCGGTGGGGTAGCGCGGGGCGAAGACGAAGGCGCTACGGTCCATCCGGTTGGCCATCGCCCCGTCGCCCGTCTCGCTGAGGAACGGCCTGGCGCCGCCGTAGAGCTCGACATGCTCGCGGGGTAGCCCCAGCCCGTCGAACATCCGGTCGCGCCACCCGCCGTCGGTGAACAGCCGGTTGCCCAGCCAGCGGTACATTCCTCGGCTCTGGACGTCCCAGGCGCCCTCGGTCAGGAGGTTGAGCGACTTGCCCTCGGGCACGAGGTCGATGCCCATGGCGAGCTTGTAGTACCGCCCGATGCGCTCGAAGTGGCTGCCCCCCTCGGCGATGTAGTCGCGGACGACGCGCTGCGACTGCCAGTGCCCCGAGACGAAGAGGATCCGGATGTCGCAGCTGGGCTGGTTGGCGGCGAGGTAGCGCGTCAGCTCGATCAGCTCGGCGATGCCCCAGACCTCGGCGCCGCCGTAGGCCAGGTCGGGCACGATGCAGCGGGCGTCGAAGTGCCCGGCCAGGACGAAGCAGTAGCTGCGGTCCTTGCCCGGGATGGTCAGCTCCAGGGCCCGCGCCGGCACCCTCGTCAGTTCCAGCCGGCTGGCGAGGGTGACGCGCAGTTCGCCGCCGTCGGCCAGGGCCTTCCTCAGGGCCAGGCCCCTGTTGCCTCGCAGGTACAGCCGCGGGAAGTGCAGCGGCAGCGTGGCGGAGTACTTCTTGTCCGCCTGGAAGACGGTTGTGTGCTGGGGCTCGACGAACAGTGCCCCGGCCGCTCCCACCGAGGCCGCCCGCAGCCAGGCGTCGCCGCTGTTGAAGTCCAGCAGCACCACCGCGCCGTCGAGGTCGTTGCCTTTGAACTTGGCCCATGAGCCGATGCCGAGGTCAACGACCCGGCGAGGCTGCTCGCAGTTCGGGCAGTAGGGCCCCTTGCCGTGGCGCTCCTGGGGCGGGTGGCGATCGGGCGGATGCGTTGCGCAGGCCTGGATGCAGTTGGGCGCCATGGCGTGTGCCGGCCAGCGCTGCGGCTGGGGCCCCAGCCCGGCGACGACCACGTGCGTGAACTCCCGCTCGCCCTGGGCGATCTTGTCGAGCTGGCCGGGGCCGGTGCGGTCAAGCGCCACCGTCACCGACGCCGGGTCGGGCAGCTCGGCCACGGTCCACTTCGCCGCCGAGTCGGGCAGCTTCCTGCGGATGTCCTCCAGCGACTCGCGAATGTAGGCCAGCGCCTTGTCGCAGCCTTCCTGGCCCGTCTGCCGTGGGCCGAGGTTCGCCAGGGCCCGGGCGTGCTCGCGGATGCGGGGCAGCATCTCATCTGTCGCCTCGGGGATGCCCGCGTAGTAGGCCTTGACGTTTGCGAGGTACTTGGCGGGGTTCCTGGCCTCCTCCTCTGTGGTGTCCCTCCGGCCGGCGCGGGGCGCGCAGGCCAGCGGCGCGAGCATCGAGGCAGCCAGAAGCCAGGCCGTCGCGCGGCTCATTTGACGCACCCCTGGAGCAGCCCGATCTGGCGGAAGATGTACGCCATCATGCCGAAGATCATCCCGCACAGGAGCATGATGGCCCCGGGCACGATCTTCTCGCGGAACGATCGCACCCCGAGCCAGCGGAAGATCAGCCACTTGGCGAGCCACACGACCAGGTAGCTGAACCACACGATGTCGGCGCTGAACGGCATGCCGCGCGTGCTGTAGTAGAACTCCGCCGCGATCACCACGCCGATCGGGCTTATGGGAAACCGCGGGTACTCGCGCCGCAGGTAGAACAGCACGCCCACGATGATCACCCCGTAGATCATGTGGAATATCGCCTTGTACGTCTCGTAGAAGCTCTCGGCGGCCCTGATCTTGAAGACCTGGCTGGTGGAGTGGATGCTGTATGAGGCGGCCCGCTCGGACCACTGCCCGAAGTCCTGCCCCGTGGTCAACTGCCCGACGAAGTTGTTCTCGTACCCGTACATGTGCATCAGGAAGATGAACATCGCCGGTGTGATCATCGCCACCACGATCATCGCTATCAGCACCGCCTTGGCGATGTCGCGGGCGTTGACCCGCAGCTCGTGCCCGACCTTGAACGCCTCCAGCAGGAGGTTGTGGGGCCCGAGGCTCTTGAGCTGCCCGTTGAAGCCCCACTGCATCCAGTGGGTCCCGAACCCGTCGCCGGTGACGGGCACGTTGGGGTCCTGGCTGGCCACGCCGAAGTGGGTGCCCAGGAAGTCGCGCTGGACGCTCACCATCTGGTGGCTGCCGAAGTTGTTGTCGTAGGTCATCGGCAGGCCCGCGATCCGCTGGCGGATCTGCCCGAAGGTGAATATCAGGATCAGGCACGTCAGCAGGGCCATCTCGATGGCGTTGGTCGCGTGGAGCCCCAGCAGGAAGAACCCCACCAGGCCGACGGCGAAGATCAGGAAGACCTTCTTGCGCCCCAGCTCGTCCTTCGACGGCTCGTCTGTCGGCTTGCCGCCCCAGAAGCTCCGCACGTAGCCCCAGATGGTCCGCCGGTTGAACCACACGCTCCAGAACAGCAGCCCCAGCGCCCCGCCGAAGCGCAGCCCGTTCTTGACGAAGCTGCCCAGCAGCTGCGGCCCGACGGAGATTCCCAGCCACCTCATCATTCCCGGCAGCAGGATGACCAGGACGATGTGCGCCAGGGCCACGGTCATCAGCACGTCCACGGGGAACAGCAGGAACAGTGCCAGGACCATCGGGCCCCACCACAGGCGCAGGGTCGTGCCCGGCAGCAGGTTCAGCGCCGTCAGGTCGACCCCGGCGCGGGGGCCCTCCAGCGACTGAAGCCCGGCCCACGGCAGGCAGGGCCAGTTCGCCAGCGGCTCGCCCTGGGGGCTGAGGAACAGCACCGACGGCAGGCAGATCGCCAGCCCGATGGCGAAGAGGATCCACTGCACCCGCGAGCGCCCCTTTCGCCCGGTGCGGATGATCTCGATCGCCGGCTGGCTCCAGACGAACGGCAGCCGCTCGTGCTCGATGAAGCGCTTGCGGAACAGCAGCAGCAGCC
>CBFCZU010000170.1:0-9289 GCA_965602635.1 uncultured Planctomycetales bacterium | reverse complement strand
GAAACTTTCCGTTTCGTTCCGTTTCGTTCCGCTCTGCTGGGCCCCTTTCCGCTGGGCTCCGTTCGGCCCCCGACCTTTCCGAGGCGGGCCCGCTCAAGACCCGGCTTTAGTGGTTGCGGGGGAACCGGTGAAACGATAGAAACGCTCCGGCGCTTAAGGCCTCGGAGGGCCGATCGACACCGAACATAGGAGTTGCCGGAAATGCGACACAAGACCACGTTGGCGATTCTGACGACCGCCCTGCTCGTGACGGCCTGGGCGACGGCGCAGGCGGCTGAGGGCGACCTGGCGAAGGTGGAAAAGCAGTTCGGGCCGCCGGTTATGTGGGTGCCGAAGCCCAAGGTCGCCCCCGTCATCGACGGCAAGCTCGACGACGCCGCCTGGAAGCAGGCCAAGGCCGTCGAGCTGGGCTTCCTCACCGGCCGGTGGGAAAAGCCCACCCAGAAGACCGTCGCACGCGTCCTGGCAGACGAGAAGGCCGTGTACCTGGCCGTTGAGTGCGGCGAGTCGCAGCCGGAGCGGATGATCTCCGCCGGCAAGCAACGCGACGGGGAACTCTGGAACGGCGACACCGTCGAGCTGTTCCTGGACCCAGGGCATAAGTCCAAGCGGCTCAGTTACTTTCACATAATCGTCAACCCCCGCGGGCTGCTCTACGACGGCCATGGCAAGACGGCCGGCGACTGGAACGCGGGCATCAAGGCCAAGGCCGGCAAGTCCGCCAGCGGCTGGATGGTCGAGCTGGCGGTGCCGATGAAGGACCTGCGTCTGAGCGGTGGCATCCCCAAGGTCTGGGGCCTGAACGTCAATCGCCAGCGGCCTAAGCAGGGCGTGATCGCCCCGGTGCAGGGCATCACGGCCACGGCCGTGCCGCTGAAGGAACCCGGCAAGTACCGCGAGGGCGAGGACACGTCGTGGTCGCCGACGTGGTGCGAGTCGAGCCACATCGCCCAGCGTTTCGGGCACGCCGTGCTGGAGGTCGGCACCGCCGACGTCGAGCCGCCGGAGAAGCTTATCGAGGTCATCTACAAGAGCGACTTCAACGACGGCAAGACGGCCGGGTGGTCGGGCGTCAAGAGCGCCGGCGAGAACCTCCGCGGCCCGGGCAAGTGCCTCGCCCCGGAAAAGGGCTCCGGGCCGATCCACTTCGCCAAGCCGCTGAGCGACCTCGACGACGTGACGCTCATCTACTGCCTGAAGATGCCCCAGGACGGGCGGCTGTACTACTACGGCCGGGCGCCCGATAGCGAGCAGTGCGAGGCCGACCGGCACGAGGTGTTCATGACCAAGGCCGCCGCCGACGCGAGGCACTTCCCCCGGCTGCACGACTACGACACGCACGGGTCGATGATGGCCTGGCGCAGCCACGGGCGGCTGAGGGAGGTCCCCGGGCCGTGGTCGATGATGACGGGGCACTTCTCGGAGCCGTCGATCGGGTCGGTCATGTCGCCGGGGACCGACTGGGTGATCGTCCGCACGCGGCTGGGGATGATGCGCCGCCAGCGGAGCCAGGGGCTGGTGCCCATGTCGCAGGGCTATCCGCGCGGGCTGACGTTCGCCTCAGGCAAGCCGTACTTCATGGATGACGTGGTGGTCTTCCGCGGCGCCGACGTGGAGGGCCCCGAGCAGGTGACGGGCGTGAAGGTGTCATCGGCCGGCGGGGAGGTGTCGGTCTCCTGGGCGCGGGCGAAGGACAACACGATCACCGCCTACTACCAGGTGCTGGCGGGCGGGAAGGTCCTGGCCGAGACGCACGGGCTGTCGGTCAAGCTCAAGGCCGGCGACGTCGCGGGCAAGGGCCTGACGGTCGTCGCTCGCGACCTGTACGAGAACGCGTCCAAGCCGTCGGCGCCCGCGCGGGCTAAGTAGCCGCCGCTGAAGCAGACCGTCCGCCCGCCCCGGCGCGGGGTGCCAGCAGCCTGAGCGGGCGGCAGGAGCCGCCACGCCGGCGCCGCTGACGGGAAGTTTGGCCCGAATGGTTAGTCTCGTCTGGCGAGTCGCTTATGGCGTGGCGAGATAGTTGACGCCGTGGCGCCGGAGTAGGTATAATGGCATGTGCTGGATCGGAGGCTGATCCAGCGCCGGTGGCGGTATGGCCGTTGGCTGAGATACCCTCATTCATTCATCGTCCCGCCTCGGATGAAGCGTGCTATACCTGGGCAGGATCCCTGCTCGCATTGAAGGTGCAGGCTCCCGCTCATCGTCGGGGGGCGGAGTCAACGCGGACTACGTAGTCCAGCATGGGAGAAGGCATGGCCAAGAAACGTAGGCGGCTGGGCGAAATCTTGGTCGAATGGGGCGTTATAACGGCCAACGGAGTGGAGGAGGCCCTGGTACGCGCGCGGCGGGATGGGATCCGCATCGGCGAGGCCCTGACAGCGCTGGGACTTGCCGATGAGGAAGACGTCGCCAAGGCACTCGCCACCCAATACGACATGGAGTACGTTGACCTGGAACGCCAGGTGGTTGTTCCGTCAATGCTGCACGAGGTGCCCGAGGACATCATCCGGAGGCACCTGGTCCTGCCCATCGGCAAGCAAGGCAACCGCCTGAAGGTCATCATCACCGACCCGCTGGACCTCGAAACGATGGACATGCTCCGTTTCCGGCTGAACTCGGAGATCGAGTGTGTCCTGGCCTCGAAAACCCGGCTGCGGGCGTTCATCGAACGTTACGTCGGCTCCTCGGTGAGCATCGACGACGCCGTCCACAGCTTGGAGCGGAACGTTGGCGCACAGCTTGCTGCGATCGGCGGGCCAGGTGGCGAGGAGGGCGGCTCCGAAAGCGCGCCGGTCGTCAGGCTGGTGACCATGCTCATCACCGAGGCCGTGAAGCTCCGGGCCAGTGACCTTCACATCGAGCCGATGGCCAATCGGATCCGCGTCCGCTACCGCGTCGACGGGGTCTGCCGCGAGCGGGACAACATCCCCAAGCGAATGCAGGGCCCCGTGATCAACCGCGTTAAGATCATGTCCGGCATAGACTTGGCGGAGAAGCGCCTGCCGACCGACGGCCGTATTCGACTGATCGTGAGCGAAGAGGACGTTGACTTCCGCGTCAGTTGCATTCCGGGCTACCACGGCGAGAGCGTGGTGCTGCGTATCCTCAGGTCGGAAAGCGCCCGCATGGGCGTTGACGTGCTGGGATTCGCCCAGGACGACTACGGGCGCTTCCAGCGGATTATCAAGCGGCCCCACGGGATATTCCTGGTCACCGGCCCGACCGGCTCGGGAAAGACCACCACCCTGTACGCCGCCCTGAACGAGCTCAACCGGCCCGACCGCAAGATCATCACGGCCGAGGATCCGGTCGAGTACAACTTCAGCGGCATCAACCAGGTGCAGGTCAACGAGCCGATCGACCTGAGCTTCGCCAAGATCCTCCGATCCATGCTCCGGCAGGCTCCGGACATCATCCTGGTAGGGGAAATACGCGACTTGGACGTCGCAGAGGTCGCAATTCAGGCCGCACTGACTGGACACTTGGTCTTCAGCACACTCCACACGAACGATGCGCCCAGCGCGATCACCCGTCTTGTGGACATGGGAGTCAAGCCATTCCTCGTTGCCAGTTCCATCCAGGCAGTGATGGCCCAACGTCTGGTGCGGGTCATATGCGATGAGTGCAAGGAAGTAGATCCGGCCCCGGATGAGAAGGTGATGCAGGCGCTGGGCTTTACCGAGGAGGAGAGGGAGGGCGGAAACGTTTATAGAGGAAGAGGTTGCGGCGGATGTGGTGGAGGAGGGTACCGGGGAAGAATTGGGATTTTCGAGCTGCTTGAGATGACGCACGCCATCTCTGAGATGGCGATGCGGGGGGCGCCGCTGAGGGAGGTCCGCCAGGAGGCCCGTGCGTCGGGCATGAGGACCCTCTTGGAGGACGGCCGGCGGAAGATCCTCAGCGGGGTCACTACGCCAGAGGATCTGATGCGTGTCACGCAGACGGCAGAACTGATCGCGGATTGACCGCTCGGGAGGTATTCTGCGCAAAGCCAGCGTGAGCAAAGAATAAGGGTACGTTTGCCTGGGCCGGCGCTTAGTTTGGCATCGACCGCGGGCGTGATAAGCGAATAATTCAGCGGAGCAGGAGAAGAGAACGCAATGGCTACCTTGCATATAGACAGATTGCTGGAGACGTGTATCAAACGGGGCGCAAGTGACTTACACTTGACAGTGGGCCGGCCGCCAACGCTTCGCCTCCACGGCCGCCTGCGTCCGCTGGAGACCAAGGAGCTTGGCCCCGAGGACACGGTCTCGTTGATGAAGGCCATCACACCCGAGCGGGCTCAGCAGGAGCTCCAGGAAGAGGGTGGCACGGACTTCGGCTTTGCCTTCGGCGATGCGGGGCGGTTCCGGGTGAGCGTCTTCCAGCAGAAGGGCAACATCGCCCTGGCCCTGCGACTGATCCCCTCGAAGCTGTTCAGTTTCGAGGAGATCGGGCTGCCGATGATCACCAAGAGCCTCTGCCGCCGCCCGCGTGGGATATTCCTGGTGACCGGCCCGACCGGGTCGGGCAAGACCACCACGCTGGCGACGATGATCAACTACGTCAACGAGAACTTTGACAAACACATCATCACCGTTGAGGACCCGATCGAGTACTACCACCCTCACCACAAGTCGATCGTCAACCAGCGGGAAGTGGGGGTGGACGTGCCCAGCTTCGCCGAGGCCCTGCGAAGGGTGCTGCGTATGGACCCGGACGTGATCCTGGTCGGAGAGCTTCGCGACCTGGAGACGATCGAGTCGGCGCTGCGGGCGGCGGAGACGGGGCACCTTGTCTTCGGCACGCTGCACACCACCAGCGCCCAGGGGACGGTCACGCGAATCGTCGATCAGTTCCCGGTCAACCAGCAGGAGCAGATCCGTATCCAGTTGGCGGCGACGCTGATCGCGGTGCTCTGCCAGGCGCTGATGCCGAGGATCGACGTCCGAGGGCGGATTGCCGCCTTTGAGTTCATGGTGGTCACCAGCGCGATCAGCAACCTCATCCGCGAGAACAAGGTTTACCGCATCAGCTCCAGCATTCAGACCGGGCGGAAGTTCGGCATGCAGTTGCTTGACGAGCACCTCTTCAAGTTCTTCTGCGAGAACAAGATCAGCTACGAGGACGCGCTGGATCACGCTCAGCATCCGTCTGACCTGCAGGAGAAGATGGAAGGGTACAAGAAGGGGCAGATCGGCATGATGGGCGATGATGGCGGAGCCGACGAGGCGCCGCCGGAGCAGGAGCGGCAGGCTGGCTGAGGAGGCCTACGATGGCTGAGGGCTGGCACTACAACGTTGACGAGCTTCGCGGCAGGCCGCTGGGGAGAGTCCTGGTCAGGATGGGCAAGCTCAAGCGCGACCAGGTCCACGAGGCGCTGGAGATTCAGAGGGAGAAGGGCGGGCCGCTGGGGCGGATCCTGATGGACCTGGGGTACATCGACGAACCGACCCTCACCTTCGCGCTGGCCTTCCAGGCGGGCATGGAGTACGTCGACCTCGACAAGCTGGACATCCCCGAGGAGGTCATCAAGCAGGTTCCCGCCCAGATGGCCAACGCCTACAAGATCCTCCCGCTGGACTACGACAAGCGAAGCAAGAGCCTGACGTTCGCGATGGGCTCTGCCGACAATTTCCGCGCCACCGACGACCTGCGGATGCTGATGGGCTTCAATGCCACCTCCAAGATTGCCGAGAGGGACAAGCTCGATCGGGCGCTTCAGCGGTACTACGACGTGGAGCCCGAGTCGATCGCCGAGCTGATCAACGACATCGCCGGGAACGAGCAGTTGGCGGCCCTGGAGAATCGCGGCGAGAGCATCGACATGGAGACCATCCGCGAGATGTCGGAGTCGAGCCCCATCAAGCGGCTGGTGAACATGGTGCTGCTCCAGGCGATCCGCGATCGCGCCAGCGACATCCACTTCGAGCCGTTCGAGGACGAGTTCAAGATGCGTTACCGCATCGACGGGCTGCTGTACGAGATGATCCCGCCGCCCAAGTCGATCGCGGTGGCCATTGCCAGCCGAATCAAGGTCATGGCCGAACTGAACATCGCCGAGCGCCGCCTGCCGCAGGACGGCAGGATCGAGCTGGTCATCAACAACCAGCCGGTGGACCTGCGCATCAGCGTCCTGCCGACGATGTTCGGCGAGAGCGTCGTCATGCGAGTCCTCGACCGCAGCCAGGTCAACCTCGACCTCGACCAGCTCGGCTTTCGGGAGGACGACCTCAACCTCTTCCGCCAGTTGCTAAAGCGCCCCAATGGCATCGTCATCTGCTGCGGCCCGACCGGGGCGGGAAAGACCACCACCCTGTACTCGGGGCTCAACGAGCTGAACGATCCCGGAGTGAAGATCCTCACCAGCGAGGACCCCGTCGAGTACGACATCGACGGGCTTATCCAGGTGCAGGTCAATCCCGACATCGGTTTGACCTTCGCCCGCTGCCTGAGGCACTTCCTTCGCCAGGACCCCGACATCATCCTGGTCGGCGAGATCCGCGACCTGGAGACGGCTGAGATCTCCGTGCAGGCGTCGCTGACCGGGCACCTGGTCTTCACCACGCTGCACACCAACGACGCGCCGTCGTCGATTGCCCGACTGCTGGACCTGGGCCTGGAGCCGTTCCTGGTCACCGCCACGCTGGAGGGGATCGTGGCACAGCGGCTGGTGCGGTGCGTCTGCCCGCAGTGCAAGGAGGAGTTCACGCCCACCGAGGAGATGCTCTGGGAGCTGCAGCTTCGCCCCCAGGACGTCGAGGGGCGGACCTTCTTCCACGGCACGGGGTGCGAGTTCTGCCGGGGGACCGGCTACAGCGGGCGGGTGGGCATCTTCGAGATCATGCTGATGAGCGACGAGCTGCGTGAGTTGATCATAAAGCGCGCCAGCACCAATGCGATCCGTGACGCGGCCCGGCGGGGCGGCATGCGGATGCTGCGCGACGCCGGGCTGCTGGCGATATTTGACGGCGTGACCACCATTGAGGAGGTCGTCAACCAGACGATCTTCGAGGAGGAATAGGGCGGGGACCGCGTGAGGCCGGCTGCGCGCAGAGGCGCCGCCGGAGACCGACCCGGCAGGGAGCAATACGATGCCGACGTATCAGTACGAAGCGATGAACAGTGTTGGGCAGGCCGTCAGCGGCCGGCTGGAGGCCGCCTCCTCCGAGGAGGCCATCAGCAAGATCCGCTCGATGGGGAACTTCCCCACGAAGATCAAGGAGCGTTCGGACCGGAAGTCGGCCCGCGCGGGCGCCGCGGCGGCCCCGATGGCGGCGGCAACGCCCGTTGCCCGCAGGCGCGTGGGGCGCGTCCCGCGCAAGCAGCTTGTCCAGTTCACCCGCCAGCTCTCGACGCTTCAGGACGCCGGGCTGCCGATCCTGCGGAGCCTGCGCGTCCTCGAGCAGCAGCAGAAGCCGGGCATGCTCCGCGTGGCCATCAGAACGGTCGCCGACGACGTGGAAGGCGGCGCCACACTCAGCGAGGCGATGGCCAGGCACCCCAAGGCCTTCGATACCCTCTACACCAACATGGTGGCGGCGGGCGAGGCCGGCGGCGTGCTCGACACGGTCCTGCGCCGACTGGCTGAGTTCATGGAGACCGCCCAGAGGCTCAAGCGGAGAATCACCGGGGCGATGATCTACCCCATCGCCGTCATCAGCGTGGCGGTGGTCATCGTCCTGCTCATCATGAAGTACGTTATCCCCCAGTTCGTGCCCGTCTTCGACAGCTTCGGAGGCAAGCTCCCCGCGGTAACCGTGATGCTGCTGAGAATGTCCGACTGGATCGCCTACGAGTGGGGCTGGGCGTGGATCCTCGGCGTGCCCGTCGCCGTCGTGATGGCCTTCTCCCTCTTGCGCAAGTCTAACAGCGGGCGATTCTTCGTCGATACCATGAAGCTGAAGATACCCGTGCTGGGCAAGATCATGGCCAAGACGGCCATCGTCCGCTGGAGCCGGACGCTGGGCGTGCTGCTGTCGGCGGGCGTGCCCATCCTCGAAGCCATCAGCATCACCGGCGAGACCGCCGGAAACGAGGTGTTCGCACGGGCGCTGCGCAAGGTCCACGACGCCATCCGCGAGGGCGAGGACTTCGCCACCCCGCTCAAGCAGGTCAAGGTCGTGGAGCCCATGGTCGTCAACATGGTTGACGTGGGTGAGGAGACCGGCGACCTCGACAAAATGCTCGCCAAGGTGGCCGAAACCTACGACGAGGAAGTGGAAGTCATGGTGCAGGCGATGGTCAGCCTGCTGGAGCCGTTCATGGTCGTGACCCTGGGCGTCATCGTGGGATTCATCGTGGTGGCGATCTTCCTGCCTCTGCCGGGGATGATCGATGCCGTGTCGAAGCAGTAGGGTCGGAGAAAGGCGGGCGGAAGTGATGAAAAGGTGTCTCTCAAAGCCGCCGGTTGGATTTACGCTGGTCGAGCTGCTGATGGTTATCGCCATCATCGGGCTGCTGATGATGATCCTCGTCCCGGCCGTTCATACCGCCAGGCTTCAGGGCGAGGTCGCCAAGGCCCAGGTGCGCGTCACCGAGCTGGCCGGGGCGTGCAACCTCTACCACCAGGACACCGGATACTATCCCGGACAGGACGATCCAGGGAAGCTGACCGGCACGCCCACCTCGCCGGCGCCCCATTACACCGGCAGCCAGTATCTCGCCATGATCCTCCTGGTTCACGGAGGGGCGGAGTTCACCAGTGGCGATTTTCTCGACGATGGCCCGGACGACGACCTGAGCACGGGGGGTACGATCTCTGATCGCACCAGCAAGGGCATGGCCATCCTGTACTTCCCCGCCCGGTTGGCCGAAACCGGTCTCGACCAGTTCAAGCGCGATGATCACATTTGGCCGACCGATGACGAGGACCCGCAGTACGTCAGCCTGGACGAGTTCCGGGAGTACATCTGGAATCCGGCCCTCCCCCTCGACAACGAGACCCCCGAGCGTAAGCCGTTCGCCGACGGCAAGTTCATCATCGTCGCCCCGGACTACAAGGGCGAGTACTTCACCGGCGGGCCGACATACCCAGGCCTTTGACGTAATGGACCCAAGGACACGCAACCAGACTCGACGCCACCGCCGCCACGGCCTGCGGCCGCGGGAGGGCTTCACGCTCGTCGAGCTGCTGGCGATCATCGGAATCATCGGCCTGCTGCTGGGACTCCTGACCCTGACGGTCACCTCCGTTCGCATCCGCACCCGGGTCCAGAAGAGCCAGTTCATAATCAGCCAGTTGGCGGGGGCCATCAGGGTCTTCCACAACGAGCGCGGCGAGTATCCGCCCAGCTACCAGGAGGAC
>CBFCZU010000169.1:0-9386 GCA_965602635.1 uncultured Planctomycetales bacterium | reverse complement strand
GCCCGTCGCGCGGCGGGCAGCGGCGCGCGGAGGACGTCATATGTCCGACCTCGTTGCGTCAAGTAAGCGTATCGCCGCCACCTACCGGGGCGAGAAGGCCGACCGCGTGCCGATCATCTCGCCCATAGCCTGGTCTCCTCTGGGCGACATAGACGCCGACCCCCCGGCCGACTGGCGGGGCGAGGACCGCTTCGTCAAGGTGGCCAGGCTCGTGCAGGAGCACTGCGACCCGCACCCGCCGGTCAACGCCGTGGCCTGCCCGCGCGTCTTCGCCCGGATAGGCTACCAGCGTTTCCTGGAGGCCCCGGCCGATTACGTGGAGCAGCTCCCGCCCGAGTCCCTCGGCGGCAACCGGACGCGGCACACGACGCTGCTGCACACGCCCAAGGGCGACCTCCGCTACACCTACGACCAGGAGGCCGGCATCTTCACGAGCTGGGACATCCACAGGCCCATCCAGGGGCCGGGCGACGTGGAGCGGATGCTCAGCGTGCCGTACCGGTTCGAGCCGCCGGCCGCGGACGAGTACGAGCCCTTCCGCCGCCACCGCGCCGAGATGGGCGGCGACTGCATCGGAGGCGCCGGGGTCAACTCCATGGTGGCGATGCTCTGCGGAATGATGTCGTTCCAACTGCTGCTGGAGTGGGTGATCGCCGAGCCCGGGCTGATCAAGTCGCTGGCGGACGCCTGGCTGGCGAGGACGGGCGAGAAGGTGGACTTCCTCCTCTCGCAGGGCGTCGGGCCGATGTGGCACTTCAACGGCGTCGAGCGTGCCTCGCCGCCGATGATGGGCCCGCGCCAGTGGGAGCAGTGGGTGGTGCCCTACGACGGCGAGATCATGCGCCGCATAAAGCAGGCCGACCCGGCCAGCCGCATCCACGTCCACTGCCACGGGCGGGTCGGGACGCTGCTCGATTCGTTCATGGCGATGGGGGTGGACTCGACCGACCCGGTGGAGCCGCCCCCGCAGGGCGACATCGAGTTCGACCAGGCCAAGGCGCGGGCGGACGGCCGGCTCGTGCTGTACGGCAACATCGAGTTCTGCGACATGGACATGGCCACGCCCGACGAGATAGAGCAGAAGGTCCGGCACGCCATCGAGGACGGCGGCAAGGAACACATGGTCTTATGTCCATCCGCCAGCCCGCACGAGCGGCACGGCGAGCTGTTCACGGCGAACGCCGTTCGGTACATCGAGGCCGGTCTGAAGTACGGGCAGCTCTGAGCTGGCTCACACCGCGGCGGGGACGATCCTGGCGAGCTCGGCGGCCAGGACGCTCTCGTGGCCCGGGGCGAATTCGTTCCGGCTGACGTGCTCCGGCGGGGGCGTCTTTGCGTGGGTCGGCTCGTCGATCACGGGCGGCGGCGCGGCGGGGCGCATCAGCTCGTCGAGGTCGATCAGCGGCAGGCGATGCAGCCGGGCGGCCTGGTAGATGACCGCGTTGTGCCGCCAGGCGAACGGGCCAAGGTGCGAGCAGGGCGGCAGCGTGGCCGCGATCGGGATGCTCCCGCCCGAGACGATGCGGCGGATCAGGAGCACGTAGTTGGCCTCGAAGTCGATCCGCTCGGGATGCCCGCTGGGCAGGTCGGCCCCGCCGATCAGCAGGACGACGTACCGCGGGCGGTTGCGGCTCAGCAGGGCGTCGATCGCGCCGAGCACGTCGGCGAGCCGGCGGCCCGGCCGGTTCCCGAAAGCGCGACCTCGGCGGCCGTGGGGCGCGCAGGCGGCCGCGAGCTCGTCGCCGAGGTAGAGCGTGTCACCCGTCCGGTCACAACCGGCCTCGAGCCGCGAGAGGTTATCGGCCCAGGTGCATATGTTTCGGACGAGGGCGACCTCGGCGCCGCCCGGGCGGGGCGCGATCGCGGCCTCGAGGTAGGGCAGGACCATCGGGGCGTAGTAGGTGCTCTGGCAGACGCCTTTGAGCGACGTCAGGTCGCCGACGTGCTCGAGCACGCGCTGTTGGATCGCCCGGATGACGGGCAGGTAGCGGTCGCCGTCGCCGGTGAGGTAGTACGCCCGGGCCAAGGTGAGAACGGCCATGTTGCCCATGCCCTTGCGGTAGACGCTGCCGGCGGACTCGTAGGGTCCGGACTCGCGGGACGGCTTGCGGAGGTCGGCGATCAGGCCGTCGAAGTCGTCGGCGAAGCAGTGGTCGACCAGGAAGTCCGCCAGGTTCACGATGGCCGACTCGACCTGCCGGCGGTACGGGCAGCCCGGGTAAACCTCGAGGAGTTGCGTGTACCCGTTAGTGATGGAATCGGCCAGCCAAGGCGCACAGGAGTAGGTGCCCTTGTGGAAGCTCCACCAGATGCCGTCCTCGTGTCGGCTCCGGCCGTTGACCATGTACTGGCGCGCGGCCCAGATCATGGGCTCGACGTAGCGGTCGTCCCAGGTGAGCTCGTAGGCATAGCACATGACGGTGAAGAGGTACCCGCCGAGATACCGCCAGGTGCCCGTGCCGCCGATGCGATACCAGTCGTCGCCGAGGTAGGCAGGCAGCGACCAGAGGATCACGTCCTTGGCGCGCGGGTCGCCGGTGAGGAACCAGTAGTTCGCCAGCCCGGCCAGGAAGACGTGCCCCGGGTCGGTGTTCATCTGGCGCTGTCCGTGGGAGTCTTCGCCTTCGAAGTGGCTGCCGCTCTTGTCGTGCGACCGCTGCGGGTAGTTGCTCGTCTCGGCCGTGTAGGTGTGGCTGTAGAGGATGTCGTACAGGTGCCGGCAAGTCTCGGCCGCGAATTCGAGGTACTTCAGCTCGCCCGTGCGGTAGAACTGCTGAAGCATGCAGTAGGCGGGGTCGTACTCCTGGCAACCCCAGTAGGGGCCCACCAGGAAGTCGCCGAAGTTGAAGTACCCGTACCCGTCCTCGCGCTCCCGGAAGTAGTGGAAGCCGTCGGGTATCGTCCGCTCGCGGTTAAGCCCGGCCGAGAGAAGCTCGTCGTGTCTGGGGTGGGCGCGCTGGCCGTCCTGCACTGCCGGCGTGAGCGGCTGACGCCCGTAGGCCCGGCTGGCGCAATAATGCTCAGGCTCGCAGGTGGCGAACATCTCGGCGAGGTGGCCCAGGGCGACCTGCTCGGCGCCCGCGGCGTCGGCGTCGCCGGCGTGGAAGTACAGACAGACGTCGTGCGTCTTGGCCATGCCCATCCAGTTGAAGTCGCGCCCCAGTGGTTCGAGCTGAGCGCCGTCGGCCCAGTGCTCGAGGCGCAGGGTGCCGGCGCCGGCGGCGAGGCGTTTGGGGAAGCTCTGCCAGAAGTACCTCACGGCCGCCGTTACGCCCCATCGCGCGTCGGACAGGTCGATCCACCCGGGCGCCCGCCGACCGGAATCGACCTGCTCGCCGCCGGCGAACACCTCGTAGGCGAAGGCCTGGCTGAGGCGGTCGGACCCGACGTTGTCCTTCAGGCAAGGATGGTGCAGGTCCTGCTCGAGCACGACTTCCCCCGCGGGCGGCACCTTCGCCGACCGGCGGCCCGGCTGCGGCGGCTCGGGCAGCATCTCGCCCACGCCGACCGTCGCGACCGCCTCCCCGGCGGCGACGTTCACCGGAAGCTCGAGCACGTGCGACTTCATCACCACCGGCTGAGGGCGCACCGCGGAGCGGTCCTGACCCGTCGGGCCGTGGACCAGAGTCTCCTGCACGCGGACGAAGCTCGAGCCGGCGTAGGCGAATATCCGGACGACCGATTCGAACCGCTCGTCCAGCCGGACGCGCACGCGCACGACCGCGAGCACGGGCCCGGCCTGCTCGACCCGCACGTCGGGCGGCGAGGCGTTGACGGCGGCACGGAGGTGATCGTAGGCGACGGTGAGGTTCGGCAGCTCACGCGGCGAGACGATCCGGCTGTCCGGCCCGAAGCCCTTGCCGTCGGCGTCGAGGGACACCTCGTCGAGGATGTTGAATCGCAGTTTGGAGACGACCACGCGCAGGCTGCCCGCGCCGCGGCCGGTGACGATCGTCACGGCGTCCGCGCCGTCCGTCACCGCCAGGTCGGTCCGCGCGGCGTTGGTGACGCCCGGCCCGCACTCGAGCCGGTACTGCCGCTGCCCGCCGGCCGGCACGTCGGCAAGGAAGTGCACGTGCAGCCACTTGACGGACCCGTTCGAGCCGCCCGGGTAACACCCCCACGTGGCGGCGACCTCGGCCTGGCAGGGCGCCTCTCCGCCGTCGGCATCGAGCAGCCGGTAGCGACGGGCCTGCACCGTCTCGGCGGACAGCTCCTCGTCCGCGAACGGAACTCCACACGTGACCGGCCAGCAGCGCCGGTCGATCCCTCCGGTCTCACGCACGGTCAGCAACATATCCATCGCCTCCAACGTTGACTGTCGGCCTTCAGATAGTCGGCCGAGCCGGGGCTATTGGCCCAATACCTTACCAGCGGCCCCCGCGGCCGAGAAGCCTCAACCTGCCGATCCGATGGAACGCAGAGCACGCATCGCCCGGTTACCCATGGCGTTGGGCGGGCGAGACTTCCGAAAATTCCCCCTTGACACGTCAGCGCGATGGGCCTAAACTCATGTGCTACGCTGATGTGCTCAAAGATGACTGTCCGCTCGCCTGAGCACTTGAGAGATCGATCGCTCAGGGGGTGCGGATCAGCGGAGCCTGTTTACTGCTTACGATTGTGCCGTCTAGGTCTCCGCGGCGAACCAGCTCGCACCATTGCACTTCGGCCGCGGCGAGCCGGACCTTCTGTCGGTTTGACGACACGCTTTGGTGAGAGATACCTTCACCATACGTTTCTGAGGAGAGGAGAGGAAGAAATGAGGCGAGCAGTCATTGCGGCGATTCTAATGGCAATCACGGCTGGGCCTGCCTTGGCCGTGCCGATTACGATCACCCAGACACAGCCCTTCAGCGGCATACCAAACTACCAGAGCGACCTCACCTTCAATCAGTTTGACGACCAGGGCGGCACGCTGTCGCTCCTGTCGGTCGAGGTCATCGTCACGCTGAACGTCGACGGCGGCCAGCTCGTCCTGGACAACGACGGGATAGACCCGGCCACGGGCACGTTCGAGTTTGGCGCAAAGGGCAACATCTCGTCGGTTGACGTGGCGCTGTTGAACGCGTTGAGCCAGCCCGTCACGAGCGAGGTGTCGGCCATTCACAGCGGCGGGTTCAACCTCGCCGGCAATGTCGGGGACGTGCCCAACGACTTCGACCCGTCCCCTCCCGACGGGATGCAGTACGACGGCGGGCCGGAGACCGATGGGGACAGCGGCTTCATCGGCAGCGCCTACTACGCCGGCTACATCGGCATGGGCACGTTTGACGTCAAGGCCTCCATCGCCCAGTGGGCGGACTTCGGCGGCGTGAGCGGGATCGAATGGGCCGTGACGCCGGTGACGAGCAGCGGCACCGTGCAGGTGATCTACACCGTCCCCGAGCCGGCGGCGATGATGCTGCTGGTCTCCGGAGGGGCCGTCGCCCTGTTGCGGCGAAAGCGCCGGGCCTGATCCGGCGCTCGACACGAGGTTCGCTCCTATCTGTTCATCGCGGCGGAGCGGACCGACGCTTCCCGGGCTGCCGGCCCTTGGGTCCGGCACCGCCCGCGCACGCAAACGTGAACTGTCCTGACTCGTCCTCGTTCGGGGTCTTCGCATGCGCCCACGCCCTCGGTCACCTGGAGCCTCCGCCGCCGGGGCGACCGCCTTTCCCAAGAAGATGCGTGAGGACCGGCGGCGGGGCGGGTAGAATCCTCGCCGCTGCACCCCGGAGCGCAGAAGAGAAGGAAAATGGAGTCCAGACAAGGAGTCTCTCCCATGACTGCCGCAAGAACGCTAGCGATCCTGTCTGTATTGGCCCTTTCGGTCGGCATTGCCCCGGCGGCCGACCTGCCGACCTGGAAGCTCGCTGAGATCGAGAAGATCGGCAGCGGCTGGTCCGGGCCCGCGGAGGTGGACGGCCGGAGCTGCCGCACCGCAATGGCGGGAAGGGGCTCGAACCTCACCGTGCCCGTCTGGTGGGGCGGCAACCCCCGCCCGCCCGTCGGCACCGTGTACGTGCTGAAGGTGACCTACAAGGACACCGCCACCAGGCCGATCGTCTTCTCCTCGCACGCCGGCGTGGGAGGCTACTGGGGACTCAGCGAGGTCCACCGCTTCGGCGGCGCCGGCGACGGAAAGTGGAAGACCGCCGACGTGCCGATCTCCTGGGACCTGGTGATCCGGAAGAACTTCTTCCGCAGGCCTTCGCCGGGCAAGGTGACCGAGTTCGCCATCAGGACAGACAAGAACCTGCCCGTCGAGTCGATCGTGGTGACGGCGGCCGGGGAGGGCGCCGCCAAGAAGTACTTCGCGGAGACCCGGCAGTGGATCGCCGCGGTGCAGGGCGCCAAGCGGACCGGCGCGAGCAAGGGCCGCAAGCAGGAGCCGGTGCTGCCGGCGGCGATGAAGGGCCAGAGCATCGTGCCTTTCGCCCGGACCTACATGGTCGCGGTGCTTCCGAACTCCGCCCCGCAGAAGGGCGAGGCCGGGGCCACGCTGAAGCTGCGGATGGCGCGGAACGAGTACGAGCCGGCCCAGTTCGCCGTGTACGCCAACGGCAAGGCGCTGAAGAACGTTGACTTCTCCGTCTCGAAGCTGATGGGCCCGGGCGGGGCGCTCAAGTGCAAGATCGAGCGGCGGACGGCGGAGTTCTCAGCCGTCGGGGCCGGCAGGTCCGGCGGCAGGTTCCGCCTGTGGCCGCAGCGGTGGTGGCCGGCCTATGCCGCGGACATCCCAGCTGGGCAGTCGCACCCGTTCCTGCTGATCGTCCAGACGCTCGGTGACGCCAGCGCCCCGGGCACATACAAGGGAAGCGTCAAGATCACCGCCGCCGGCGCCTCGGCCGAGCTGCCCATAGAGGTCGAGGTCGTGCCGGTGACGCTGCTGACCATGAAGCAGGCCGGCCTGGAGCTGGGCGCCTGCGGCTTCCCCACGCCACAGGACATGAAGACGCTGGTAGAGCACCGCCACACCGGCATGCACATCTGGTTCGGCGGCACCCAGCCGCAGTTCGAGACCGTTGACGGCAAGCTCATCGTTGACTGGTACTACCTCGACAGTTGGTTCGAGTACGCCACCAAGACCCTCGGCATCACCCACATGATGTGGTTCATGGGCGGCGACCCGTACGGGTTCCCGGACACGATCAACCTGGAGCGCGACCTGTACCGCTACCGCGCCGGCGACCGGGCGGAGCACCGCCGCGAGTACCTCCGCAAGCTCAACGCCAAGCCCAACAAGGTCCTGCCGAAGATCCGCAAGACGTACGTGGACATGATCCGCCAGACGGCCGTCCACGGCAAGAAGCAGGGCTGGCCGAAGCTCATCATCCATCCCTTCGACGAGCCCGCCAAGTGGGTCCAGAGCAGCAAGTGGGACAATCCCTGGCACCCCGTGATCGGCACGGGCACGTGGATCAAGGACCACTTCAAGGACGCCTGCGCTCTCATCCGCGAGGGCGCCAAGGGCCACGACAACATCCTCACCGGCGGCGACATGCACCACGCCAAGCCGTCGATGATCTTCCTGGACGACGTGGACGTCTTCTGCACCAACGCCATCCACGAGGACTACAAGCTCGGCGACAAGGTGCGGGCGGCCGGCGTGGAGTTCTGGCAGTACAGCGGCACGGGCGACCAGACCCCGGCCCACACACCGCGGTTCACCTTCGGGTTCTACTTCGGGGCGTTCCGCTCGACGGGCTTTTTGGTCTGGGCGTACAACGCGATGGGCCGCTTCGACACCAGCTCGGGCAGGAACTGGGGCTACGGGTGGTACACGCCTTTCGGCACCATCTACACCCCGTTCATGACCGGCATCCGCGAGGGTCTGGACGACCGGCTGTGGATGGAGACCTATCGCAAGGCCGTCGGCGAGGCCAAGGGCAAGGCCCTGCTGGATGGGATCGGCAAGCAGGCCGTCGCGCAGCGCACCGGCCGCGGGCGCGACACCGTCAGGGACTTCTACGCGGAGATCCAGCGCTACGGGAACATGGACAAGTGGCGCAACGAGATCATCGACGCGACGGTCAAGGCCGGGAAGTAACAGTAAGGCTTATGCAGGCGACAGGGGCGCGTGGCCTCGCCGGGTCCGCGCCCCGCGCCGTCACCGCCGGGGGTGTTCCACGGCGGGGGGTCGGCGGCAAGGGCCGGCAGCTCGGCGAACGCGGCGCAGTGGGCCTGGTCGTGGAAGACCTCCGCCCGGCCGTTGGAGCGGAGATCAGCCGTCGTCTGCATCCGTCTTGCTCGACGGCTCGGCAACCTCACCGGCGATGAACGTAAGCATCCAGGCCCACTGGCACTCAGCCACTTCCTCACCTCCGTAGCTGCTGGGATAGCTACCCGGCCGGGACGACCTTTGCCGGGACAGGACTCTCACCTGCTGGAACAACGCACCTTTGCACGGCACACCTGGTCCGGTACATTGGTTGCAGACTCACGTAAGTCTTGGGTCAGCAAAGCCGACGGAGTTCTTCGGGGGGACACCCGGACAATCCAACGAAGGCGGGCACGTGGCCCGCCCTCGTTGGTTCGTCCTGTCGAGGCCCCACTCGCTGCCTATTCAGGAGCTTGCGGAAGAGCCTCTTCTGCGACATCTTCGATCCGCAGGTCGCCGTAGATCACCTTGTACGCTTCTGAATCCTTCGGCCTGTACCAGAAGATGGCTGTTTTCGCGTCGCCGAGTTTCACGCCCTTGCCGGCGTAGTGGGCCTCACCATGCTGGGCAACCAGCACAATCGCCCTGGTTATGACAAGGGATATCTTCTGTCCGTCAGCCTTTTCAAACTCTTTCATAAACTTCTGGTTCTCAAGCTTGCCATCCTTACCGGCCTTGACGAAATTCATTGTGTCCTTCATGAAGAGGCTGGGTGTAAGTACATTTGGGAAAGTCCCGCCTCTTACTTTTGCCCATATGCGGAGCATTTCGACCAGATCATCAGCAGAGGGTTCCTTGAACTCTATCTGCTTCTTGTCAACGGTGTATCCTTTCGGGACATCCAGGCTGAAGAGGGCGTCATCGAGTTCCACGTCGAACTTAAAATCGGACATGGTCATCTTGGTCTCCCCCTGGAACATCGTCATAGTCATTTCGACGGGCTGTGCCGTCTCGGCGTCGGCCCAAATCGTGATAACCTGATTGCCCTTCTCTACTCGGTAGCCCTTCACTGCCCGGCCGTCGATTTTCTTGTCGCCGAGTTCGGTCTCGGACTCCTCGATCAGTTTCTTTATTCGAGCCAGGAAATCCTGCTCTTCCTGTTTCTTCCGTTCCTCTGCGGGTAGCTCAGTCAGATCATAAGTAATTGCTTTCTTCTGCGCTTCCACCAGCAAAATCATCTTGTTCTGTTGCATGTCCATAATCGTGATGCTCTTTGAAGGGCCCATCGCCATTTCCTGGCGCATCA
>CBFCZU010000168.1:0-9394 GCA_965602635.1 uncultured Planctomycetales bacterium | reverse complement strand
CCGTCGTGACACCCGTTCGCTCGAAGCATCTCCATGACCGTCTCTGGTGCTGCCGGGTCGGCCGGCGAGAGCACTCGGCAAGAGGCGCCCGCGTACAGTCGCCGGACTGCATCGACAAGCTCCTCGCGGACGACGAGCACGATCAGCCCCTTTGCCCGCGCGACGAGGGAGTCGGTCCTGGCCCGCCAGCCCTCGCCTCGCAGCTCGAGGGGTCCGAACTCATCGACTATCACCAGGTCTGCCGAGAGTGCGGCGGCGCCGAGAGCCCGCTCCCCGGCCGCCAGGCCTTCGGCGAGGAAGCCGTAGTCGCCGACGCGCGGCAGGCCCTTGGCCCCGCGGCGGGCCAGCGGCGCGCGGGCGGAAGTGCGAAGGTCAACGACGTCGAAGCCGATCAGCCTCCCGGCCTGGTGAACGCTCGGCGCCGTCAGGCCGGCCACCGAGAAGCCCCCCGCCCGGGCATTTTCGGCCAGGGCCTCCGCCGCGGTCGTCTTGCCCGAGTGCTTCGGGCCCGTCCAGATGATGAGCTTGGCTCTCGCCCCGGCCATCGACGCCTCCGCAACCGGCGGCCAGCTCAAATGGCGGCGGCGACGGCGATCATCCACAGCCCGACCGTCGCCAGGGAGACACAGCCGGCGGCGAACTCGGGGCGCAGCCTGGACGAGGCGGCCGCCTTTCGCATGGCCAGCTCGGCGAGCCAATGGGCCAGCGGCGCGAGGATCGCGCCGCCCGCGGCCGCGAGCGTTCCGCCGACGCCGATGTACCGCACGACCTTGCCCAGCCCTCCCGCCACCCAAGGCCCGTAGCGGAACACGTAAGTGATCGAGAAGGCGAACAGCGCGTAGCCCATGTACGCCGCGACCAGGGCGCCGACGGCCCTGCGCGCGTGCCCGCCCGCGGGCCTTCGTTGCGGCAGGGCGCTGGCGACCGCGTCGTAGGCCGCGCCCATGGAGGTAATGCCGAGCAGATGGCACAGGTAGAACGGCGTGCCGGCCACGCCGAGCGACATGGCCGTGAGCTTGTACAGCGCCGCGCAGCAACCGATCGCCAGCGACGTGCCCTTCCGCGGCAGGAATGCCCTGGCGGCGGCGAGAATGCCCAGGCCGATGACGTTCAGCGACACCGACGCGTGCCGGAAGCCCGAGGCGTACAGCCATTCGCCGAAGAAGACCTCCGAAACGCCCCAAAGGCTCCCGAAGAACAGTATGCCGAGTATCACGGATCGTTTCATTGCCCTGACTCCATGAGTCGCGAGAAGTGGTGTGTGCGATTCCTCTTGAGGACGGCCCCGCCCGCCAGCAGAGCCAGGACCGCCAGCGACGACGGCTCCGGCACGTATGTCACCTCGACGTAAGGCCGGTCGAGCCCCACGTCGCTGCTGTTGAATGAGGCCCGGGGCATGTTGCCGACGCCGGGGTCGGACTCGTCGCCCATCCTCAACATCGCGCCGTGGGAGCGCAGGTTGGCGTCGTCCCAGAGCGGCGCGATGTCCCAGGTGAACCATCCGCTCAGGCCGTCGGCCGCCAGCTCGACCGCATCGACCGAGACGCCCGCGTCGTAGTCGCCGCCGGGGATGGTCCACGGGTTCGTGCCGTCATGGGTCTGCCAGGTTGCGCCGTCGCCCGAGGCGGTGTCGTCGCCCGTGCCTTCCACGAATGCCCTCGTCAACGGATGCAGGCTGACGGTGCGGGTGCCGGTCATGTTCTTCCAGGTGTAGAGGCGGACCTCCGCCGACACCAGGTCGGCGCTGGGGATCGACCAGGCCGCGGCCGGCAGCTCGAGCAGCACTCTCGCCAGCGAGCCGTCGTCGCCGTTGACGACCACCTTGACCGAGGTGTCCACACCGTAGTTGAACGTCGGGTCGCGGCTGTCCACGCCCGTGTCCACGTCGATGGGGAAGGTCTGCGTGATCTGGGCCGCCGCCGGCGCCGCCCGGATGCACAGGCATCCGCACAGCACCAGCACCAGCGACCGCCAAGTTAGTCTTTCTAGTATGGCCACCATGTCAGGTCACCTCTTGCCGGGATTCGGGGATTGTCGAGCGACTCATCCCACAGGTCGTTTCGCCACTCGCGGTGGCCGTCGAGGAGGATGACGTTGCCGCCGAGCCCCCCGAGGCTGTGGGGGTGCCGCTCGCTGAGGGCCCGGGCGTCCTCGGCCGTGTATCGCCCGGCCGTCGAAAGGCCGCCCTGCTGGTCGTAGCCGCGGAGCGGGTCGAGCGTCTGCTCGAACATGAGGATCGTCTTCGACGGCTCCTCGCAGCGGTCCAGTTGCAGAAAACTCGGGTATGGCTCGACGCCCGCCGGCAGGCCGAAGGGGAAATCGCACTCCAGGTAGGAGTTCATCGCGTAGCTGTGATAGCCGCTCACCGATGGCTGGTAGCTGGGGCTGTAGGCCGAGTCGGGCAGCGGCTCGGCGTCGGGGCACTGCCAGATGTCGCCTCGGGGCTTGGCGCCTTGGGGGAAACTGCGCCACGGGCGCCTGTCGTCCATCAGCGGGGGCAGCACGTCAACGTAGCAGCACTCGTGCTCGGGGTGGTCGGGGTCGTAAGCGTCGGGCGGATGGTTGCGGGCGCGGTCGTCGGTGTGGGGCAGCGTGTCGTCGTATAGAGTGGCGTAGAGGCAGAAGGCCTGCCCCCACGACCGCAGGTTTGCGGCGCAGACGGTCTCCCTGGCCCGTGCCCGCGCCCGGACCAGCCCCGGCGTGAGGATCGAGACAAGAATCCCGATGAGCGCGACGGTCACGAGGACCTCGACGAGGGTGAACGCCGGTCGGGGGCGCGGAGGCAGCACCCGCGGCGCCCCCGGCTGATATTGATTGAGCTGAGCGGACAATCGGCCACCTCTCTTAAGGGCGAGGCGTCATGCCAGGGAGAGCATAACGCCGAAATGGCGAAACTGTCAAGCCCGTGGCCGGATATCCCGCGGGGCGGCAGGCTTCTTCAGCGGCCGAAGGCCCTGCCGAAGCGCTCGTCCACCAGGGCGTTGATGCCGTCCCTGAAGCGCCGATACTGCTGCAGCAGCCTGTGCCCGTGCTCGGTGAGCTGCGTGCCGCCGCCGCCGGGGCCACCCGCCTTCCGGGCGAGCAGGCTGATGCCCAGGCGGCGCTCCATCTCCCGAAGCCGCCCCCACAGTCCCCGGTAGCTCATCCCCAGCGACTTTGCGGCCGAGGTCAGCGAGCCCGCCTCGTCGATGCGTTCCAGCATTCGGGCCTTGCCGTCGCCGAAGACGGCGCTGCCATCAAGCTCGAGCCATACCTTGGACTTGACCTTCAGTCCCGCGGGCAGTGCGGCGGGGCGCTTCCTTCGGGCGCTCATGGCGTGACCTCTTCGTTGCCCCCTTCCTCGGCGCGGATGCGTTCGAATCCCGCATAGACGTTCAGCCGCCGGCCGCGGAGGAAGCCCACCAGCGTCAGGCCGAACCTGCGGGCAAGTTGTATCGCCAGGCTGGTGACCGCCGACCTCGAGGCGAGTATCGGCACGCGGCAGGCGACGGCCTTGGAAACTATCTCCGCCGACAGTCGGCCGGTGGCGATGGCGATCTTGCCGCCCGGGTGGATCCCCCTCATGACGGCCATGCCCACGACCTTGTCGAAGGCGTTGTGCCGGCCTACGTCCTCGGCCAGGAGCATCTGATCATCGTCGGCCAGGGCGCAGGCGTGCACGCCGCCCGTCCGTCGCCACAGGCCGCTGGCCTTGCGGCCGAAGTCCGCCGCCAGCGCCACCAGCCGCCCCGAGGGCACTATCGGCCCGGGCCCCAGCGGCGCGTATGCCGGCTGGTCGAGGTCGCGGCTGGTGCCTCCCCGCCCGCAGCCGCTGCCCCACGTCCAGCGGAGGTTGAGGTTCTCCAGCGCGTCGGCGTCGAAATCCCCGCGGATGAGGACCTTGCCGGCTTCGGGCTCGGCCTCGACGCAGCGCAGGTCCTCCGGGCGCCGCAACACGCCCTCGCCCGTGAGGAACCCGACGGCCAAGGCCTCAAGGTCGGCGGGCAGGCAGAGCATCGCGACTCGGGCCTGGCCGTCGTTGACGTCCAGCTCGATCCGCGCCTCCGTGACGACGGCGTCGGGGGTCGAGGCGGCCCGGCCGGCCTCGAATCGTCGAGTCGAATAGTCGCTGCTGAGTTCCACTGTTCGCCGTCTCAGCGAAAGCAGCCCAACTGGCAATTGGAGATGCGGATGCCCATCTCGTTGCAGAGCTGCCCGACCCGTTTCGGCGGGGTGGCCGTTCGCTCGGCCAGCTCCAGCAGCAGCCCGCACGCGACCCGGCCGTCGGCGGCGGCGCGCTCAATGGACTGGCGGATCTGATCTTCGTCGGTCATTCGGGCGTCTCCGAAAGCGGCGCCCGACTGTATTGTCCCCGCCCCGGCAGGTCAAGCCCGCCGGGGCCGAGGCCCGTCGCCCGGCCGGCGCGGTGGCACGTGCCAGGGCGATCGCATAGACTCTCGCGCATGCTGGTCCCGCCCGTCCTTTGCGTCATCGGCCCGTCCGGCAGCGGCAAGACGCTGCTGCTGGAGCGGCTGATACCGTCGCTTGCCGCGCAAGGCCTGCGAGTCGCCGCGATCAAGCATTGTCAGCACGTCGACGCCGCCGCGTCGGGCAAGGACTCCGACCGGCTCGCGCGGGCCGGTGCGGCCCCGGCCATCGCCGCCGGACCGAACGCCCTCGAGGTCGGCGGCTGCCGCGGCGAGGCCCTGCTACTGGACCTGGTGGCGGCCTTCTGCCGGGACTGCGACCTTGTCCTGGCGGAAGGCTACAGCCGCTCGGTTCACGACAAGGTGCTCCTGTTCCATCCCGAGCGGCCGGGCCGGGGGGGCGATGACCCGTCGGTGCGGCTGGTCATCGGCGGCGGCGAAGGGCCGCAGGTCGGCCGGGACGACGTCGAAACCGTCGCAAGCTGGGTCCTGGAGTGGCTGCGGCGGCGACGGGACATGCGAAAGGCACTGGTCGGCGCCGTGCTCGCGGGGGGAGGCAGCCGGAGGATGGGCTGGGACAAGTCGGCCCTGACAATTTCCGGCCGGCGCGTGCTCGGGCGGCTGTGCGAGCTGCTCGCCGACCGGGCCGGCGAGGTCATGATCGTCGGGGGCGCGCCCGACCGGCGGGACGTTCCCGTGTGCGCGGCCTGGCACCCGGACGCCCGGGCGGGCCTGGGTCCGTTGGGCGGCATCGCCACGGCGCTGCGCGTCGCGTCGGCGGGCGGGCAGCCGAGGGCGATCGTGGCGGTCGCGTGCGACATGCCGGCGGTCGGCGGAGAGCTGCTTGATTTCGTCCTGGCCGGGCGAGATCAGTCGACCCCGGCCACCGTGCCGATCAACCCCGCGACAGGCCGGCTCGAGCCGCTGCTGGCCGTGTACGAAGCGCCCGCCCTGGGGTCCATCGAGGCGGCGCTGGAAGCGGGGACGCGGGCGGTGCGCGACTGGCTGGCGCCGGCCGGGGCGCACCTCCTGGCCGTGCCCGACCGGTTGGCCGGCCAGCTCGAGAACGTCAACACACCCGAGGAGCTTGAGGCCGCCCGGCGGCGGCTCGAGGCAAACGGCACGTGATCGGGCGGGGGCAGGTTGGTAGAATGACGCCTAAGCTGCTTATTGCATGAGCCCTGCCGGGTTCCTGCAATAAGCACCTTTGCGAGAAACGGTTTTCTCGCAAAGGTTTCGACTCGGCGCTTCGCGCCTCGCTCAAGGCTAGCCCTGAGCAAGAGCGACGTAAGTCGCTCGCGTCGAAGCCCGCAGGGCGGATGTTGCACGCCCGTCGTGCAACATCCGGGCTAAGACGTTTCCACGGCTTGGGAAAGGCTGATGGCATGAGTGATACCGGACCTCCGGCGGACGAGTCTCGTCAGTCCGCCGCCGCCCAGGCGGCCACAGCCGGACCTTCCGACGAGGACGTCCGCGAGCTGCTGGATGAGCTGGACTTCTCGGGCGGTGGCAACCTCATCGGCATTCTCCAGGAGGTGCAGGAGCGCTTCGGCTACCTGCCGGCGGCGGCCCTGGAGGAGATAAGCCGCCGCAGCCGAACGCCGCTGAGCCGGATCTACGGCGTGGTCAGCTTCTACGCGCAGTTCTACACGAGCCCGCGCGGGCGGCACACCATCCACTGCTGCCGGGGCACCGCCTGCCACGTCCGCGGCGGCAAGACGGTCCTCCAGGCGATCCAGAAACTGCTGGGCATCGAGGACGGCGAGACGACCGAGGACATGAAGTTCTACCTCGAGACGGTCGCCTGCGTGGGGACGTGTTTCCTGGCCCCGGTGATGATGATCGACAACCAGTACTTCGGCCACCTCACGCCGCAGCGGGTGCAGAGCATCCTCAACAGCTTCCCGGGCGACGAATCATGAAACTGCTGAAGTCGACAGACGAGCTCCAACGGCTGCAAGCCGAGCTTGCCTCCCGGCCGCGGGCGGATGTGACGATTCGCGTCTGCTCCACGGGTTGCCGCGCCCTGGGGGCGCTGGAGGTCTGCGACGCCCTGGCCAGTGAGATCGCCCGCCGCGGCCTGGGCGACCGCGCGCGGGTGGTGCGGACGGGCTGCCACGGCCTGTGCGCCGCCGCCGTGGTCGTGGTCGTCGATCCCAAGGGCATCTTCTATCAGGGCGTGACCCCCGAGGACGCCGGCGAGATCGTCGAGAAGACCGTCCTGGGCGGCAAGGCCGTCCGCCGGTTGTTCTGGTCAGCGGGCAATCGCAGCGTCTCCCGGCAGCGGGACATCCCCTTCTACAAGCACCAGGCGCGCCTGGTGCTGAGAAACTGCGGCGTGGTCGATCCGCAGAGCCTGGAGGACAGCCTCGCCCACGGGGCCTACTCGGCCGCGGGGCGGGTGCTCGCCGACGCCCGCCCGGAGGAAGTGATCTCCGAGGTGCTGGCCTCCGGCCTGCGGGGCCGGGGCGGCGCGGGCTTCCCCACCGGGCGGAAGTGGCAGTTCGCCCGGGATGCCGCCGGCACGCCCAAGTACGTCATCTGCAACGCCGACGAGGGCGACCCGGGCGCGTTCATGGACCGGGCGCTGCTGGAGGGCGACCCGCACCTGGTCATCGATGGCATGATCATCGGCGCCTACGCCATCGGGGCGGCCAAGGGGTTCATCTACGTCCGGGCCGAGTACCCCATCGCCATCGAGCACGCCGAGATCGCCCTCGACCAGGCCCGACAGGCCGGCCTGCTGGGGGCGGACATCCTGGGAAGCGGCTTTGACTTCGACATCGAGATCCGCAAGGGCGCCGGGGCCTTCGTCTGCGGGGAGGAGACCGCCCTGACCGCCTCGATCGAGGGCCGGCGCGGCATGCCGCGCCCGCGGCCGCCCTTCCCGGCCTCGGAAGGGCTGTACGGCAAGCCGACCAACATCAACAACGTGGAGACCTGGGCGAATGTGCCGCGGATCGTCCTCGAAGGCAGCGACCGGTACAGCGCCGTCGGCACGGAAGGCTCCAAGGGCACGAAGATCTTCGCCCTGGCCGGCAAGGTGAACAACACCGGGCTGGTCGAGGTGCCGATGGGCTCGACGCTCAGGCAGATCGTCTTCGACATCGGCGGGGGCATCCCGCGGGAGGGGGAGTTCAAGGCCGCCCAGATGGGCGGGCCCTCGGGCGGATGCGTACCCGCGCAGTTCCTCGACCTGCCGATCGACTACGACTCCGTCCAGCAGGTCGGCGCCATCATGGGCTCGGGCGGGCTCATCGTCATGGACCAGACCACCTGCATGGTGGACATCGCCCGCTTCTTCACCGACTTCTGCCAGAAGGAGTCGTGCGGCAAGTGCGCCCCCTGCCGCCTGGGCACGAAGCAGATGCTCGACATCCTCGAGCGGATCTGCCGCGGCGAGGGCGCCCTGGCCGACATCGACCGCCTGGAGGCGCTGGGCGAGACCATCAAGGAGGCGTCGCTCTGCGGGCTGGGGCAGACCGCGCCCAACCCGGTGCTCTCGACGATCCGCTACTTCCGCGACGAGTACGAGGCCCACATCGTGGAGAAGCGCTGCCCTGCCAAGGAGTGCAAGGGGCTGTTCCGATATGAGATCGACCCGGACCTGTGCAAGGCGTGCGGCATCTGCCGAAAGGCCTGCCCCGTGGACGCCATCGCCGGCGAGAAGAAGGTCCCCCACGTCATCGACCAGGAAAAGTGCACCCTGTGCGGGACGTGCTTCGATGAATGTCCGTTCGCCGCGGTCGTGAAGGTGTGAAGGAGTTGCGTCTGTGCCGACCGTAACCATAGACGGCGTTCCGGTGGACGTCGAAAAGGGCCAGACGATTCTCGACGCCGCCCGAAAGGCCGGGATCGACGTGCCGCACCTGTGCTACGACCCCGACCTGGGGCTGCCGCCGACCAGCTCATGCCGGCTGTGCCTGGTGGAGGTGGAGGGGGCCAAGGCGCCGGTGGCGTCGTGCTCGCACCCGGCCGCCGAGGGCATGGTCGTCCGCACCGACACCGAGAAGCTCCGGCGGATGCGCCGGATGGTCATCGAACTGCTGCTCTCGGACCACCCGCACGACTGCCTGACCTGCGAGAAGGCCGGCCAGTGCGACCTTCAGAAATACGCCTACGAGCTGGGCGTCAAGGCGCCGAGCTTCGCCGCCGAGGACGTGGGCGTCGAGCCCGTCCAGGACGGCCCGGCCATCGTGCAAGACGCCAGTAAGTGCATCCTCTGCGGGCGGTGCGTCGAGGTCTGCCACAACGTCGAGGTCACCGGCGCGATCGACTATTTCGGGCGGGGGTTCGACACCTGCATCTCCCTGCCGCCGGGCAAGTCGCGCCGGCAGTCCGTCTGCACCGAGTGCGGCAACTGCATCGACGTGTGCCCCACCGGGGCGCTGTCTTACGCGGGATCGGCCGGGGCCGGGCGGACGTGGGAGCTGACGCAAACCGAGACCATCTGCCCGTACTGCGGGTGCGGGTGCACCATCGTCCTGAACCTCCGCGACAACCGGATCGTCGAGGTCACCGGCCGGGCCGGGACGGGCGTCGGCAAGGGCCTGCTCTGCGTCAAGGGGCGGTTCGGGATTGACTTCATCGACAGCGATGAGCGACTGACCCGCCCGCTGATCCGCCGCGACGGGCAGCTCGTCCCCGCCGGATGGGACGAGGCCCTCGACCTGATCGCCCGCCGGCTGGCGGAAATCAAGCAGCAGTCCGGCCCGGACGCCGTCGGCGCCCTTTCCTCGGCCAAGTGCACCAACGAGGAGAATTACGTCATGCAGAAGTTCACCCGCGCGGTGATCGGCACGAACAACGTCGATCACTGCGCCCGGCTGTGCCACGCCTCGACGGTGGCCGGGCTGGCGCGGGCCTTCGGCAGCGGGGCGATGACCAACTCCATCGAGGACTTCGACGTCGCCGACTGCGTTTTCGTGATCGGCTCGAACACCACCGAGTGCCACCCGATCATCGGCTCGGCCATCAAGCGGGCGGTC
>CBFCZU010000167.1:0-9544 GCA_965602635.1 uncultured Planctomycetales bacterium | reverse complement strand
CTAGTAGGAATCCGACAATCCCCGGATGCCGTGAGCAGCGTCCCCGTCGCTTCATTGGCCTCTCCCCGTGCGCCTGCCGATGGTCTCGCCCCGATCGCTCCGGGCGCATCTGCCGGTGAGTATACAGCCGGGTCCGGCGCCGGCAAGGCCTAACCGCCCCCGGCCGGGGCGGTGGATGTGGCAGGCACCGGCGGCTGGACGATGATCACGTCGCCGGGGGCGAAGCCCATCGATTCGCCCATCCTGGCGTCAACCTCCAGTGCCTTCACGTCCTGCCCGTTGAGCTTTACCGCCACGGCCGGCAGGGAGTCGCGGTCAACGAGCGGGATGGTCACCGAGCCTTCCTTCAATGCACGCTCGAACAGTGCGGTCATGTCCCGGCCTCTGCGGAGCTGCGGCCTGAGGCGCGCCAGCTCGCCCTCGGCCCGGGTGGCGCGGGCGCGCATGCTCAGCCACAGACCGGCGAGCAGCGCCATGACGACCACCATCAACGCCATCGTAGCGACCAGGAACCGCGTGTCGGAGCTGGTGGGCGGGTCTGTCTCGCTCATGGTGCGTTTCCTTTCACGGCGCCTCGCCCAGGGAGCGGGCGATCCGGCGGGCGGCGTCGGGGGCCTCGAAGTCGGCGAACCGCGGCAGCGGGCGCCCCTTCCGCGAGTAGTAGTACGTCAGCCCACGGTGAATGGCCAGGTTCGCCAGGTAGGAGTTCTTCTTCAGAGGCAGCGCCTTGAGACGCTGAAGCGCGCTGCGCGGGCTGAAGAACTCGTGGAAGGCCGCCATCTGGGCGTGCCGAAGCTGCTGGGCGGTCATCCTCGCCGGCTCGAAGACCACCGTCGCTCCGTTGTACTTCTCCCAGTCGGTGGTGGTCAGCCGCCCCTGGCGGCGGTACTGCTCGAAGACCTGCGTGCCGGGATAGGGGGTGAGGATGGGGTAGCAGCTCATGCACAGGTTGGTCCGCTGGGCGAACCTCACCGCCGCCATGCAGTCGCGCCAGTCGTCGGTGTCGAAGCCGAAGATGAACGAGCCCCAGATGCTGATGCCGTAGGACTGTATCTTCGCGATCCGCCGGACGTAGGATTCGGCCCGGACGTAGCTCTTGCCCGCCTCGGCGAGCGTGCCGGCGCGGGGGCTTTCCAGCCCGAGGATCAGCCCGATGCACCCGCTGTCGCGCATGGTCGCCAGGAGGCGGTCGTTGTTGGAGATGAGTATGTCGCACTGGCTCGCCCAGCGGATCTTCAGCCCCTTGAGGCGCTCGAACAGCTCCATCGCCCAGGCGTGGTTGCCGGCCACGTCGTCGTCGGAAAAGATGAACACCCGGCTGTGGAAGCGCTCGTGCGCCTCGGCCATCTCGTTGACGATGTCGTCGATCTTCCGCTGGCGGAACTTCCGCCCGAAGATCGCCGGTGTGGTGCAGAAGGTGCACCCGTGCGGGCAGCCGCGGGTCGTCTGGATCGGGTTGAAGACGAGGTAGTCGGCCGGGTCCAGCAGGTCCTTCCGCGGCGTGGCGATGGGGGCGTCGGGCTGCTCGGTCCAGTCGTAGATCGTCTTGGCCTCGCCGGCCCGCAGGTCGCGCAGCGCCCTTGGCAACGTGCCCTCGGCGTCGCCGCGGCAGACGATGGTCGCGTGCTCCAGCGCCTCTTCCGGCAGGGCCGAGGGGTGGATGCCGCCGAGGATCACCGGCACGTTCAGCGCCCGGTAGGCGTCGGCCAGCTCGTACGCCCGGCGGGCCTGGGGCGTCATCGCCCCGATGCCGACCGCGTCCACGTCGGCGGCCGGGGCGTGCGGAGCGTCGGTGACGTTTTCATCGACGATCTCCACGTCCCAGTCGTCGCCGGCCACGGCCGCGCATATCGCAAGGTTCAGCGGCATGAACAGCCCCCGCCGCGAGAAGGTCATCTTGCGGATGATCTCCGGCAGGGTGATGGTGGACAGCGGGCTGTGGGGGTTTATCAGCCTCAGCCTGGGCCGCCCGGCGGCGAGGGGCCCGGCGCCCGCAGCGGAGTTGTTCGCGCGCCCGATCACAGAAGGATTGTAGAAGGCCCGGGGGGGATTGTGAATCGCCGACTGACCCGCCCTACTGGAGGTATATCTCGGCGATGTTCCACGGCTGGACACCCGGCGCCGTCACCCGCAGGCGGAGGTACCGCGCCAGGACGGGCTTGGGCAGGCACAGGATCGTCACCCGCCGCTTGCCGGGCGAGACGTGCCGATCGATGAAGTTCTTGCCGTCGGCGCTGGTGGCGACGGCCACCGTGCTCGCGTGTCCGTGCTCGCCGGCGCCGTGGTCCACGACGACGGTCTGGAACACGCATTGCCGCCGCAGGTCGATGGTGATGGCGGCGCCGGAGTAGTCGTAGTCGCTTCGGGCCGCGGTGGCCATGTCATCGTCGATCGCCGCCAACGGGTTCTGAAGGTCGCCCCTGGCCAGCCACGTGTTTTTTGGCGTAATGTCGGCCCCGAGGTGTCCGGTAGTGGCCCTGTAGATCCCTCCGACGTGGTCGCAGCCGGCGATGGGCAGGGCCAGCACCCCGGCGATAACGGCGAGCCGTCTAAGCCAATTCATAGCCGCGACATTATAGCTTCGCGCCCCTCCCGAGAGAAGCTTTCGCGCGGGGCCAACTGTCCAGCCGAATCGTCCTTGTAAGCTCCTTTTCTGCAATGGCTTATATGGGCCTCTCTCGCCCGGCCTCGCGCGGGGAAAATCTAAGTGGCAGAGACGTACAAACTCGAGGCCGCCGAGGCCTGGAGCTGGAAGTTCCAAGGAAGGTGGTGAGAGATGATTTCGCGACCTCGCCATTCCGCTCAACCCCGCAGGACTGACAAGACGCGCCCGCACTACGCCACGACCCGGCAGACCCGAGCGGTCCGCCGGCCGTCGGCGGTGCCGGTATCTGCCTCGATGCCGAAGCGGGTGTTCGTGCTTTGCCATTACTGCGGGTACACGCCACCGGGAGACGTGCCCAGGGACGGCATCTGTCCCAAGTGCAGGGGAAGCAGTTGGGAAAGGTTCGCCCTGTCGGAGCGACTGGTGCCGGCCCACATGAAGTAGCCGCCGCGCTAGCCCGGATGTTCCGGCAAGGGCACTGCCGCTTTGAGGTGGAGTGGAACATGGGCCCAACGGATCGCCCGTGCCCGCCGTGCGCCCCGCCTCGGGCGCCGCGTCAGTCGCCGTGACGGCCCCGGCCGTCGGCTTCCTGCCGGAGGCGCGAGACGTAGAGATAGAGGAAACTCCCCCCGGCCGTCGCCACGCAGGCGACCTTCCACGCCAGCAGCCACCAGGGCGGCGCGGCCCCCGGGGTGACGAAGAACTCGCTCACACCCCACATCACCATCGCCAGGGCGAAGACCGTGGGCGGGCCCGGGCGCGGCGACCGCCCCGCCAGCCACATGATCACCAGCGCGGCGGCTATCCACAGCCAGGGCAGGATGAGGGCGAATATCTCCACCAGCCACCTTTCCGCCACGCCGGACCGGCAGCGGCGAGGGGCGAGCTTGTGCATCTCGCCGGCGCGGCTAAGATTACCACCGTGATCGGGATGATGCCATGGCCTTGGTTCATCGCCGTGTTCGCGGCGGCGTGGACCGCGGCCGCACTGCACTGCGGCCTGAGCATGCGCCGACGCGGGCGGCGCTGGTGGGTGTGGTTCATCATTTCGATGCTGGGCACGATGATCCCGGCCGTGATCGTCTCATACGTGGACTACCTCCGCGAGCTGCGGAGAAGCCGCCAGGGCGGCGCCGAGGTGGAGCGCTGCCGGCACTGCGGCGAGCCGCTCAGCGGCACGAACCTCCGGCACGTCGCCGGCCAGACCATCTGCGCAGCCTGCGGAATGGTCGTGGGAGAGGACATGCCCGCCTGAGCGCGAAAATCGCCCGGGCGAGGCGCAAGAGGACAGCCGACCAGACATGGAAGCCGTGATAATCGCCGTCGGCGACGAGCTGCTCGCCGGCCTGATCGTTGACACCAACAGCCCTTACCTTGCCCGGCGGCTGGGGGAGCTGGGCGTGCCCGTCATCCGGCACGTGACCGTGGGCGACGACGCCGGGCGGATCGCCTCTGCCATCGGCGCCGCGGCCGCCGAGGCAGGGCTGGTCCTCGTCACCGGCGGGCTGGGGCCGACACTCGACGACGTCACCCGCCAGGGCCTGGCCCGAGCGATGGGCGTCGAGCTCGTCGAGGACCCCCGCCAGGCCGAGCGCATCGCAGGCTTCTTCGCCTCCCGCGGACGAGAGCTGAAACCCTCCAACCTCACCCAGGCCCAGGTGCCCGCCGGGGCGGAGGCCATCGACAACGAGTGCGGCACGGCCCCGGGCATGGCCGCGCGGGTGGGCGAGGCGCAGGTGTTCGTGATGCCAGGCCCGCCGGCAGAGGCGACGGAGATGTTCGAGGAGCGGATCGCCCCCCGCCTGGCGAGCGAGGCGGGCCTGGTTCGAAGGGAGGTGCACACCTTCGGCGCGGGCGAGTCGGACATCGGGGAGGCGCTGGCGGACATGATGGCCCGGGGGCGGAACCCGACGGTCGGCACGGCGCCCATGGCCGGCGAGGTGGTCGTGCGGATCACCGCTATGGCGCCGGACCGCCGCCAGGCATCCGACGCCGCCGAGAAGGACGTTCAGGAGGTCCGACGCCGCCTGGGCGACCTGGTCTTCGCCGCCGATGACGACACGCTGGCGAGCGTCGTCGCCGCGGCCTTGACCTCAGCCGGCCAGACGCTCGCAGTGGCAGAATCCTGCACCGGCGGAATGATCGGACAGATGATCACCGCCACGCCCGGAGCCAGCCAGTACTTCCTCGGCGGCGTCGCCAGCTACGCCGACTCGGCCAAGCGCGACGTGCTCGGAGTCGCCGCCGAGCTGATCGAGCAGCACGGAGCGGTCAGCGAGCCGGTCGCCGCCGCCATGGCCCCGGGCGCCCGGCGGAGGTTCGGCTCCCACTGGGCGGTGGGCGTGACCGGCAGCGCCGGCCCGACCGGCGCCTCGGCCGCCAAGCCCGTCGGGCTCGTGTACATAGCCGTCGCCGCGCCGGCCCGTGGCGGAGCCGCGGGCACGGAAGTTCACCGGCACGTCTTCCCCGGGCGGCGGGAGGTGATACGACGGCGCGCCGCCACGGCCGCGCTCAATCACCTCAGGCTGGCGATGCGGCCGGAGAAGTAGAATCCCCGCGAACTATACAAACGCGGTATCGGATGTTGCGCGCGCATCGTGCAATATCCGGGCTAATCAGACTTCCGCCCCCGCGCGCTCCCCGCTGGCCGGCTCGACGCCTCCTTCGGCGCCCACGTCAGCGTGCTGACCAGGAGGTAGTGGTCCGACGCCTCCGAGCGAATGACCTCGCTGGCGCACGTCTTGACGTCGGCGGTGTGGAAGATGTAGTCGAAGCGCTGCCGCAATTCGATCCCGCGCCAGGGCCGGTGCCAGGTGAAGCCGTTCGCCTCCTTGGGCGCGGCCGAGCGGAAGCTGTCGATCATGCCGCGGGCGGCGAGGTAACGCGTGACGGGGAGGCCCGGAATACTGTTGATGTCGCCCGCCAGTATGGTGAGCACGTTCGGGCGAAGCTTCGAGTGGATGTGGGCGATCTCCCTTCGCCGGATGCCCTCGGTCTTCACGAACAGCTTCAGGAGCTGCTTGGCGTTCTGGCCGCGGCGGGGGATAGTGGGCAGCAGGTGGACGTTGGCGATCTGGACTTCCCTGCCGCCCAGTTTCACCTCGGCGATCCACGTGCCGAAAACGCCGTGCCTCCTGGGCAGATACCTCCGCTTGCGCACGGGCGACTTGGACAGGAAGCCGAACCCGCCCGCCCCCAACGAATGCCGGAACGTCATGTGCCGATACGTCCGGCCGAGACGCCGCCTCAGGTACAGCTCCGATTGGCGGTTGGTCTCCTGAAGGCACACCAGGTCGGCCTTGGACTGGGATATCGTCTCGACGACCTTGGGCAGATTCACGTTTCCATAGTTGATGTTGTAGCTGGCCACGGAGAAGCGCGGCGCAGGCTTGCTGGTCGCCCCGGGCGGGGGGCCGGAGCGCCCCGCCAGGGCAAGGGCGAGAAACACCCCAGCCGCGAGGACTCTCTTCATGGAATAGCCGTCCTTTCGGCGCCTGCGTCAGCCGCTTACGTCAGTGTTGCCGCAGCCGGGGGTTGCTGCCCGAACAAAACCCCAAACTCCCGCAATGCATATTATGAATACGCCAGTTCGCTCAAACACCAACCACCGCCCCATACCGTATGTTACCGCGCCGGGAGGCAAATGTGAACCGCCCGGCCATCATCTATATATGGTGGAATTGTTGACAACAACAAAGAGGCTTCTATACTTGCGTTCTCAACCGGAATGATTTTCGGAATGGTATTGGTGTGTTGAATTTCCTCCGCACGGCCGGTAGGCTCTGCTCTCAGACTTCTGATTCGGACTAAGGAGAACTCATGCCAGCAAGAACGAGAACAATCAGGCAGCTCCAGCGCGAGCTGAATGCCAAGAAGCGCGGCCTCGTCGCCCTGCGGCGGCGGCGGGCCAAGGCGGCGGCCCGCCTGGCGGCGATCGAGAAGGAAATCGCCGTGCTCACCGGCGCCGGTCCCGGGCCCAAGGTCGGACGGAAGAAGAGGAAGAAGGTCGCTCGCAAGCGCGGCAGGCCCGCCAGGAAGAAGAGGGCCAAGAAGGTCGCGCGCAAGCGCCGCCGTGCAACGGGCAAGCCGCTGGTGGCGTACATGCGCCAGGTGCTGGCCAAGGCCCCCCGCGGGATGCGGGCCGGGGCCATCGCCGCGGCTGTCACCAAGGCCGGCTACAAGAGCTTCAGCAAGGACTTCAACGCCGTGGTGGCCAAGACGCTGCTGGACCCGAAACTCTTCCAGCGCGTCAGCCGAGGCGTGTACAAGCTCGCGAAGTAATCCCCGGTCGAGAGTTCGCTCGCTGCCGCCCGGCCGACGGGTCGGGCGCCGGCGAGCGAGGGGCACTCCGCAACCGCCGGGCCGGAATACGCGCAGCGGGCAGTTCACCGGCACCACCCCGCTCGCAGGCCGATATAATGTCGGCCCGTGAGAGCGTTGCGCCCGTAGCTCAATTGGATAGAGCATCGGTCTTCGGACCACCTAGCTGATCGTTCGTAAACCATTTCTATCAATGCCGTTGCGCGGTATTGACGCAGGCACTTTCCATCCATTTTGGGATTTCTGTATCAAATTCGCGGCCGCTGCTGGTAAAATAGAGCATCGGTCAGTGTATCCAATTGTACTTCGGGAAGGCCGCGCGGTATGAGCACGAAGGTCGAGGTGACGAAAGGCAAGGACGGCTACTACCACATCCTACGCGGACGTGAGCAAGACGTGAGGGTGTCTTACTTCAAGCCGCGCAAGATCTACCGCAAGTTTATGGGCGGGCACATGTTCTACCTCACGCACGAGAAGAGGACGTCGCAGCGATTGACCGTGGTCATCGGCCTCCTCTGGATGAGGCGAAAGGCCCTCGGCGGCGGGTGGTTGCCGGGAGACCTGGAGACGATCCGGACCATGCGGCAGGAGATCGTCGCCGGGACGCAAACGGTCATGATCCAGTGGGAAGGGATGCGGTTAGTCTACAGCTTCGGCACGCGAACTGCGGCTGCCGCCTCAGTCGGCAAGACCCCGTCCGCCCGACGCAATGCTCCGATGACGGTGGAAGATGCGCTGGGACGCTTTGAGAGGAACATCTCTGCGGAGCAGATGTTCTCGCCAGCCCATCGGGCTACGATGGAGAGCAAGTGCGACATACTGCGGCGCAGCCTCCCACTGAGCAGGCCGCTTTGCTCGATCGACAAGAGCGAGATCAGGACAATCGTCCGGTACTGGACGAACCGACCGAAGAGTGAGAAAACCGGTCGTCAGATCAGCGCGAGCACGGTCCGCAACATGGTCGCGACACTCCGGCAGTTCCTCTACTGGTGCGACGACGAGGGCATCTGGCAGGCGCCGGGCAGGCTGGCCAAGACCTTCGCCGTTGACCGGCGGAAGCTACTGACCAATGAGGAGCGAAGGAGGGCAGCCAACGGCGTCGAGACCTTCACGCTGGAGGAGCTCTGCAAGCTCTGGCATACGGCAAATGAGCAACGGCGGCTCTACACGGCGTTGGGGCTCAACTGCGGCTTCGCCCAGACCGAGCTTGCCACGCTCCGCACCTGGGAGATCGAGACGGATGAGGCCGGCGTCCCCGTGCGCATCGTACGTGAACGCCGCAAGAGCGAGATCCACGGAGAGTGGACGCTGTGGCCGGAAACAGCTCGGCTCCTGAAGCTGAGGATGGACCGGACACCCGCTAACAAGGAGGACATTGCCTTGCTCACACGCAACGGCCGGCCGCTCGTCTGGTACAAGGGACGAAGTCGTATAGACAGCGTCGCCCAGACTTGGGGGAAACTAACAGCCGCCGCTGGCGTACGCATGCTTGGCTTCAAGTACGTGCGTAAGACCGGCTCATCGCTGGTCGAGCAGATCGACCCGGCGGCAACAGAAATGTACCTCTCCCACGTTGAGCCTGGCATGAAGCGGGCATACGTACAGAGGGATTGGGCGCGGCTGGGCAGAGCTCTTGAGGAGATGCGAGATAGGCTATCCGTTGTTTTTCATCCGTCAGAGGAGCAGTAGGCGATCGACGGGATGGACGTCGGCAGACGGTGAACTGACGCCGAGGTAGGCATCCCTGGGCGTGCTGAAACGGTCCGACGAGCTTGCGGATGGCTTCGATGAGGTGGAGGCCACCGATCCCTCCAGAGCACCGCGGAAGCAGCATCCCGACCAGGCGGAGGAGTTGCGACAGGCCAGCTCGGCCGACTCGATGGCCTTTCCCTTCGCCGCCCCTGGAACGCTGGTCCTGAACGTCCTGCCGTGGCCTACCCAATCTGAGAGAGGGATCAGTGGGACCGCTGATGCTGCTTCCGACCCGCAGCCCCGTCTCTTCCGCTACCTGAACAGCTCGAAGCTCCAACAGGTCCACCCGCAGTCCGTCCGCGCCCTGCCCTTCTTGGCGGCAAGGGCGTGGGCGAAGATTTCGGCAAAGCGAATTCAGCCCGTCGCAACGCTTTCTCGTAGGTGTCAGAGAGCAAAGCCTGGCCAGCGGGAGCTGGTCTTGATCCAGTCACGACACGACGGCCCGCGACGGGGACTGCCCGCCGGCGGAGGACGGCGAGGGACTTCCCATCACCTGCCATGGCGGGTATCCTGTATTGATCGTATCGCCTGACTAGCCAAGGAGAGCCAAAATGCCAAGGACACGATCGATCGCTGATCTGCGCAAGGAACTCGCGGCCAAGGAAACGCAGTTGGCGAAGCTGCGAGCCCAACGAGACAAACTTGCCAAGCGACTCACCGGGATCGAGCGCGAGATTGCCGTGCTTGACGGCAGGCCCGTCAAGATCAAGCGAAAGGGCAGGAAGAAGATCGCCGCCAAGAAAGGCAGGCGGGCGAGAGGGGGACCGAGCCTGGCGGACGTTCTTGCTCGGGTGATGGCGGGCAAGGGCAACGTCAAGGTCGCTGAGGCGGCGAAGCTCGCCCGTGACGCCGGCTACAAGAGCAGGT
>CBFCZU010000166.1:0-9557 GCA_965602635.1 uncultured Planctomycetales bacterium | reverse complement strand
CCAGCCCGATCCCGACAAGGCCGATATTCTCTTTCACCGCAGCCTCCTCCCAGGCCCTGCTGCGTCAATCCTCGTCCGCAGTCGCGGATCGCACCTGACTAGCGCACGTTCAGCCACGTTCTCGCTCGCTCCTCGGTCGCCGCGCCGTCGTAGGCGACGACGCGCAGGCTGACGGTCCACGACTGGCCCCGGCCGCTGAGGACGGGCCCGGTCCAGGTTGGATTGTACATCGCCATGCCGTAGTCGCGGATGAACCACGGGCCGCGGACGCCTTCGTCGAGGATGTGCATGAGGAGCCCGAATCGCCCGGTGGCGGGCAGGTCGTTCTCGTAGGCGACGAAGTCCGACTCGCCTTCGTGGACCACCTCCGCGCCGCCCCGCCGGCCGGCGTCGGCCAGGATGACCCCACCCAGCGGCGGCAGCAGGCGGGTCTCGACGCGGGCGCCCACCGCGCCGAACTTGGTGCGGGGGTACTCGGCCGGGCCGTAAGTGGCTATCTTTTCGCTGGTCACGTCGCAGATCGTGGCGTCCTCGACCGCCCGGAAGGCGACAGTGCGAACCTCGTCAATCACCGGCTGCTCCCGCTCGTCGCGCCAGACGCCCCTGAAAGTGAAGCATACCCCGTCGGCCGCGATGTCCACCTCCGGCTGGCCCTGCGGCAGGTCCACCCGGCCGACGTCCTTCGAGAGCTTGTCGTCGAACGACCGCGCGGGCGGGGCCGCCCACAGATTGCCGGTCCGCCCGGCGACGAGCACCGGCTGCTGTCCCACGAAGACGCCGTTGTGGAACGGATGGTCGAAGGGGAACTCGCGCACGACGGTCAGTCCCCTTGGCGTGTACAGGGGGAAGACCCAAGGCCGGTAGAAGTTCGCCCCGCAGGCCCCGAGCCACCGCCCGGTGGCGCACTCGGCGACCATGTGCGTCCGCTCGTTTACCGTCACCTTGTAGCGCGGCCCGGTCATGGGCGCTTGCCTCTCTCGCGGCGCGCCGGCCGATCAGCCCGGCGGCCGAAGCGACACAGAATGGCCGGGAACACGCCCGTCCAAGGCTGCTCAAACATGGCGCGCACTCCTCGTGGAAGAGGGTTCCTCGAGGATTACTGCCAGAATCCTCGCCGGCGGTCAAGCCTCTCCGCGCCAGCCGTCCGGCATGTCGATGGCGTCGAACTGCCCCGGCACGAGCCGCACGCGATTGAGCGGGCCCGCCCTGAAGCGCTCGCGGATGGCATCCAGCACCCCCGCCCCCAGCAGCATCTGGAGCTGGTAGCGATGGGCGGCCGAATCCACCGCCACGGTAAGCGTCCCCCTCTGGAAAGACACCAGGGCCGTGTGCTCGCGGATGGCGTCGGGAATGCACTCGTCCCATGCTGAGGCGAGCTGCCCCACCTGGCGGACGCGCTTGGCCAGCCGTGTCATCACCAGCTCGCCCAGCGGTTCGCCCAGGGCGGTGATGCGGTTGCGCCCCTGTCGGTTCCGCCAGACGTTGCGCAGTTGCCGCTCGTCCATGATCGTGCCTTGCGAAACTCCGTTTTCTTGTCGAGGCGCGTCCTCGATGTGCTCGGCCGCCGTCAGCCTATCCAGTTCATCGCCCGAAGCGAGCGGGAAACTTCAGCCGGCCTCAGGCCAGGTCCACCGGCATGAGGACGTAGAGGAAGTCGGCGCCGCTTTTGACCACGGCGGGCTTGTTGGTGGCGCTCAGCTCGACCGTCACGTCGTCCGTCTCGACGACCTTCAGCGCGTCGGCCAGGAACGCCGGATTGAAGCCGATCTCCAGATCCTCGCCGGTAAGTTTCGCCGGGAGGGTGACTTCCGCCTCGCCCGTTTCGGGAGCCCGGCTGGTGAGGGTGAGCTTGTCCGACTCGAATGCCAGCCGGACGCTCTTTGACTCCTCGTTGGTAAGCAGGGCGGCCTGGCGAATGCGGTGCAGGAACGCCGCGGTGCCTATGACGGCCTTGCGCGAGCAATCGCGCGGGATAACGTCGCTGTACTTGGGGAAATTGCCCTGCACCAGCGAGCTGACCAGCACGGCGCGGGCGGTCCGCACCAGGAACTGGGAGTCGGTGACCGTGACGGCGAGTGTCTCCTCACCCCCGCCGGCGGCCCTCTGTAGCAGTGCCATCAGCTTGCCGGGGACGATGGCGGAAACCTCCCGCCCGGCAGGCTTGCTCAGGGCCGTCTTCGCCAGCGCCAGGCGATGCCCGTCGGTGGCGACCAGTTGAAGCTTCTTGCCGGAGGCCTCCCACAGCACGCCGGAGATCGCGTAATGGCTGTGAGCGCGGGCGGCGGCGAAGAGCGTCCGCTCGATCAGCGCCGAGACGGCCTGGGCTGAGACCTGGAAGTCGCCGGCGCCCTCGAAGTCGGCGACCGGCGGATACTCCGCCGGGTCGAAGCCCAGCAGGCGAAATCGCGAGCCGGCCCCGCTGATGATGCAGGCGTCCTTCTCGAGCGCTATCGTGAGCGACTCCTCGCCGGCGGACTCCCGGACGATGTCGGCGAGCTTGCCGACCGGCACGAGCGCCTCGCCCTCGGCCTGGACCTCGACCTGCGAGACGACGAACCGGCATCCCGCCTCCAGGTCCGTCGCCAGCAGCGTCAGGGTCTTTCCCGAGGCGATGAGCTTGACGCACTGGAGAACGGGCTTGGGCGTGCGGACGGCGACGATGCTGCTCGCCAGCGACAGCGCCTCCTGCAACGCAGCGGTTTGGGCAATGACTTTCATGAGAGGGCCCTCGTCGTGACCCGCCGAGCCGAATCGGATCCTCGCGCCGCCGGGCCGGGGCGCCCGCCGGCGCCCCTGCTGTATCTGTCACGTGCCGGGAGCACCTTATACGGCCGCGGCGGCCGGCATGCAAGGGGCCAAAAGCAAAAGGGGCAACTTCCCCCCCGCAGGCCCGGACGCCGCTTGTAATGCCCGCCCGCCGGGGCCATACTACCGCCAGGGCGACCATGACCGATCTGGCGGAAAAACTGGCGGGCAAGTTCATCGTCCTCGACGGGCCGGACGGATCGGGAAAGACCACACAACTGGGCCTGCTGGCCGACTGGCTTGCCCAGGCGGGTGTATCCGTGCTGACCACCTGTGACCCCGGGGGCACCAGAATCGGGCAGCGCATCCGGGCGATCCTCCTCGATCGGCAGTACTCGGAAATGGTAGTCGGTTGCGAGCTCATGCTTTACATGGCCAGCCGATCGCAATTGATGGGCGAGGTGATCGGGCCCGCCCTCCAGAAAGACCAATGCGTCCTGTGTGACCGCTGGGTCACCTCCACCATGGCGTACCAGGTCGCAGCCGGCACGAAGCCCAATAACGTGCTGCGCGCCTACGATGCCGCACTTCTCGACATATGGCCGGACCTGACGATCATACTGGACCTGCCGGCTGAAGCGGGTCTGGCGCGGCTGGCGGGCAGCCCGGACCGCATGGAGAGCAAGGACCTGGCCTTCCACCGCAAGGTGCGCGAGCTGTTCCTGGCCCACGCGGTGGGTGGCCCGCCGCGCTTCGCCGTCGTGGACGCGACGGGAGAGGTCGGTCGGATCGCCGCCGGCATACGCGAGCTGCTGGAGGGGTGGTCGTTCACCTGAGATATGCCCGAGCTTCTCGACATTATCGGTCAGGACGCGGCCCTGGCGCAGTTGCAGCGGGCGGTGGCCGGGACCCGCCGGCCACACGCGTACATATTCGCCGGGTCCGAGGGAGTCGGGCGGCGGACGACCGCGACGGAGTTCGCCCGCCTGCTGTTGTGCGAGTCGCCCGTCAGCCGGGACAACGCCGGCCACCTGGCGGAGCTGCCCGCGGGCTTCAAGCTCCACTCGGCCTGCGGGCGGTGTTCGTCGTGCCGGACCGTCTCGGCCGGGACCAACGCGGACTTCCACCTCGTTTACAAGGAGCTGGCGCGTTTCCATGACGACCAGAAGGTCAGAGACCGGAAGATGCAAGCGCTGTCGATCGAGGTCGTCCGGGACTTCCTTCTCGACCCGGCGTACCGCGGCTCGGCCGGCGGGCGGGGGCGGGTCTTCCTCGTCCTCCAGGCCGAGCTGATGAGCGTTCCGGCCCAGAACGCCCTGCTCAAGACGCTGGAGGAGCCGCCGGACGGGGTGACGATCATCCTCATCGCCAGCAGCGCCGGCGATCTGCTGGCGACGACCCGAAGCCGCTGCCAGCTCATCCGGTTCGGCCCGCTTCCGCTGGACTTCGTGGCGGGCGGGCTCGCCGAGGGCGGGACGGCCCCCACCGAGGCGACCTTCTGGGCGGCACTGACGGGCGGCTCCATCGGCCAGGCCCAGCGCTTCGCCGCCGAAAAGCTCTACGACTTCAAGCGGCAACTGGTGGCCGCGCTTGCCGCGCAGGGCGCCGAGCCGGGGCAGCTTGCCGAACTGCTCACCAAGACGATGGACCGCCAGGCGAAGAAGCTCCAGCGGGCCGACGACGCCCTCGCCGCCAGCCTCGCCAACCGCCAGGCCGGCGCGACGGTGCTCTGCCTTCTGGGCAGCGCCTACCGCGACGCCCTGGGCGTCGCCTGCGGCTCGCCCCGGCCGCTGATCCACGCCGACCAGGCCGACGCCATCGCCCGAATCGCCGCCCGCCTTGGCCCCACAGGCACGGCCGAGGTCCTCTCACAGCTCGCCCGCTACGAGACACTCCTCTGGCGCAACGTCAACACCAAGCTGCTGTGGGACAACGTCGAGCTGACATGCGCCTCGGCCGCGGCGCTGGAAGTCTGACTGGCCGGAGGAGGCGGCTGGCGGTATGCTTACCGCTCGCTATCCCGGCCGGGCGAATGCCCTCATGAAGAACTTTCGACGATCGCTGAAGTACCTCTGGCCCTACCGGGCGCGCCTGGGCGCCTCGATGGCCTGCGTGGTGGCGATCGCCGTGCTCTGGGGCGGCGGGCTGGCGGCCCTGCTGCCGGGCATGAAAATCCTCATCTCAGAGGAGGGCCTCCACGGCTGGGCGTGGAACAGCCTGGCCCAGGACATGCTTGAGGTTCGCCTGGTCCAGCAGGCGGTACCGCCGCGCCCGCAGATCGGATCTTTGGCGAAGGTGCTCAACGTCGTCAGGGCACCGCCCTCGGGCCGCGCCGCCAAGGCCGGCATGAGAGACGCCGACTGGATCGTCGGGCTGGAGGACGGCGACCCGGAGCATCGCTTCATCCGCGGCGACTTTCTGGCCGAGGCCCTGGCTGGGAGCTCCCCCGGGCAGCGGATAGTCCTGCGTGTGTACGACCCCGCAGCCAAGACCACCCGCGTCGTCACGCTGACCGCCGCCAAGCCGGGACTGCCCGCCCGTCTGCTGGGGCGCCTTGCCCGGGCGCTGCCCCAGCCCCGCACCCTGGCCGGAAGGTTCCCCCTGCTGCTCTACGTGCTGGGGTTCGCCCTGGCAGTCTCGCTGCTGCGGGGTGTGCTTCGCTTCACCCAGGAGTACCTGGTGGGCTCCGCCGTCTTCCGGGGGATCATGGACCTGCGCTGCGACAACTACCACGTCGTGCTCCGCCTGCCCACAACGTTCTTCTCCAGGCAAGGCGTCTCCGACTCGATGAGCCGGTTCATCGCCGATTCGGCGGAGCTGGCGCACGGGCAGCGGACGCTGTTCGGCAAGACGCTGGTGGAACCTGCCAAGGCCCTGGTGGTGCTCGCTCTGGCGATGTACTGGTCCTGGCAATTGACCCTGTTGGCTATGGTAGCCGGCCCGCCGGCGCTGGTGCTGATCCGCAAGCTGGGCAAGCGGATGCGCCGGGCGTCCCGACGGGCTCTTGAGAGCCAGGCATCCATGCTGGCGGTGCTCAGCGAGACGCTGCTGGGCATCCGCGTGGTCAAGGCCTACACCATGGAGGCAGCCGAGAGGGGGCGATTCTTCAGGGTCAATCGCACCCTGCTCGCCCAGCGGAAGAAGATGCTGGGGATCGATTCGGCCACCGGCCCGGCCGTCGAGGCGCTGGGGATGACCGCGGCAATGGGCGCGGTCGCCCTGGCAGGATACTGGGTCTTCAACCGCCCGGAGATCATGGACCGGGAGCGTTTCCTGGCGGTCATGGGCTGCCTGGCGGCGCTGTACGACCCGGTACGCAAGCTGGCCAAGGTCTTCACCCGCTTCCAGCGGTCCGAGGCCGCGGCGGCGAGGGTTTTCGAGCTTCAGGACCAGACTACCGAGAAGCGCGTTCCCGGCGCACCGATGCTGCCTCGCCACGCCCAGAGCATCGAGTTCCGCAACGTCAGCTTCCGCTACCCCGGCGCGGCCGAAGATGCCCTCAAGGACGTCTCCCTGCTCATGCCGGCCGGGGAGACGCTGGCGATCGTGGGGCCCAACGGCTCGGGCAAGACCACACTGGCGTCGATGCTGCCGCGGCTGCTGGAGCCCCGCGCCGGCAGCGTGCTGATCGACGGGCGGGACATCCACGACCATTCCGTCCGCTCGGTCCGCCGGCAGATCGCGGTGGTCACGCAGGAGGCGGTGCTGTTCCATGCAACCATCGCCGATAACATCGCCTACGGCAAGCGCCGCCCCAAGGCCGAGGAGGTCGTCGCCGCCGCCCAGCGGGCCTTCGTGGACGAGTTCGTCGCCCAGATGCCCGACGGCTACGAGACGATGGTCGGCGAGCGCGGGGCGACCCTCTCCGGCGGCCAGCGACAGCGGATCACCATCGCCCGGGCGATCCTGCGCGACCCGGCCATCCTCATCTTCGACGAGGCCATGAGCCAGGTCGATCCCGAGAGCGAGCGGAAGATCCACCTGGCGCTGGAGGAGTTCATGGCCGGGCGCACCACGATTCTCATCGCCCACCGCTTCGCGACCATCCGCCAGGCCGGGCGAATCGCGGTGATGGAAGCCGGGCGGATCATCGACGTCGGCACGCATTCGGAGCTGCTGTCCCGCTGCCCGCTATACGAGCAGCTCTGCCGCACACAATTCGTCGCTCTCGACCCGGACTGAGCGGCCTCGAAGCTGCCCGATGAACTGAATTTCCGTTTTCGGTTTGACGATCCGGCGGTATCGCGTTATGCTCTTGTCCGTTGCCAGGGAAGGCAACGGCTTCAGGTGGCCAGGTTTGCCCCCGCGCCAGGGAGGGTTCCGCCTGTTCTTGCGCCGTATGTTGATCCGCCCGCCGTTATGTTCGTCTCGGCCGTTCGTGTGGCACCAACGATACAGAAGGGCTTAACCGGTGGCCGCCGTCGATCCTCGCCTCTGGCAGCAGATTATCCAACACGTCATTGCTCACGGTGGGGAGGTCATCCGCCCCTGGTTCGCGCAGTTGGAGCCTCTCGGCCTGGCGGACGGGCAGTTGCAGATACAGGCGCCCGGGCCGAAGGAGCAGGCTTATTGCCGCGAGCGCGCCGCCCCGCTGTTCACGGAGGCCGCTCAGCTCGCCACCGGCATGCTCGTCAGCTCGTCGTTCCTCGCCCGCCCCGCCAGGGCCAGCCACCCCGCCGGCGTTGAGGTCGGCGCCTACGACGTTGACGCCGAACTGCCGCTGAACCGCGACTACACGTTCGGCACGTTCGTCATCGGCCCGTGCAACCGCCTGGCGCACGCCGCGTCGCTGGCTGTGGCCGAATCGCCCGGCAAGACCTACAACCCCCTGTTCATCCACGGCTCGGCGGGCCTCGGCAAGACGCACATGCTTCAGGCCGTCTGTCAGGCCATCGCCGCCCGCGGCACGGCTGAGATATCCTTCCTGAGCTGCGAGATGTTCGTCAACCACCTCATCAAGGCCATCGAAACCGGCGGGCTGCGAGATTTCCGTTACCGCTACCGCCACGTGGACCTGCTGGCCGTGGACGACGTGCAGTTCCTCTCAAATCACGACCAGACGCAGGAGGAGTTCTTCCACACCTTCAACACGCTCTACCAGTCTCAGAAGCAGATCATCCTCTCCTGCGACCGGCCGCCGGCGGAGATCCCCCACCTCGAAGAGCGGCTCGTCAGCCGCTTCAACTGGGGCCTGGTGGCCAGGATCGACCGCCCCGGGTACGAAACGCGCGTCGCCATCGTGCACAAGAAGGCCGCCGCCAGGGGCATCGCCCTGCCCATGGACGTCGTCTGCTTCATCGCCGGCACTATCAAGTCCAACACCCGCGAGCTGGAGGGAGCGATCACCAAGATCGCCATGCTGGGACAGGTCCTCGACCGCCCTCTGGACCTTGCCCTGGCGGAGGAGGCCCTGGGCATGGGGGTTCCGGCCAACGGGCCCGAGGTGACTATCGAGCAGATTATCGAGGCGGTCACGAAGCGCTACAGCGTGCGCCTGGCCGATCTCCAGAGCCGCAAGCGCACCAAGTCGATCAGCCTGCCCCGCCAGGTGTGCATGTACCTCGCCCGCGATCTGACCCGCCACAGCCTCGAGGAGATCGGCGGGTACTTCGGCGGCCGCGACCACACCACCGTGCTGCACGCCAACCGGACTGTCCAGTCCCTCCGCCGCAACGACCCGGCCCTGCACGCCACGCTGGAGCACCTGCGGCAGGAGATCTGCGCCGCCCGCGCATGACTGGGGCCCTGTTAGAAAGCTGTCCGAACCGCCCCGCCGCGATGTGAACTGCCTGTCGGTAACCGGGTCCGCTGCCGCCGGCCCGCCAACAGCCGCCGCCGCCCGTCCCTTACCCAAGGCCGCCCGGCCGCCGCCGGCACGCCGCAACGCGCCCCTGCCATCCGATCCCTCAACAGGTTATCCACGCCCCATACGCGGCAGTGCCCGCCCTAAGGCCCGAACGCACCTACGCTTGTGGAGCCGCCCCGCCACAACTCACAATTCTCGCTTTGTCTACTAATACGACTACTTTAAATAAATCTTCTTAGAAACCTCCCTGTCACAGCACTCATCGGGAGCGGGTCGCGGCAAGGGTATGAAAGGCCCTACCTGCCCGGCTGTACTTCTTCTCAAAGTTAGAACCGACCAACCCCTCCGCCCCCGGACAGGCCTCGAAGGGGATCTCGTCCAATCCCTCCGTGGCTGAGACCACGTGGTGGGCGTGCTCGAAATAGTCAGCGTCGTCGGTGATGATTCCAAGCCACCCGCCCGGGCAAAGCGCACGGCGGACTTCGCACAGGAAGGAGGGCGTGATGAGACGGCGACGGCAGTGCTTGCGCTTGGGCCAGGGGTCGGGAAAGTAAATGTGAACCCGCGAGACAGAGTTGTCGGGCAGGGAAGTCTGGAAGAAGTCCGCCGCGTCGCCACATACGGCTCGAACATTCGGCAGACTTGCCCGGTAAGCGCGGTCGGCGAGGTAGGCAGCGTAAGCGTGGACCCACTCGATGCCGAGGAAGTTAATCTCTGGGCAGGCCGACGCCCGGCCGAGCAGGAACCCGCCCTTGCCGGGACCGACCTCGACTTCCACTGGCGCCTCGTTGCCGAAGACCGCCTCGATCCGTAGCGGCCCCAACTGGGGATGATACTCCAGCAGCAGTCCTGCCGAGCGGAGCACCTCCGGGTCGGTCTTGACGCGGACTTTTCCGGGCCTGCTTCTCATGGGCGGGGCAGCGGGGGTAGCTTCTCGGGGGCGCTCACTCCTCGGCGCGGACGAGTTCGGCCATCTTGGCGTTTTCCGGGAGCTTCAACAGTTCGG
>CBFCZU010000165.1:0-9565 GCA_965602635.1 uncultured Planctomycetales bacterium | reverse complement strand
CCGCCCTTGCCGCCCGGCCCCGGGGGAGGCTAGAATGGCATCCACGATAAGACGGGGCGGGGGACATCATTTCCGGTCCCCCGCGGCACACGCCGCAGCCGCCACGGCTGCGGACGGCCAGGCAACGAGAAAAGCATGGGCAACGTGCCCATGTTCCCTTAGCCTGACAGAATCAGCGGCCCGGTAGGGGCCGGATGCCAGACACGTGGGAGTTGCCAGAGCTATGTCAGAGACCAACCTGGGCCTATGCAACCAGTGCCGGGCGCGGGTAGAGGCCGAGTTCTTCGTGCGTGACGGGGCCCTGTGGATCCGCAAGGACTGCCCCACTTGTGGGCCGAACGAGGCCCGGGTCAGCTCGGACGCCGCCGCCTGGCAGGCCAAGCGGGACCTCTGGCAGTACGTCTCGATCGACGCCGCCGAGTGCACGATGCACTGCGACCGCTGCGAGATCGACCACAAGCCCAACATGGTCTTCGTGGACGTCACGAACCGCTGCAACATGAACTGCCCCATCTGCATCGCCACGATTCGCGGGATGGGGTTCGACTTCAATCCGCCGCTGGAGTACTTCGATCGACTGTTCGCCGAGGTGGGCAGCATACAGCCCAGTCCGGTGCTGCTGTTCTTCGGCGGGGAGCCGACGGTCCGCAACGACCTGCTGGACCTGCTTCGCCTCGCCAAGAAGCACGGCCTCAGGCCCCACGTGGTCACCAACGGCATCCGCCTGGCGGACGAGGAATACTGCAAGAAGCTCTGCGAGGCCAGGGTCCGCACACGCTTCGCCTTCGACGGCCGAAGCCCGGAGATCTACGAGAAGCTCCGGCATAGCCGCGCGGCCTACGACAAGAAGATGAAGGCCCTGGACAACCTCAGGAAGTACAGCCGTCGGAAGCAAACTATCATCGCCACGGTCGGGCGGGGCATCAACGATCAGTACGTGGGCGACCTGATCCAGTTCTGCCACGAGAACAGGGACCTGATTTCCGACCTGGGGATCATCCCGCTGACGGAGAACTGGGAGCCGGGCACGTTCGAGGCCGGCGTGCAGACGACGATGGAAGACGTGGAGAAGATGGTCAAGGAGAGCGTCCCGGGCGGCGACGTGGAATTCATTCCTGCCGGCCTGTCGTACGCCGTGCGCAAGGCGCGATCGTTCTTCCGAGACAACCCCCGCTCGGAGGTCCTCCTGTTTGCCGGTGTGCATCCCAACTGCGAGTCGATGACGTTGCTGATCTCCGACGGCACGACCTTCCGCAGCATCAATGAATGTCTCAGGAGGCCCTTCACCCAGATCGCCGTGGAGTTCGCGGCCATGGCCAAAGCGATCGAGCCGAAGCTGGACCGGCTGGACCCGAGGAAGTTCTTGCAGCGGCTTCGCGGGCAGCTACTGCTCCTCAAGACCTTCGGGCTGTGGGGTCTTCGCAGGGCCCGGCTCGGCCGTTTCCTGGGCCAGCGGATCGCGGCCCTGGGCAGGGCGATCTGCCGGGTGGTGTTCCGCAAGCGCTCCGGCGGCGGGCCGGGCGGCGCGCGGCGCGCGAGGCCCATCCTGCGCGTGGCGGCGCTTCCGTTCGAAGAGGAGCACTCCATCGACGCGGGCCGCCTGAAGAACTGCAAGGCCGTCTTTGCCTACGAGGACGTCGACGACGGCAAGGTGAAGTACATCCCCTCGTGCCTGTGGTATCCGTACCGCAACCCCATTCTCGAGAAGATCTCGAAGAAGTACGGTGTCGCCGGCAAGCCGCCGCCCGAGCAGGCAGCGGCCCCGGAGATCCCCGAGGGGCAAGGGCGCGCGCCCGCGCTGAGCAAACAGAGCTGAGCAGCGGGGCGGCGATCGGGCGGGGGGGTTGATATTTCGCCGCCGGCGTGGACGTGAGTGGATTCGCGGCATGACATCGCACATTGACCCGGGTGGGGAACTGGACCGAGGTGGCGTCCCGGCCGGCGGGCGACTGCCGGCCTGGCTGCGAGCGGCCCTTGCGGCGCTGATTCTGCTCGGCCTCGGCCTGCGGGTATGGTATCCGGGCACGACTGTCTTCTGCGACGACCAGGCCCGCGCCTGCGCCCTGGCCGAGGACGTCGCAGCCGGGCACTGGCAGAGTGGCGGGCTGGTCAACAGCGGGGGCTTCCGCAACCTTCCCGGGTTCGTGTACCTGCTGGCGGGCGTGTGGCGGCTCTGGGGCGATCCGCTGGCGCTGGTGTGGTTCACGGCGGCCGTCAACGTGCTGGCCGTGGTGGCGTCGTTCTTTCTGATGCGGCGATGGATCGGCGCGGCGGCTGCGTGGTGGGCGACGGCCTTTCTGGCAACGGCGCCGTGGGCGATCCACTACAGCCGATGGATCTGGGCACAGGACCTGCTGTTCCCGGCGGCGTTGTGCGTGTGGCTGTTCCTGTGGCAGTGGGTGGGGCGGGGTCGGAAGTGGGCCGCACTCGGGGTCGTTCTTTCGCTGGCGGTGCTGGTGCACATTCACCTCGTGGGCGTGGTGGCGGTGCTGGCAGCGGCGCTGCTGGTGGTCTGGTGCCGCCCGAAGCTGCCGCTCTGGCCGGTGGCGATCGGCGTGGCCATCGCGGCGGCGTCCGTGGTGCCGTACCTGCTTGAGGGTCAGCTTGGCGCGCCGAAGGGCGACCGCGTCGGCTATCAGCACTTCTGGCGGGTCGTGCCGTCGGCAGCGATGAGCGTGACGGGGCTGGACTGGCGGCTGGAGTTTCGCGGCGGCTACCCCGCGCTGGCCGACAGCCTGGGCTGGCGGCGCTGGCCTTACGAGGCGGTGATGTGCCTGCCGGTGCTGCTGCTGGCCGCGGGCGGGGTGATGGGCCTGCGCCGGCTGTGGCGTCAGCGGCGCGCGGGGCGGGCGGCGCGGCGGGAGCCGACCGCCATGGTCACCGCGCTGGTGGTGCTGATCCCGCTGGCTTTCGTCGTCACGGCCATTCGGACCAGCCCGACCTACGTGCCCATGTGGTACCCGCTGCCGTTCGTGCTGATAGGCTTGGCGGCGGTGCGGCTGAGCGGGACGGCGGGCCGGCGCCGGTGGTGGATCGCGGCCGTGCTGATAGGCGCGATGTGCGTGCAACTGGCCTTCTTCGTCGAGCAGTTGGGCTACGTGCGCGGTCGCGGGGGGGTGCCGGGCTCGCCGCTGGGGCGGAGCTACGCGGCCATGTGCCGCGACGTTGCCGTCCTGGCCGGGCGGGTGGACGCCGGCGAAGTCCTGATGCTCTACGAGGGCCCCAGCTCGATCCAGGGGGAGCCGGCGGCGTACCTGCTGCGCCGCGCCCGCTGGGCGGGGGCAGCCGGCGGCAGGGCGGTCGTCCGCTTACGCTGGGGCGGGCCGTGCAGGGCGGACGAGCTGCCCGAGGGGGCCGACCCGCCGGCCGGGGCCTACCTGGTGCGCCCCTGGCGCGGGCCGCAGCAGAGCGAGGGGAGGGTCCCGCTTCGCCCGCCTCCAGCCGCGGCGGCGGGCGGGCCGTGATCCTGTGCCGCCGCGGTCAGTACCCCCCAGAACTTTAATGCACCCGATCGGCCGGGGGCCCTTGACATTTACCCGGCGGCGTGCGATAATATGGGTGAAGGGACGGGGCGATTTTGGCCCCTACCAGGCAGGCAGTCGTCCCTTCGGGGACGTTGAGATGCGTTCGCGTGGTGCGGATGTGGCTGCCGGGCCGGCGGAGTATTTCAGACGCGACGGCATAATAGGATCGTCATCATAGCATCCATACCGCCCGCCGTCTGATTCCCCTCCGCTTAGTGCCCCCACGGTTGCCACGCGCATGCGTATTGCGCCGCCTTTGGGCTCGCGTTGCGCCGCGGCCGTGGCGGCGGGGAAGGAGTCTGCCATGAGGACGGAAGGCGCGGCAGTTATGTGCCCGGTAGTTGCAGCGCCGCGCGACGCAGGCGGCGGCCGGACGAGGGGGAGAGCTTTCACGCTCATCGAGCTGCTGGTCGTCATCAGCATCATCGCCCTGCTTGTGGCGATCCTGGTGCCGGCGCTCTCGCAGGCCAAGGAGCTGGCCCGGCGGGCGACGTGCGCGGCCAATCTGCACGGTATCGGGCGGGGCCTGTCGGTGTACGAGTCGGCCAACGGCGTCTATCCCCACGTTCCGCTCAACGGCGCCGGCTGGGGTGTGGAGATCGGCACGTCCCGTGACTTGGACCCGTCCGACGGTGTGCCGAACGACCGGAACCCGACGAGCTGCCTGTTCCTGCTGGTGCGCGAGGACAACTGTCCCGAGGACATGTTCTTCTGCCCCTCGACCGACGAGAAGGCCGCCGCCGCTAACCCGAGGATGTGGGATTTCGCCGACGGCACGGCCGTGTCGTATTCGCTGATGTGCCCCTACGGGCCGATACGCGAGTTCGACGACGGCGACCGGATGAGGCCGATCATGGCCGATGCGAGCCCGTACTTCGACCCGGCCACAGGCCTGCGGAACGAGGTGGACGTGGTGGACTGGACCGACTCCGCCGGGTCGCCCGGCGGCGCGGGCAACAGCCCCAACCACGCGGGCAAGGGGCAGAACGTCGCCACCCCGGGCGGGTCCACCAGTTGGCGCACGCGGGCCGACATGGGGGTCAGCCGCGACAACATCTACACCCGCGCCGACGACGCCGAGGGCACAGACAGCGGCGGCAGCATCCCGCCGGCCGGGGCTGACGGCTTAGCCGCCGACCAGGGCCCCGCCGGCTCGCTCGATAGCTACCTGGTCCCGTAGTCAGGGGCTAGGCTCGCGGACCCAGCGCGGCTGGCAGCCGGGGCCGCCGCGCTGGGCCGCACTATCGGGGCAAAAAGTAGACTTCCGCCACCAAGCGGAAGTCTATATGAGCACAATGAGCCCCCCGTCCAGCCCTTATGTCTGGTCGGGGCCCTCCCCAAAGTTGGAGCGACGCTCGAGCATCTGCCGCAGGTAGCGGTTCTCCCGCCGCGTCGCCTCCAGGTCGAACAGGATGTACTTGACCTGAAGACGGATATGATCGATGAGCTCCTCGTTGCTCTTGGCGGACATCGGGAGGGCGTGCGAGAGATAGGCGCCCTTCGAGGGCTTATTTTCGCTGGGCGTTGGCAGCGCCGCAACGATCTCGGCCAGCTCCCCGAGTTTGTTACGTATCAGTTTTTCGTCCATCGGCTCTGCCTCCTGAGGCATACGTCCAAGTACACCCAACATTATACCCGCAAGGGCGCTATTCGTGGGGGGCGAAGGCAGATTTCTTGCCGCGCGCGCGGGCCGGGCGGCGTCGCGCAAGGCGGTGGAGTCACCGGAGAGGCTTCTTGTAAGCCTTTGTTTGGCAGGATGTTATGGCGCCGACTCTCCGCGCCCCCGGCGGCGGTTGGAGGTTCCCCGCTACTGCTGGAGGTCCGGCTGCTCGCCGGTGAGAATCGCGCACAAAAGTTGGCTCATTGTCAGTAAATCGAGCAGGTTGTGGTGCAGAATGGCCTTGATCCGGGAGGCGTCGCAGTCGCGGACGAAGCGGTGATAGGCCTCGGGGATGTCGGCCCCGGGAATGTCCCCGACCCTCCGCCGCTTGCAGAGGTACTGCTCGAGCGTCTGGAGCCTGCAATTGGGCAGGGCCTTCCGCCAGCGGCGGCGCGACTCGTGGAGCAGGTCGCAGTGTGGCGGCTCGGGGCCGAGTTCCACGCCGTGGAAGGCCGCCCGCTCCCGCAGGTTCGTCATGTCGAATGCCTTGCCGTTGAAGGTTATCAGCGTCGCGGCGGTGGCGAGCCGCTCGGCGAATGCGGCGAGAATGGCCGGCTCCTCCCCGTAGTGGCGGGCGAAGTGCTGCTCGAAGATCAGCTCGCCGTCGCGGTACTGCATCAGCCCGACCAGGAAGATGCACGCCCCGACCAGGCCGCAGGTCTCGATGTCGAGGAACAGAGGCCCGTCGGGGGTGCCGTCGGCGACGTGGCACAGGGCGGCTGAGGCGTCCAGCTCGTCGAGCCGCTGCCTTGCCCCGCGTAGCACGGCCGCGTGTTGCCGCTGCACGGCCGCGTAGTCGCCGCTAACCTCGGCCAGGGCGCGGCGTACCAGCCAGTAAGGCCCGCGCGGGCCGTCGCGCTGCGTGCCGGCCACCGCCTTGGTTAGCGGCAGCGGCTCGCCCGGCGGGCGCGTCACCCGGGGGCGCCGCCCCACCGAGGCCAGCACCTCCTCGGCCCGGCTGGTCTGACCGGCCGCCAGCGACCGGGTCAGCATCTCGAGCTTCTTCCTGCGCGATTCGGGAATCGACATCGTAGCCTATTGTACCACCGGATCTGGCAATCACGCCCCCTCCGCCTGGGCCCTCCGCCGCAGCATGCCCAGCAGGGCGATGCTGGCGGCCTTGTTCGGCACGGGGTAGCCGCTCTGCAAGTCCGGGTCGGTGTGGATCGGCGGGCGCAGGCCCGGCGGGGCGACGCAACTGGGGCAGCCCGCCTCGCAGGGGCACTCGCTGACGATCGCGCGGCAGATCTCCAGCCAGTCGTCCAGCAGCTCGTAGCCCTTCTGGGCGAAGCCCATCCCACCCGGGTAGCGGTCGTAAACGAAGATGGCCGAGACGCCCAGGTTGGACGAGTTGACCATCCCGGAGATGTCCCGCCGGTCGCACATGGCCAGGGCGGGCAGCGCGGCGAGCATGAGGTTGCGCAGGGCGACCATGGCCTCGATGCCGTTGTACCCGCCGCCCGACAGGTCGCGGTGCATCTGCTCGGAGATGGTCCACCAGATGGCCGTGGTGGCCAAGGTCTGCGAAGGCAGGTCGAGCGACGCCTGGCCGATCAGCTCCATGGTGTAATACTTGATCTTCCGGAACGCGGTCGTCTGCCAGGTGACGTCGAGGTCGCCGAAGTAGGTCCGCCCGTCGAGGTAGGGCCGCTGCTCGCGGGTGTCGGCGATGCGGCACTGGCTGGCGAGCACGGCCTGGGTGTAGTAGTCCACCTGGCAGGGCTCGACGGAGGCTATCTTCCCCTCGGTGTCCAGCTCGCGGACGATGTATGAGGCGCCCTCGTGGAGGTACACCGCCTCGGGGTACACCAGCTCGGGCGCGGAGATCGCGTCCACCTGCCCGATGGTCTTGTGCCCGGCGGCGGTGTCCACGATGGCGTAGTTGTCCTGCGAGATGTTCCGCAGGCTCACGCGGGCGGGGGGGTGGTCGGGGCTGGACCAGTAATAGTGCCCGTCGATGAGCTTCATCTCGCCTTCCTCGGCGCTGAGCTGGGCGAGATTTCCGGCCAGCGGGCCGAAGTATCGCCCGTCGTCGTCGGTCAGCGGCTTCTCGAAGCACGCGCACGCCAGTTGGGCCGAGAGGATGTACGGGTTCGACGGGTCTATCACCGCGTGCTCGTGCGACGCGGCGAAGAAATACTCCGGGTGCCGCATGAGGTACTGCTCGACGGGGTCGTTGTACGCGAGCATGACGACCAGGCTGTCCGAGGTGGTCCTGCCGGCGCGTCCGGCCTGCTGCCAGGTCGAGCAGACGGTCCCGGGGAATCCCACCAGGATGGCGGCGTCGAGGCTGCCCACGTCGATTCCCAACTCCAGTGCGTTTGTGGCCGAGACCGCCAGCAGCTTTCCGGCGAACAGCTCGGCCTCGATCTCGCGGCGCTCGTTGGGCAGGTAGCCGCCGCGGTAGGGTCGGATTCGCCCGGCAAGGTCGTCCTCGCCGGCCAGGGCGTCCTGGGCGTACTTGTACACCAGCTCGGCGACCACGCGGGCCTTGGCGAAGACGATGGTCTGCGCCCGGCGGCGGACCAGCTCGACCAGCAGGTCCACCGCCTCGATGTTGGCGCTGCGCCGCGAGATCCTCTCGCCGGCGCCGATGAAGGGCGGGTTCCAGAGGACGAAGTACTTCCGCCCGCGGGGTGCGCCGTCGTTGTCGATGAGCGTCATCTCCCTGCCGGTCAGCTGCCCGGCCAGCTCCAGCGGGTTGGCGATCGTCGCCGAGCAGCAGACGATCTGCGGGCGCGAGCCGTAGTGCTCGCACAGCCGCAGCAGGCGGCGGATCACCCCGGCCACGTGGCTGCCGAAAATCCCCCGGTACGTGTGCACCTCGTCGAGCACCAGGAACTTCAGCTCGCGCAGGAACCTGTGCCACTTGGCGTGGTAGGGCAGGACGCCCACGTGCAGCATGTCCGGGTTGGTCAGCACGACCGAGGCGGACGAGCGTATCTTCGGGCGGTTGTGCGATGGCGTGTCGCCGTCGTACACGGCCGGGGTGAGCACCTCGGCGATGGGCTCGTCCTCGCCCGCCAGCCGCCGCAGGCCCGCAAACTGGTCCTGGGCCAGGGCCTTGGCGGGGAAGACGTACATCGCCCGCGAGTCGCCCCGGCTGAGCAGCTCGCCCACGACCGGGATGTTGTAGCAGAGCGTCTTGCCCGAGGCGGTGCCGGTGACGATGGTCACGTCCTTGCCCTCGGCGATGGCGTCGATGGCGGCCGCCTGGTGACTGTAGAGCTGGTGGATGTTCTGCCGCCGCAAGGCCGAGAGCATCGGCTCGGGTATCGGCCGCGACGGCTCGGCGTACTCGGCCTCGCGCGCCGGAAGCTCGCGGACGTGGACTATCTGGTCGCGGTAGCGCTTCTCGGAGGTTATCTCCCGCAGCAGGGCCTTGACGTCCATGGGCGGAGTGTAGCCCCAGCCGCCGGGCGGGGCAAGTGGCGTGTTAGGAGAATATTAGGTATGCTCGTCTTCCGGCCTCGCCCCGGCGGGCTTGTCCAGGGCCTTGTGAAGAATGATCGCAGCCAGCAGGACGGCGATTGCCGCCCACAGCTCTATCGGCTCCTCCAGGGCACCGTGCGCCAGCCCCCGGGCGCTGCGCCACTTGTTGAGCGCATCGCTCCTGAGCACGTACTTGAAGGCGCTGCCGGCGAGGCGGGCGAAGACATAGCCTCCGACCCCCAGCATTAGGTATCGCCCCGGGGCGGACCGCCACAGCTCGGCCAGCTTTGCACGGGCGACCCTGAGGGGGTACAGAGCGGCGGCCGAGGCCCAGCGCAGGGGCGGCAGCGGGCCGGGGTTGCCTCGCGGCGGCGGCGGCAGCTCGCCGATGAACTCCCGCCGGTGGCGAAGCAGGTACACCGCCATGGCCGCCGATAGCACGATCACCAGGGGGGAGATGATCAGGTGGCAGAAATAGAGCGGACGGGCCGGGATTCTCAGTTCGTGGGTGAAGCGGTCGAAGTAGCTCGGGTCGGTGTAGGAGCGTATGCGGAAGAGGTTGCGGCTGTACCAGAGCTTGCACCCGAAGAAGCATCGTCCCCACTCGAGCTCGCGCCAGAAGGCGAAGAAGCACCCGGCCGCCAGGAAGGTCGCCCGGGGCGTGCCCCGCCCCGCGCGCGCGACCACGACAACCGCCACCAGGGCCGCCGCCAGGAGGGCAAGGGCGCTGAGCCACTCGATCAGGTGGTCCTCCTTGGCGAGGATTCTGTAGAACTGGAAGTGGCTGACCGCCAGGATGGGGACCGCGACAAGCATAACGGCGGTCAGGACGAAGAAGCCCTTCTTCAGCGCCGCCTGGGAGACGCGGCGGCTCAGGCCCACGGCCGTGGCCAGACCCACCAGAGCCGCCAGGGCCAGGACGTCGCCTTCGGTCAGGTTCGTGTGTTTG
>CBFCZU010000164.1:0-9672 GCA_965602635.1 uncultured Planctomycetales bacterium | reverse complement strand
AGCAGCAGGGCCGTTGCGCAGGCCACGCCCGCGACTCGGACAGACACAGTTGACTCGCTCACTTTCACACTCCTTGAATGTTTGGAGGCAATCCAGCCTCGTCCACAGGCCGTAAATGCCCTTCAGGCGCTCGGGCCCGACGGGCTTTGCCCCATGGATGCAGCCGACCCGACCGGCGCGACGCGGCCACGGCCGCTCCGCCCCGTGCCGACAAGGCCGACCCGTCCTCCGAAAAAACGACACCGCGACGCGGCGAAGGCACTATGCCCGACGCCGCCGCAGAGCCAGGATACCCAATACGAGAAGCACTCCGCAAGCCGGCTCGGGTATCGCGCCGCCCGGCGACACCGGGTAGCCGAAGCCGTAGTTGTTCGACCAGATGATGTAGTCGAGCCCGTCCACCAGGGCGTCGCCGCTGAAGTCGGCGTCGCTCCAGGTGCCGGACTGGTAGTAGTTGTTCGACCAGATGGTGTAGTCCAGCCCGTCCACGAGTCCGTCGTAGTTGGCGTCGCCGGTGGGCGAGCCGTACTCGTCGGCGCCAATGTCCGGGAACGCCCCCACGGGGCGCGGGCCGCCGTCGATGTCATCGGTGATGGCCGCCAGCAGCGCGGCCGCGTCGAGCGCGCCGATCGCCAGCTCGGTCAGGTGCAGGTCGCCCCCGAACACGTCCACGAACCAGGGGATGCTCGAGGCCAGGCCTTGAACGTTGTTCGTGAGGGTGTAGCCGGTGACGCCGTAGTCCTGGACGAGGCCATGAATGATGTTGTTGGTTATGTCCAGCCCGGAGGTGGCCGTCCCATAGATGTTTACGCACCGGCTGTAACTCGAGCCACCCGTGCCCCACAGGGTGTTGTTGTACACCTTCAGGCCGGTGGTGGCGACCAGCTCCATGTTCACCTCGTTGGCGTGGCTGACGAAGTTGTTGCGGACGATGCCGCCGACGACGCTGTCGGGCTGGAGGTAACCGGGGTTGCCCATGGCGATACCGCGGTCGCAGTCGATGACTACGTTGCGCTCGACGGTGGGGTTGACGATCTTCTGCCAGAGGAAGATGGCCCCTCCGCCCTCTCCGGTCTCGCCCTGGATATTCATGGCCACGTTGTCGCGGACGATCCAGTTGGTCGCCCCCAGCAGGTCGACCCCACCCGTGTAGTTGAGGATGGGGTGGTTGGTCCGGGCGATGGTCTGGTCCATGAGGCAGTTCTCGATGATACCCCCGACGATGGCGTTGGGGTTCGAGTTGCCGCCCTTCATGTGCTGCTGGCCGATGTTGAGGGTACGGACGTTATTGATGTGGGAGCGATCGGCGCCGGGCTGAAAGTGGATGGCGTGGTTGTAGAAGCCCGACAGCGTCAGGTCGCTGATGGCCACGTCGTCGGTGTAGATCTGAAATCCCTCGTAAACGCCGCCGGAGTTGTTCATGCCGCCGCCGTAGAGGACCACGTCGTCGCGGTTGCCGGTGGAACCGCGGATGGTTACGTTGTGCGTCCAGATGCCGTAGGTGTGCCCGTAAGTGTCCAGATCGTAGGTGCCGGGGGCGAGGATGACTTCGTCCCCGTAGCCCAGACTACCTATGGCGGTGTTCAACTGAGAAACGTTGGAGACGTTCCAGACGGTGGCGCCCGCCACGTTGCACAAGGCCAACATCGTCACCGCCACGCCCGCCAGCTTCCAAAACCGATACTTCATCGTCCCGCTCCTTACCTAGTTGCCCCGTACCCTAGCCTGTTGCTTGCGGCTCTCCGGCTCTTGAGGAGGCCCGGTCTGCAGGCCGCCCTCGCTTCAGTGCCAGAGGCGCCGTTGCGACAAGAACCTCCAGAGAAGCCCGGCTCGTCCGGCACCCGCGGCCGGACGGCATCGGTGCCTGTGCAAGCTGCCAAGCCTCCTATAGATACAAACCGGCGCCTGCACGCCACCCATGATACCAGATATGCCGGAGAAGTCAAGACAGACAACCCCATTTGCAGCCTCGGCCGGGCTACCGGGCCGGGCAGGCGATCGTTACCGACTTCATCTTCGGGCGCTTGGCCCCGCCGACCTTGACGTGGGCCGTTGCGCCCCCGCGGCGCACCTGGTGCGTGAATGACTTGAGCCTTTTCCAGTCCTCCAGCCACCGCCAGGTGACCTCCACCGGCGACTTGCTCAGGGCCGCCGGGTTGCGACACGTGACCGTGACCTTGTTGTCGCCGACCTCCAGCCAGGGGCGGGAGTAGAAGTTGAGCATGGTGGTGTTGGTGATCTTCAGCGCCTTGAGCGTGGTGGCGGCGTTGGCCTTCCTGCCCCTGACGATGGCCCGCAGGATGAAGCCGTACTGGCCGCTGGTGCTACCGGCGGGGTATTCGTAGGTGTTGGGCTTGCCGATGCTGAAGGGGCCCAGCGCGCCGCTTTGCTTGAACTCCTCCGCCAGATTCCACGTCCTGCCGCCGTCAACCGAGTAGCAGAAGCTCACCGCCCCGTCGACCACCTTTGCCGAGCCGGAGATCTCGGTGTCGGCGATGACGTAGGGCAGCTGGAAGGCGATCTCGACAATGCCCACGGCCGCGGTCCGGGGGTACTTGCCCTCCCGTGCCGGCCTGACGCCCCCGCCGGGCGCGAAGGCGATGTTCGTCAGGGAGGCCCCCAGCCCCGCCAGGCCGGGCTTGGTCAGCGGGGCGGCGCAGGTGAAGATCGCGTTGCCGTGGTAGCGGTAGTACACATTGTCCGGGGCGTGCGGGCCGTCGGGGATTACCTTCCTGTAGGGGCGCCAGTGCTCGAAGGCGTCCTGGCAGGCCCGGTCGTTGGTGTACTTGCACGCCGGTCCGCAGGGCCGCCGGTTCGGGTATCCGCCGCAGGGCCAGTACCACTTGCCGACGTGGTCCCACAGCCAGGTGACGGACTCCCCCGGCCTGAGGCGCAGGTCCTCCACGGACTTCTGCCTGTAGCCGGCCCGGCCGCGCGGGCGGTGGCGCTTGGCGGTCATGATGGCCCGCATGTGGCTTCGATAGTTGACGATGAAGTTCCCGGGCGCCCTGCCTTCCTGCTTGGCCCTGGCGGCAAGGTCGCGGTCGGCCATGATCTCGGCGTAGGAGCATATCCGCCCGTCCCCGTCGGTGATGTAGGCCGGCAGCCAGACGTCCATCCAGTGCCACTTGCCGCCCCACTTGACCTCGTTGCTGACGTGCCCGAAGCCGGGGTCGAGCAGTCGCGCCTCAAGCCCGGCCGCCCCCAGCAGCGCGCCGAAGACGTGCGCCTGCGGCCCGCACCCGCAACACCCGTACACGGTGATGTACTTAATCGGGTCGTTGACGAAACCTAGCCCGCCCTTGATCATCTCCACCGGTCGATGTGAGTGGTTGGGCATGTACACGGTGCGGACGAGGAAGTCGTATATGACCACCGCCTTTTCCCGCGCGGTCCGGCGGCCGCGGCATAAGTCGGCGACAATCGACTTCAACGTCGCACAGTTGACGCTCTTGTCAGTGCTTACGATGATTCCTCTGGGTCCGGGCATGGCCGCACCTCCCTATTTCGCCGGGCAGGCGATGCTGATTGACTGCATCTTCGGGCGCTTCGTCCCGCCGACCTTGATAAGGCACGTGGCGCCGCTCTTGCCGGCCGTGTGCGTGAAGGACTTTGGCTTGGTCCAGTCCTCCAGCCACTTCCAGGTGATCTTCAGCGGACGGCCGGCCAGGGCCTTGGCGCTGCTGGAGGTGACGGTGACCTTGTTGTCGCCGACCTCCAGCCAGGGGCGGGAGTAGGAGTTGAGCATCGTGACGTTGATTATCTTCAGGTCCTTGAGCACGGTTCGGCCGGTCTTGCCCGGCCGGACGGTCACGCGCAGCTCGAAGCCGTACTGCCCGCTCGTCGTGCCGGCCGGGTAGGCGCGCGAGTTGGGCTTGCCCAGGCCCACCTTGAATGGGCCCGTGGTCTCCACGCGCTTGGCGACCTTCCATGTCTTGCCGCCGTCGATGGAGTACTCGAAGGTCACACCGGCCCCCTCGCCCAGCTCGACGTCGCCGGCGACCTCGGTGTCGGCGATGACGTATGGCAGGCGGAATGACATCTCGACCGCGGCGGCTGCGGAGTTGCGTGGCTCCAGGCCGCCGGCGCCGAAGCCGACGTTCCTGAGCTTCGCGCCCAAGGCCGTTAGCCCCGCCCTCGTCAGCGGCGGCGCTGCGACGAACACGGCGTTGCTATAGTAGCGGTAGTGCACGTTCGACCAGGGGTGCGGGCCGCCGGGAAGGACCTTCTTGTACGGCTCCCAGTATGGGAAGGCCTCCTTGCAGTTAGCGGCCGTCGAGAACTTGAACGCCGGGAAGGCGTACTTCTCGCCCGGCCAGTACCACTTGCCCACGTTGTCCCACAGCCAGGTGACCGACTCGCCCGGGCGCAGCGACAGGTCCTCCACGTAATTGCACTTGAGCACGCCCGAGCCGGCCCTGTGCGGGCGGTGCTTCTTGGCATTGGCAAGCCCCTTGATGTCCGGCCCGGGGTTGAACATGAAGTTCTCTGAGACGCGTCGGGCCTTGACGGCCTTGGTGATGAGGCTCCGGTCGGCCATCAGCTCGTCGTAGGAGTAGATCCGCCCCTTCTCGTCGGTGAGGTAGCACGGTAGCCAGACGTCCATCCAGTGCCACTTGCCGTCCCACTTCACCTCGTTTGACATGTGGGCGAACCCGGGCGAGAGCAGCCGGCCCTGGATGCCCGCCTCGTTGAGCAGGGTGAGGAAGATTTCCGCCTGGCTGCCGCAGCCGATGGAGCCATAGACGTTTATGATCTTGAGCGGCTCTCGGATCGCCCTTAGCCGCTTGCCGAACATCTCCTGCGGATGGCCGAAGACGTGCGGCATCCAGACGGTCCGCACGACGAAATTGTAGATGGCGACGGCCTTTTCGCGGTCGTTCTTGCAGCCGGCCGTCACGTCCGCGACGATCGTCCTGGCCGTGGCGCAGTTCACGCTGCGGTCCGTGTCGATGACTATCCCGCCGACCTTCTCGGCCAGCGCGCCCGCGGCGGAGACGGCAATGCACCCGACAACAATTGGCAACTTCACGTTCATCGGTTCGCCCTCGATTCAGAGCTCCTGTCGCCCGGCCGTCAGATGATGCCGGGCACCACCTTGATGGTGGTCTTGATCTCACGGGTCAGCTTGACGTCCGCGTCGGCCGGGACGATCCGGAGCGTGTAGCTCCCGGCCGGCAGGTGGTCGGTGCGGAGCACCCAGCGGCTCTTCCATCGCCTCAGCCGCCCGACGTCCTGACGGCACAACTCTTTCGCGGCCGAGTCGGTCAGCACCGCGACCCACCCGGCCTTCGACGGATGATTCAGCTTGACCAGCACCGTGGCCCAGTTGGCCCCCACCGGCGTGGCGGGCACTTCCGGCTGAAGCGTCGGCGTGCCCTCCTTCTCCTGCCCGGCGTACTTGAACTGCTCGGGGAAGACCCACCACGGGCCGAAGTACTCGGCATGCAGGATCGGCCTGACCGGCGCGGTGGCCCGGGCTGGCGCCGCGGCCGGCTCGACGGGCTTGCCCTTGGCGGCGGCGATGTGCCACGCCAGTTGCCACCGGGCAGTCTGGTACCGCCGGCCGGTCCAGACCGTGTCGTGCAACCCGAAGCGCCCGACGTGGTTGAAGTGCCGCTTGCGCTCGAAGTAGTAGCGGTCCAGGCTGGGATCGACCGACTCTTTCAGCTCCGCCAGGCAGGCGGCCGCCTGCTTGAGCTGATCGTTCCGCAGCTGCCCGGCGCGAGTCAGAATCTGCTCGAGCCGCTGGATGTACCGCCAGTCGGTAATGCCGTCGCGTACCTCGTACAGCGTCGGGGCGGGGTTGAACTCCCCCGGCCCGCGCAGCGACGGGAACAGGTACGAGCATGGCCCGAACTTCGCGTGCCCGTAGTGGGCGTAGTAAACGCGCTCGGCGGCGTTGGGCTGGGTCTGGACGACGCGGTGTCGGATGCCGCTGCGCCACAGCCAGAAGCCGTGAGTGAAGCGGATCTTCCGCCCCTCGCGGTGGCCGGTGTGCCGCGGCTGGAACGAGACGCTTTGGCCCCTGGCCAGGTAGCGGCGGACGAGCCCGTGGCGGTAGTCGCGGGGCCAGCGCCAGTTGGCGTGCTTGTCGGGCAAGCCCAGCTCGACCTTCATGCCGGCCTTGGCGGCGACGCGGCGCATCGCCGCCAGGTCGTCCCGCCGGCCGCGGTACCAGACCGTGTTCATGCCCAGGCCCCGGAAGAAGGCCAGCTCGCGCGGGCCGTCGGACGGGCGGAAGCTCATCGTCCGGCGATAGTCGATGGCGAACGTCACGCCCTCCGGCTCGGCCAGCTCGAACGGCAGCACGCGCAGGGCGACCTCGACGGCCGAGGCGGGCTTGCCCTTGACCTCGAAGCGCACCGTCGCCCGGTACACACCGGCCGGTAAGTCCTTGGGGACCGGCAGGCTCATCCACCACCGACGCGGGAAGGCCTTCGGCACGTCCGTCGGCGCCGGCGGGATCAGCACCCCGGGCCCGATGTAATGAAAGCACTCGGCGTGGTTGGACGTCACCGGCGTGATCGGACGGTAGGACACCAGGCGGACGTCGGCCGACTTGGCGGGCACGACCGGCTTGCCGGCGGCGTCCTCGAAACCGCCGAGCCGCACGGTGACCTTCTCGAGGTCGCGGAGCGGGTATAGCCCGACCGCCCACGAGACCGTCTCGCCGGGCGTGCCGAAGACGGCCAGCCGATCGCCGACCTCGCCGGGCAGCGGGACGCTGTCGGGGATCATCAGGTCGTGCTGGTGCCGCAGGAAGTGGACGTATCCCCGGGCCTTCTCGGCCGCGGTCGGCTTGAGCGCCGCGCGACGCGCCTCGGCTATGTCCGGCCAGAGGAACTCCTCCGGGCAGATCACCTCCTCGCGGCCGTACAGGGCGAACTGCCGGCTGATCGGCACGTGCGACACCTTGTTGTAGATGGTGCGGATCTTCTCGTTGAGCCACTTCAGCTCGGGGGCGATGAGCTTGTCCTTGTCGGCCGGGTACACGATCAGGTACGTCCACACCGACGACCCGTGCCCCCGCCCGCCTTCCACCGGCGGCAGCAGGAAGTCCAGGTCCAGCGCCCCGTCGGCGACCTCGGCCTCGAAGCTGACGGTGCGGAAGTAGGTCCCCTCGTCGTAGGTGCCCCACAGGTCGACGCCGCGCCGCCAGTGGTCGGCGTTCTCGTGGGCGAGCTTGAACTTGATGAACTCCTGTCCGGTCATGGCGGGGCGGTAGTGAACCCGCTTGCCCTCGGCCTTGATCTCGATGTTCCGCCCGCCGTCGCGCTGGGCCCAGTAGTTGCCGGTCTGGGTGACGACCCGGTACCGCCCGTTGGGAAGCTTCACCCGGAACGAGGCCGGTGCCTTGAAGCCGTCGCGCGTGAGCTGGTCGTTGATCACGTGCAGGTCACCGCCGTGGGTGAGGCGCGTGCCGCTGGTGAACCCGTAGCCGCGCTTCTCGTCATACTTGACCGACCCGTAGGTGAACCCCGGCCAGTTGAAGTGGCTCACGCCGAAGTCGAAGCAGCGGGCGTGCCTGCTGAGGTTCGTGCCGATCGTCTCCCGCTCCATGCGGAAGTTGTCGAAGTGCAGTGTGGTCTCGGCCTTGGCGGCGGGGACGCGGAACTCCACGCAGGTGGCGTCGTGCGGATCGACGAAAGTGGCCGAGGACTCGTGGCTGGTCAGCGTGAAGGTGTTCCAGCCGGGTTTGAGCGTCAGGCCCTTCACCAGCGCGAACGTCCCGGCCTTGTCGGTGACGGCGAAGCCGCCGAGCACGCGCATCTCGACTTTGACCGGCGCGTCGGCGGGGTTGAAGACGTCGCCGCGGAGGCAGTCGAAGCAGCCGATGCTGTTGCACGCCGGGCGGGGGGCCCGGTCCGACTGGTTGATGTTGTTCCGCAGGCTGACCCGCACCACGCGGTCGCCGCGGGTGAACGTCGCCGCCAGCGACGCCTTGCCCTGGGTCTTGTGCCGCGACGAAGCCCGGAAGCTCACGCCCGACTCGGCGACCGGGATCCGCCGCCGCTTGTAGTCCGGCGTATCCCAGACCTCCACCTCGGCGGCCTCGGGGACGCCCGAGAGATAGCTGATGTTGGGCTTGTCAGTCAGAACGTCGAGCGCCTCGAAGCCCTGTATCACAACCACGTGCCTGCCCACCTCCACCTCGCCTCCCGCCGGGGCGGTGAGGGCCAACAGGCAGACCAGCAACCCGGCGGCCGGTGCAATTGGTGACCTCGTCATTGTCCTCGCTCCCTTGCAGGTGACGGCGATCGGCCCCTGTGTAGGGCGGCGCGAGGGGAATGTCAACCTCGGCCCTGCCGGCGGCGGGTCGGCATGAACCAAGCCCGCCCGGCGGGGAGGCCGAGCGGCAGCCGGCGCTAGATAGCTTGCTCGTATCTAGATGCTAAAATGCGACCCGGGAAAGGCCGCGCCCGCGCGAAGGTTTCTCGCTTCCGCTCCCCCGCTTTGGCCCGCGCGGATCAGGCGTCCTCGTCGCCGGTCATCTCCCGGTAGAAGCCCGCGTAGTCGTCCCTGTCGGCTGACTTCATCCGCGCCATCCCCGACCGCGGGTGCTCGTTGAGGACGCCCGTGATCGCGTACGGGATGTGATAGCCCCAGTCGATCTCCTTGCCCAGCGGGCGGATCGTCTTGGAGATGACCTCCAGGACCGGCTCGATCCTGAACTTGGGGTTCTTCAGGAAACCCATCAGCAGCTCCAGCGGGCAGTTGCCCGCCGCCCGCCCCAGGCCATACAGCGTCCCGTCCAGGTAGTTGGCGCCCTTGATGATCGCCTCGATCGTGTTGGCGAAGGCGAGCTGCTGGTTGTTGTGGAAGTGCCCGCCGATCTCCTTGCCCTTGAGGTACTTGCCGTAGGTCTCGATGAACGCGTCCACTTCCTCGCTGTACAGCGCCCCGTAGCTGTCCACGACGTACACCGCCGCGGCCGAGGTCTCCTCCTGAATCTGCTGGAGCGCCTCGTCCAGGAAAGGCGGGCCCTCGCGCGATATCGCCATGATATTCATCGTGCACTCGTAGCCCTTGTCCGTGGCGTTGTTCGCCAGGCGGATCGCCTTGTCCACGTCCTTGACGTACATGGCCACGCGGATGAGGTCCACGACCGACTCCTCAGCCGGCAGGATGTCCTCGGGCACGGCCTTGTGGGCGTCCTGCATGATGGCGACCTTCGTCCCGCCGGGGTCGATGCCGTCGGTCGCGCGGCGGAGGTCCTTCTCGTCGCAGAACCGCCACGGGCCGAACTCGGCCGGGTCGAACATCTCCTTGCTGTTGCGGTAGCCCAGCTCGACGTAGTCCACCCCGGCGTCGCAAATGGCCTTGTACACCGCGCGGACCGTCTCCAGCTCGAAGTGCGAGTCGTTGGCCAGCCCGCCGTCGCGGATGGTGCAGTCGACAACCTTTATCTCCGGACGATACATCTCTAACGCTCCCTTTTCTGTACCTGCCCGCCTCCAGCCATTGCAGCCCAGGCCGGCAGGCGGGTCAGAGCCCGTCCATTCTACTACAATTATCGGCCCGTTCACGCCCGAAATCCTCCTGCTGCCGCGATTTCAACGCACCCGCAACCGTGCGGAACAACGGGGAACGAAACGGAAAGTTTCGGAACCAAACGGAACGAAACGGAATCCCGATGGATCGGGACGGAAAGTTCCGGAACGAAACGGA
>CBFCZU010000163.1:0-9688 GCA_965602635.1 uncultured Planctomycetales bacterium | reverse complement strand
TTGGCGGGAGGCAGTTGCGCCTTTATTTCGGCCGCGGCGGCGGCCGGATCGTCGGCGGCGATGACGGCTGAGCAAACCGCCACGCACCGGGCGCCGGCGGCCACCAGCTCGCCGACGTTCTCGCCAGAGATGCCGCCGATGGCCACGTGCGGCACGGAGATCTCGGCCAGCACCTCCCTGAGGAAGGCGATCCCCGCGATGGGGCCGGCGTCCTTCGTGTCGGTGGGGAACATCGGCCCGACGCCGATGTAGTCGGCGCCCTGGGCCTGGGCGGCGCGGGCCTGGGCGATATTGTGCGTTGAGACGCCGACGATCGCGCCGGGCCCCAGCAGCTTCCTCGCTTCGTCGGGGGGCAGGTCGTCCTGGCCGAGGTGGACTCCCTCGGCCGAGACTATCGCGGCGATGTCCGGGCGGTCGTTCACGATCAGCGGGACGCCGGCGCGGCGCGTCAGCTCGCGCAGCCGCCGGGCGAGGTCGAGCAGCTCGCGGTCGGGCATGTCCTTCTCGCGGAGCTGGATGCAGTCTGCGCCGCCGTCGATGGCGGCCTGTGCCACGGCCGGCGGGTCGCCCCGGCACAGCCGGGAGGTCAGCAGCACGTACAGGCGGACGTCGTCGAGCCACTCCGGCGCCGCTATCCGGCGCGCCAGCCGCTGCTCGAGTGTGTATGCGGAGTAGCGCATGGATTGCAGCTCACCGGCCACGGCCGGCTGGACGGTCTTGGCGTATTCCTCGAGCGTCCGCAGCGCCTCGCTCAGCCGCTTGCATGCGGCGGCGACGATGGCGCCCGCGTCGCCGCGCTGCATCTCGGTCGGCGAGCTGATCTGCGTGCCGACGTCGCCGGGGGTGTCGCGGCTGGCCAGCAGGGCCTCGGCGGGGAACCGCCCGTAGCAGCCCTGGAGCCGGCTGCGCAGCTCCTTGGCGGCGGAGGACGTGCCCGCGTCGTCCAGGGCGAACCGGGCGAAGTCCTCGATTACCCGCAGCGCCTCGCGGGCGCGGTTGAAGTTGGCGTCGAGGATGCGATAGATCGGGCGCATCGCGTCGTCATCCCATTCGATCTTCCGTCCCCGTCCGGCCGGGCCTCTAGCCTGCTTATTGCATGACCCCTTCCGGGTCTATGCAATAAGCACCCTTGCGAGAGATGGTTCTCTCGCAAAGGTTTCGACTCGGCGCTTCGCGCCTCGCTCAAGGCTGGCCCTGAGCAAGAGCGACGTAAGTCGCTCGCGTCGAAGCCGCTACGGCGGATGTTGCACGCCCGTCGTGCAACATCCGGGCTAACCGCCGCCGTCGGGCGTCGGGAACTGCTCGCACAGATCTTCGACCTGGCGGCGAATTCGCCCCAGCAGGCCGTCGTCGCCGCGGCTGGTGAGGATCTGGTCGATCCATTCGCCCACCTGGCGCATCTGCGGCTCCTTCAGCCCGCGGGTGGTCGCCGCGGGTGTGCCGAGCCGCACACCCGAGGCCTGCGCCGCCGGGCGCGGGTCGAAGGGCACCGTGTTCATGTTGGCGATGAGCCCGGCCGACGCGAGCCAGCCCGAGGCCGTGTGGCCGGTAAGCTCCAGGTCGCGGTCGCGAAGGTCGATCAGCATCATGTGGTTGTCCGTGCCGCCGGTGACCAGCCGCCAGCCCTTCTCCGTGAGCACCCCGGCAAGGGCCTTGGCGTTGGCGACTATCTGGCGGGCGTAGTCGGCGAACTCGGGCCTGGCTGCCTCGGCCAGGGCGATGGCCTTGGCGAGGATGTCGTGCATGAACGGCCCGCCCTGGAGCCCGGGAAAGACAGCGGAGTCGATCTTCTTGGCCCAGTCGCGCCGGCAGAGGATCATCGCCCCCCTGGGCCCGCGGAGCGTCTTGTGGGTGGTGGTGCTGACGAAGGTGGACGCCGGCAGGGGGGAGGGGTGCGCCCCGCCAACCACGAGCCCGGCGATGTGGGCGATGTCCGCCAGCAGGTACGCCCCGACTTCCTCGGCTATTTGCCCGAAGGCGTCGAAGTCGATGAGCCGCGGATAGGCCGACGCCCCGGCGACGATCATCCTGGGCGAGGTCTCCTTGGCCAGCTCGCGCACGGCGTCCATGTCCAGCATTTCGTCGTCTTCGCTGACCGTGTAGCTGACGATGTTGAAGTACCTGCCCGAGAAGTTCGCCCGCCGCCCGTGGGAAAGGTGCCCCCCGTGGCTGAGGTCCATTCCCATAATGGTGTCCCCCGCCCGCAGTGCCGCCATGTAAACGGCTATGTTGGCGCTGGTGCCCGAGTGCGGCTGGACGTTGACGTGCTCGGCGCCGAAGAGGGCCTTGGTGCGGTCGATGGCGAGCTGCTCGGCCCGGTCGATCTGCTCGCAGCCGCGGTAGTACCGGCGGCGCGGATAGCCCTCGGCGTACTTGTCGGCCAGCACCGAGCCCGCCGCCGCACGCACGGCCGAGGATGCGTGGTTCTCCGAGGCGATCAGGTCCAGGGTGGTCTGCTGCCTGCGGCGTTCGGCGTGGAGGATGTCGAATGCCTCGCCGTCGCTCTGAGACAAATCAGTCACTGTGCTCTCCGGATAGGTCAGCCCTCGCTGGGCCGCCGAGCGAGTAAATCTACCGCTCCTCCCGCCCCTACGCAAGTGGCGCCTTGAGCGCCCGCCCGGGCGGAGGACGCCAAACCGGCTGCATCCCGCCGACGCCGGCGGCCGATATAATATCCGGTGGTGCGGGGCGGCTTCGAGCGGAGCACGAAATGAGCCAGAGCGACGGTCCGCAGGCAGGGCAGGCCCGGAAAAAAAGCTCCACGGACCGCTGGGTGAAGCTCGGTTTCCTGGCGGTCGTGGTTGTCGTGGCTGCGGCGGTCTACATCCGCGGCTGGGCCGGTTCAAGCCCCGGCCAGCAGTGGCGCAGCGACCTGGAGGCGGCGCTGGCGGAGGCGAAAAAGTCGAACCGCCCCGTGCTGGTCCTCTTCCGCGGCGAGGCGCTCGACGAGGACACCAACTTCGTCATGGGCGAGAAGGGCCTGAAGCAATCGTCCGTGAACCGGGAGGTGAAAGAGGGCAACTACCTGTGCGTCGAGGTGAAGCTGGACCGGGCTCTAACCTCGACTGCGGCGGTGAAGTACAAGCTCACGAAGCTGCCGACGGTGATCGTGCTATCGGCCGAGGGGAAGGTCCTGCAGCGCGAATCCGGGCGGGTCGGCCACGTCGACCTAGTCGAGATGCTCTCGGCCGGGGCGGGCGGGCCGGCCTCATCGCCGGCCACGGGGGACTGACCGCCCCGGGCACCGGCCCTCAGCGCCCGCGGCGCCGCGGGCGGTACTTGAATATGCAGCCGATGGCCTCAAGCCCGTCCGACAGGCCGATCTTCTTGCCCTCCTCACTCGACCGCGGCGCGTAGCTGATCGGCACCTCGACCACCCTCGCCCCGGCGGCCGCCAGCTTGGCGGTTATCTCCGGCTCGAACCCGAAGCGGTCCTGCTCCAGGCCGATGCCCGCCAGCACCTCCCGCCGGAACATCTTGTAGCACGTCTCCATGTCGGTGAGCTTCAGCCCCGTGGTCAGGTTGCTCAACCAGGTCAGGAACCGGTTCGCCAGGTAGTTGCGGAGGTAGCCCTTCTCGCGGGGGCGGTTGAGGAACCTGCTGCCGTACACGACGTCGGCGCGGCCGGCCAGGAGGGGCTCCAGCAGGGCGGGGAAGTCGTTGGGGTCGTACTCCAGGTCCGCGTCCTGGACGACGACGAAATCGCCCGTGGCGGCGGCGAAGCCCGTCCGCAGGGCGGCTCCCTTGCCGCGGTTGACCTCGTGGAACCTGACGGTCGCGTCGGGCCGCTCGGCCGCGAATGCCTGCAACTGCTCGCGGGTGCCGTCCGTGGAGCAGTCGTCAACCAGGATGACCTGCCTGCCCACCGGGCCCAGATCGACCGCCTCGACGCGGGCGAGCAGCTCGCGCCACGTGCCGCGCTCGTTGAAGACGGGGATGACGATCGACAGTGTCGCCGGCATGGCTACCCGCCGCACTCGTCGCGAATGAACCGGCGGAAGGCCTCCAGCAGCTTCCTGGTGACCGGCCCGGCCTTGCCTGAGCCTATGCTCTGGCCATCCACCTTGGTCACGGCGATGACCTCGGCGGCCGTGCCCGTCAGGAAGACCTCCTCGGCCGAACGCAGCTCCGCCACGCTGATGGGCTGCTCTTCAAGCGGGATTCCCAGCTTGCCGCACAGCCCCACAACCACCCGGCGGGTGACGCCGATGAGGATGCCCGCCCCGGGCGGCGGCGTGAAGACCGTTCCGCCCTTGACGAGGAAGACGTTGTCGCCGGAGGCCTCGGCCACCTGCCCCTCGGCGTTGAGCATTATCGCCTCGCCGGCCCGGGCGTCAGTGGCCTCGGCCTTGGCCAGGATGTTGTTGAGGTAGTTGCAGCTCTTGACGGCGGGAGGCAGCATGTCCGCCGAGATCCGTCGCCTCTCGGCGATGATCACCTCCAGCCCGTTCTCGTACATCTCGCCCGGGTAGAGCGCGATGGTGTCGGCGATGATGATCACGGCGCCGGCCGAGCACTTGTCCAGATCGAGCCCCAGCGTCCCCGGCCCGCGCGTCACCAGCAGGCGAATGTACCCGTCGCTCAGGCCGTTGGCGCGAAGCGTCTGGTACATCGCGTCGGTGATCTGCTCCCTGCTGAAGGGGACCTCCAGCCGGATGGCCTCGGCCGAGGCCAGCAGGCGGTCCATGTGGGCGGCGCACTGGAATATCGTGTCGTTGTAGATGCGTATCCCCTCGAAGACGCCGTCCCCGTACAGCAGGCAGTGGTCGAAGACGGAGATCTTCGCGTCCTGCTTGTCCACGAGTTCCCCGTTCATCCAGACCTTCATGGCACCGGCCTCCTGTGCGTTGGGGCATTGTAGCCGTTTTCCCCGCCGCCGTCTTCGTCGAAGTAGGCCCGACGCGGGGACGCAGCGGCCCGGCGGGCTCACTTCTGCTGGAGCTTTCCGTCCCGCAGGTGGAGCACCCGCCCGGCGACCTTCGTCAGGGACGCGTCGTGCGTGACCATCACGATGGTCCGAGAAGTCTCGCGATGCACCTGCTTGAGGACGTCGAGTATCTGCACGCCGGTCTTGGAGTCGAGGTTGCCGGTGGGCTCGTCCGCCAGCAGCAGCCGGGGCGAGTTGACCAGTGCCCGGGCGATGGCGACCCTCTGTCGCTCGCCGCCGGAGAGCTCGCGGGGGCGGTGCTTGAGCCGCTTGCCCAGCCCGAGCCGCTCGAGGATGTCCCTGGCCTGGCGTCTCGCCCGCCCGCGGCGGGAGAGCCACCCAATCGTCGAGCTGTCCACCTTCATCGGCAGCAGGGCGTTCTCCAGGACGTTCAGCTCGGGCAGCAGGTGGTAGAACTGGAAGACGAACCCTATCTCACAGCAGCGCATGTGGTTGCGCCGTCCGGCCGAGAGCTTCGCGGCGTCGCGCCCGTCCAGCAGCAGCCGCCCGCGGTCGGGCTTGTCCAGCAGCCCCAGGACGTGCAGCAGCGTGCTCTTGCCGCTGCCGGAAGCGCCCACGACCGCGACGAACTCGCCTTCCTTCACCGAGAAGCTCAGGCCGCGCAGCACGTGCAGGTTCACCTTGCCCATGCGGTACGATTTGTGAAGGGCGTGGACGTCTATTGCCGGCTCACTCATACCGCAGCGCCTCCACCGGCTGCATCCGCGCCGCCCGTATGGCGGGCAGCAAAGCCCCGGCCAGGCCGGCGACTATCGCGCAGATCACGATCCAAATGGCCGTGTTCGCCTCCACCTGGTTGGGTATCTTCTCGAACAGGAATACGTCCCGCGTCCAGACGCGAAAGCCCATCCACCGGTCCAGGGCGTCCTGGATCGGGTTGATGTATCGGACGAAGTAGAATCCGCCGACGGTGCCGATGATCGAGCCGACCAGCCCCACCGCCGCCCCGTAGCCCAGGAAGATTCCCGCCACGCCGAAGCTCGACGCCCCGACGGCCTTGAGGACGCCGATGTCGCGCGTCTTCTGCATCACGATCATGTAGAAGATCACGAAGATCAGCACCACCGCCACCACCGAGATGATGCCGAGTATGAGCACCACCAGCGTCCGCTGCTTTTCGATGGGTGCGATGTACTTGGCCTGTATCTGCCGCCACGTCTGGACGTCCACGTTGTCACCGGCGGCGTCGGGATGGGCGGCGTGGAAGTCAGCCCAGACGCCGCGGATCTCCCGGGCCACCTCGCGCAACTGGCCCTCCGAGGTGGCGAACTCGTCGCGGACCTTGATGTGGATCATCGTGCAGCGCGGCGGCGCGACGACCTTCGTCGGGTCGTCGGGGTCGTAGTCCGGCCCCATGCCGTAGAGGACCTGGAGCGTGCTCAGCGGCATGTACACGATCTCCGAGTCGATGCTGGCCACGTCGGTGCGGCAGTCGTCCACGACCGTGAAGGTGCGGGTCCTGGCCTCGGCGGGGCTGGCGATGCCTCCCAGCGGCAGCAGCGTCAGCACCACGCGGTGCCCGGGGGCGATCAGGCGGACGGTCTCGCCCTGCTCGGTCCTGAAACTCAGGGCCGGTATGCCCAGCCCCAGGATCATGCGGTGGCGGGGGGAGCGATAGCCGGTCAGCTTCACCAGCTCGCCCAGGCGATCCTCCAATGCATCCAAGGTCGCATCCGGCTTCTCGCCCACCTTCTGACGGAGGGCCTTGATCTTGGCCGACAGCTCGGCCATCTCTTTCTGGTGCCTGGACGCCCCGAGCAGCGCCGCCATGGCGCGCCTCTGGAGCGCCAGGGCGGTGTCCAGCCGCCGCATCTGCAGGTGGTCGTCGGACGTCACGTCGGCGCCTTCTTCGATCCTGCCTTGCTCGCGGCGCTTGATCTCGCGGGTGAAGTTGATGTGTTCGTTCAGGCGTGCCAGCAGCAGGCTGACCGGCGGGTCGAAGTCCGGCCTCGCCCGCCCGGCCTGGGCCCAGAGGCCCTTTTCGAAGTCCGTCACGTCCACCCGCTCGGGCAGGCGGATGCCGACGATCTGCACGTTCCGGCGGTACTCGGTGCGGGGCACCTGGAGGATGCCGAAGGTCCCGATGAACGGCGAGGCCGCCTCCACCCCCGGGACGCGGCGCTTGGCCTCGGCGATGAACTCGTCGTACTGCCCCAGCCCCCCCAGGCTGGCGGCCTGGACCACCACGTCGCCGTACAGCCCCTTGGCCGCCTGCTCCATCTTGCGCAGGAACCCGTCCATGACGCTGGCGACGATCAGCACCATCGCCACGCACAGCGCCACCGCCAGCACCGCGAAATACGCGATCACCCGGCGGCGCAAGTATCGCAGGCAGAGAAAGAGCTTGTACATGGTTGACTGGCTAATCCGTTGATCGGTTGATCGGTCAACCGGTTTTCTATTCGCTTGACTCCGGGCGGAGGGTCGGGAAGAGGATCACGTCCCGAATGCTCTGGCGGTCGGTCAGCAGCATGACGACGCGGTCGATGCCGATGCCCAGCCCGCCGGCCGGGGGCATCCCGTGCCGCAAGGCCGTCAGGAAGTCCTCGTCCCTCACCCGCATGGTCTCGCCCTCGGCCTCGCCGTCGAGCTGGAAGGCGAAGTTGGCCTCCTGCACGGCCGGGTCGTTCAACTCCGTGTACGCGTTCCCGATTTCCGTGCCGGCAATGAACGGCTCGAAGCGAAGGGCGATGCCCGGGTCGTCCGCCTTCCGGCGAGTCAGTGGGCAAAGCTCAGCCGGATAGTCCTTTACGAACGTCGGCTGTATCAAATGCCTCTCGACCGTAGCCTCGAAGACCTCGTTGACGACCACGGCGTCGGCCTTGTTGGCCTCCTCGAAGCCGATCTCCCGCGCCTTGGCTCGCACCGCCGCCGCGTCGCGCATCGCCACGCCGGCGTGCTCGGCCAGAAGCTCCTCGTACGTCGCCCGGCGCCACGGCGTCGAGTAGTCGATCTCGTGGTCCCCGTAAGGCAGCCTCGTCGAGCCGCAGATGTCCTCAGCCGCCGTGGAGATCAGCTCCTCGGTGATCTCCATCATGACCTCGTAGTCCGCGTAGGCCTGGTACAGTTCCAGCATCGTGAATTCCGGGCTGTGGAGGGTGTCGATGCCCTCGTTGCGGAAGACCCGGCTGAACTCGAAAACCTTTTCCATCCCGCCGACGAGCAGCCGCTTGAGGTACAGCTCCGGGCTGATGCGGAGATACATGTCGAAGTCGAGCGTGTTGTGGTGCGTGACGAACGGCATGGCCGCCGCGCCGCCGTAGAGCGGCTGAAGCGCCGGCGTCTCCACCTCGACGAACCCCCGGGCGAGCAGCTTCTGGCGCGTATGCTCGATGATGGCGATGCGCTTCTGCGCCGTCTCGAGCGCCTCGGGGTTGGTCATCAGGTCGAGGTACCGCTGGCGGTAACGCGTCTCCACGTCCACCAGCCCGTGGAACTTCTCCGGCATCGGCAGCAGGCTCTTGCACAGCAGCGTGAGCTTCTCGGCGAAAATGGTGATCTCGCCGGTGCGGGTCTTGGTCAGTGGCCCCTCGACGGCGACGATGTCGCCCAGGTCCAGCAGCCTGGCCAGCTCCCAGGCGGCCTCGTCCAGGGCGGCGGCCTCGGCGCCCTTGGCCGTGCGCAGGGCGATCTGCATCTGCCCGCTCTGGTCGCGGATGTGGGCGAAGATGAGCTTGCCCATCGATCGCATCAGGACGACCCTGCCGGCCGCGTCGGCGCGCTGAGAGTCGTCGCCCTCCTTGAACCGCGCCAGGACGGCGGCTATCTCCTCGGCCGAGTCGTACCGCCCACCGTACGGATCCACGCCCAACTGGCGGATCTTCTCGAGCTTCTTGAGCCTGTCCTGATGCACCTTCTCTAGCACCTGATCACCTTTTTCATGCGAGCAGGCATCATCCCCAACGGTTGCTCCCAAGTCAAGCGCGCGCGGAGGAAGAAGAGAAGGAACCAGGGCTGAAGAAGAAAAAACATTCAACGCAGAGAGCGCGGAGAGCGCAGAGGAAACAGAAGACGGAGCAGTGCTGAAACAGAAAAAGCATCAACGCAGAGAACGCGGAGGAGAGCCCCATGCCGTCGCAGTTAACTCTTGTCCTGTCTCTGCGTTCTCAGCGGTCTCTGCGGTGACCTCTTCTTCCCGCTCTCAGGCCTTACGCCGCCTGAGGGCACAAAGGCCGAGGGTCAGCAAGGCCAGCGTGGCGGGCTCGGGGATGATGAGCGTATTGCCTGGGACGGCATCCCATGCGTTCAGGGAGCCTTGCTCAGCCACGTCGAAGCTCTCCCACAGGCCCGTCACATCGAGCCAGTTCATCGAATCGAGTTCGCCGGTCAGCGTCACTACCTGGCCGCCATCAAGATTGGTTGCCCCCGCCAGCAACAGCTTTTCGAGGTCGTCCATCTTGCCGTCGGGATACATCCAGCCGCTGTAATACATCATCGACAGGTCCGGAATCTCCGTGAAGTCAACACCACTCATATCAAGGATCAGAACCCCGGACAATTCCGCAATGCCAGCGCCTCCATAATTACCACCATCCATGAGTGCGTCGAAGCCCGCCTGGTTGAGCGTTGCATCTACCAGGAGGACGCTTGTCAGGGGATTGCCCCCAATGGAGAAGCGTTCCAGAGAGGACAGATTTGCACTGCTGAGATCCATCACCTCAATCTGGTTGCTGCGCAGGTACAGCTCGGTCAGATTCGTCAGGCCGGCAACCGCGGAGATGTCGCTGATCTGGTTGCTGT
>CBFCZU010000162.1:0-9807 GCA_965602635.1 uncultured Planctomycetales bacterium | reverse complement strand
ACGTTTGCGCGCGCAAAGGCTTCCGCGCACGGTAAAGGTGGAGGGGGCGCGCCATAGGTGTGCGCCTCCGAAGCGCCTGACAACCGAATACGCCAGTGCGGAGTGCTGAGTGCTGAGTGCGGGGAGCCGAGTGCGGAGTGCCGAGTGCTGAGTGCGGCGGGTACCCTAGGAACCCATTTCCCCTCTCTGTCCGCGGAGCTTGTCCGGCGTAGCCGGTTCCTGCGAAGCCTCGGCGAAGCAGGACGGCGAAGCCGGATTCGCGGCCAAAAACCTGGAAGGCATTGATACGCACGGACTTACGGATTCAAGGGCGGTTGCGAAACGTTCCGTTCCGTTCCAGAACTTTCCGAAACTTTCCGTTTCGTTCCGTTTCGTTCCGCGGGATTTCGGGCGCTTCTGCCCGGGCCCTAGGCCGGGTCAGGGCCTCTGGTCTCTCCGCCTCGGCCGGAAGATCAGGCGGATGGGCACCTCGGCGAACGGCAGCCGCTGGCGAAGCTGGCCGAGCATGTACCGCTGATAGTTCGCGTCGAAGGATGGGAGGTTGCTGACGAAGCAGACGATCGTCGGCGGGGCGGTGGCGATCTGCGTGGCGTAGAACAGCTTGGCCGGGCGGTGGGCGGCCCCCGCCGCCCGCGGCGAGTGCCGGGCGGTGATCTCGGCCATGACGGCGTTCAGCTCGCCGGTGCCGACGCGGTGCCGCGCCTGGGCGAACAGGTCGCCCGCCAGCTTGACGGCCTCGACGACGCCCTTGCCGGTCTCGGCCGTCGCGAAGATGATCGGGGCGTAGGCCAGCTCGGGCATGGCCTCGGTGAGGTAGGGGGCGTAGTCGTCCCGCGTGGCGCGGTCGGCGGCGAGGTCCCACTTGTTGATGACGATAACGACGGGCTTGTAGGCGTCGGCGACGTACTCGAGCAGTTGCCTGTCCACCCGCCCGACGGGCTCGGTGGCGTCGAGCAGGAACAGCACCACGTCGGCGCGGCGGATGCTGCGGAGCGCCCGGTGGCGGGAGTAGTACTCGATGTCGTCGGCGAGCTTCCGCCGCTTCCGGACGCCGGCGGTGTCGATGGCGACCAGCGTCCGCCCGTCGAGATCGAAGGTCACGTCCACGCTGTCGCGGGTGGTGCCCGGCCGCTCGGAGACGATGACCCGATCGCCCCCGGCCAGGGCGTTGATGAAGGTGCTCTTGCCGACGTTGCGCTTGCCGACGATGGCGAGCTTCATGACCGGCTCGTCGGGCTTCTCGCCCGCCTGCCCGATGCCCTCGTCCATGCGGTCGGTCAGGGCCTTGAGACCGTTGCGGTGCAGGGCCGAGACCGCCAGCGGCTCGCCGAAGCCCAGGGCGTTCAGCTCGCCCAGCTCGGCGGTGTCGCCGCGGCGGTCAACCTTGTTGGCCACGAGTATGACGGGCGTGTCCTGGCGGCGGAGCTTCTCGGCGACGGCCCGGTCCAGCGGGGTCAGCCCGTCGCGGGCGTCGACGAGGAAGATGATGAGCCCGGCCTCGGCGATGGCGTAGTCGATCTGGCTGACGACGTGCTCGGCGAGGTCGGCGTCCTGGGCCTCGGGTTCGACGCGCTTCTCGTCGCGTCGCGCCGCCGGCACGAACCCGCCGGTGTCGATGAGTTCGACGTAGCCTTCGCCCAGCGGCAGGGGCGAGCTGACGCGGTCGCGCGTCACGCCGGGGACGGCATCGACGATGGCGATCCGCCTGCGCGTCAAGGCGTTCAGCAGGCTGCTCTTGCCGACGTTGGGCCGGCCCACGATGGCGACTACGGGCAGCGACATGGTGCATCTTGTACCCGGCCGAGGGCCTCAGTGGAAGGCCCCGCCGCCGGGTCGGCGCCTGAGAAAACTGGCGCGGCGCCGAGGATTTCTTCGAACCGCACAGGGAGCTGGAGCGATATGAACAATGAGCGAAGAGACGGGCCGGGCCGCTCGCCCGAGCCCACGCAGCGGGCCGCAGCCTTCGTCCTCCAGGCGCCGGTCCGCTGCGATTCTGCGCGGCTAGCCGCCCCAGATCTTCATGGTGGCCGTGGCGACGGAAAAGTAGATCATCACGCCGGTTACGTCCATGACCGAGGCCAGGAACGGCCCGCTGGTCACGGCGGGGTCGAGCCCCATCCGCTGGAACAGCAGCGGGACCATCGAGCCGATCAGGTTGGCGACGATCACCGCCGTCGTCACGCTCACGCCCACGCCGACGGCGTTGGACCAGGCGGCCCCGGCGTCAGGCGCCGCCCCGGCGAACCGCATCATGAACATGGTCGCGACCACGCCCAGCAGCCCCAGCGCCACGCCCATCGTCCCGCCCAGGGCCAGCTCTCGCAGCAGCACCCGCCACCAGTCGCCGGGCGACATCTCCCGGACGGCGAGCCCGCGGATGATCAGACCGGCCATCTGCGAGCCGGTGTTGCCCGCGGTGGCGTTGATCAGCGGCATGAACAGCACCAGCAGGGCGAACAGCCCGGCGTTGAGGCTGCCCAGGAACGAGGACAGCGCCAGCACCGTCAGCAGCTCGGCGCCGAACAGCAGCACCAGCCAGGGCAGGCGCTTGCGGAGCATCTCGCGGTACGTGGTGGCGAAGTAAGGCTCCTGGAGGGCGGCGACGGCCATGATCTTGTGGAAGTCCTCGGTGTCCTCCTCGGCCTGGACGTCCATGACGTCGTCGTGGGTGACGATGCCCACCATCACGCCGGCGCTGTCCACCACGGGCAGGGCGACCTCGTCGTACTTGCGGAGAATCTCGACCGCCTGCTCGCGGTCGTCGTAGGCCGAAAGAAAGACCGGATGGCGGTCGATGATCTCGCCGACGACATCGTCCGGATCGGCCAGCACCAGGTCCTCCAGGCGGATGTCGTCGATCAGCCTGCCGCCCTCATCGACGACGTAGAGGATGTTGAGGGTCTCCTTCTGGGGGGCGACCTTGCGGAGGTGCTCGAGCACCTCCCGAGCGTTCCATCCCGCCTTGACGGCGACGAACTCCGGCGTCATGAGCCGCCCGATGGACTGCTCGGGGTAATGCAGCAGCCCTATCGCGACCTCGCGCTCCCGCCGGTCGAGCTTGTCGATCAGGCGGCCGGCGACGTCCTCGGGCACCACCTCGAGCAGCTCGGTGCGGTCGTCGGGGGGCATCTCGTTGAGGATGTCCCCCAGGGCCTCGCCCGAGAGTATCTCCAGCAGCCGCTCCTGCTTCTCCAGCTCCAGGGCGGCGAAGACGTCGGCGGCACGCTGGGGCTCGAGCAGGCGGAAGACGACCCCCAGCTCGTTGCCGTCCAGGTCGCCGGCCAGGTCGGCGACGTCGTGTACGTCCAGCTCGCCCAGGACGCCCTTCAGGCCGGCGAAGTCCTTCCGCTCGATGAATTCGCGAATCTCGGGTTGGATCGCGTCGCCCAGCATGCCGAGTCCCTTGCCTGGCGGCCTGGCCCGCTGGCGTCATTTTCTCCGCCGCCCGGCGGGCCCGTCAACGCAATTCGCCCAGCCGCGGCGGCATTGACGCGGTTGGCCCGTTGGGGGCACAATAAACAGTGCAGCATGAGTGGGAGGTGGTCGAATGTCGCTTCGCACGAACCGCGGCTTTACGCTCATTGAACTCCTGGCGGTCGTCGCCATCATCATCCTGCTGGCGGCGATCCTGGCGCCCGGCTTCGGCCGAGCGATGGTCCTGGCGCGCAGGGGAAAATGCGCCGCGACCATAAAGGACATCGTCCGCGCCTGCGGCATGTACACCGACGCCCAGAGGGAACACCGCGGCGGAACGCCGCTGGCCCTGCCCAGCACCGACCCCATGAACGCGGCGGGCAACCGGCAGTGCCTCTGGCTGCTGGTGAAGTACGACTACACCACGCCGGAGACGCTCATCTGCTCGGCGATGCGGGAGCAGACTCCCGCCACGAGCACCGATGAGCCCCTGGCGAGGGAGAACTGCAGCTATAGCTTCATCTCCATGGTTGGCCGCGGCAGCGTCGGCGGCCCGCCGGTGCTGACGATGGAGAACGCCCCGATGGACATGGTGATCGTGGGCGACCTCAACCCGCGCTGGGTCGAGGCGACCGGGGAGTTCGACAGCGACCTGGACGGGCACAACTCCGCCTCGCACGGCGCGCTGGACAGCGGAAACGAAGGGCAGAACATCGGCAGGCTCGACGGCAGCGCTACCTGGACGACCAAGCCGACCGACCCGCCGCTCACCCGCCCGAATCCGGCCGATCCGGACTATGCGCTGCTCTATCAGTTGTATCAGTCCTCTCTGTTCTATCAGTCCACCTCGCCGACGGGGGACACCACAGGCCAGGCCGCCGCCGACGACATCGAGGACGTCTTCCTGATACCCTGAGGTCGTCTCCATGATCGCCGGGAGGGCGCGCCGCGCCTCAGCGCAACATCGCGACGCCGGCCAGGAAGACCTGAAAGCCCAGAAAACGGGGCGGAAAACGCCAATCTGTGATGTAAGAGCTTGCCCTAGCAAGCGTAATAAAAAATACATGAATCCCCTGATATTGCTTGTATTCTGGTTGGTTAAGCGTATAATGCAGAAACGAGGATAAGGTTCAGTCGTCTTGTACAGGCAATTGAGAATCGTCAAAAACTAGACCCCTTTTCGGACCGGTTTCCCCCGGCCGGTTCGAATGCCAAGGCGGCGCCTGCCGTCTCCCCCCGCGGCAGGCCCGCCGACTTTTTTGCGCCGAGGCAGGGGCCGGCAAGTCGGGGCTGGCACCGTGGAAGGTGGCGCGTCTCAAGAGGCGCGGGTGACGGGCCCGTCTCGCGATCGGGGCGCAGTTCCTGAAACGCCTCATTGGGCGGCTGCAATCGCGGTGGCTATGGGGCAGACGATCTGCGGGATGACGATGCGCCCGAGCAGGTCCTCGCCGATCTCCAGCTGGCGGGGCAGCGACTGGGTCGGATCGAACCGCTCGCCGGCGCGCGGATGGGCCCTGATGGTGAAGTACACGCTGATGGGCTCCTGCTCGTAGTTGCCCGTGCGGACCTGGTAGCTGCTGTTGCGGGTCTCGATCGCCAGCCGGGCCTGGAGCGAGCACTCCTCGTCGATGGCGACGATCAGGCTGGGCTCGAAGCTGATCGCCGACGAAGCGGTCTCGCTGACCAGCGTGCCCAGCGGGGTGCCCGCCACCAGCGCGTCGCAGATGATCGCGTCGCGGTTGCCCACGTAGTCGAGGTTGAAGCCGTAAACCAGGTCAAGGGACTCCACGTCGAGGTGTGAGATGCCGAGGAAGTACCGGCTGCGGTCGAGTATCCAGCGGTGGAGGCGGTAGGCTTCGTCCATCTCGTCGGGGTTGAACGAGCCGCTGGCCAGTCGGCGGGTGTCGATTTCCATCCAGCGGTAGGAGCCGCTCTGGCGGTTGCCCTCGAGCACGTGAGCGCCGGCCTCGCGCTGGTAGAAGTCCGTCAGGTCGCGGAATTCCTTCTGGACCGACTCGCAGAAGTGCAGCACCGTCTCGCGCTCGCGCGGCAGCGTGAGCGAGGTGTTCAGGTCCGCGTTGACGAAGAAGTCATCGCTGAAATTACTGAAGTTCGTGGCCATTGGTCTTCTCCTGGCCGGTGGGCTGGACCGGCCTCGGGGAGGTGATTATACCACGGTTTCCGGGTGACGGAAGCGCCGCCCCCCCGCGGACGAACATGGGTCAGCCTCCGCGCCCCCGGCGCTTGCCGCGGACAGCCAGCTCCGGGCGGGTGTGCCCGACCACGCTGCGGGGCGGCACCGGCTCGGTGATGAACGAGTTGGCCCCGATGGTGGCGCCGGTCCCGATGACCGTCCGCCCGCCGAGGATCGTGGCGTTGGCGTAGATCGTCACGTTGTCCTGGATGGTGGGGTGGCGCTGGAGCCCGTGTATGATCCGCCCGCGCTCGTCCTTGGGGAAGGAAAGCGCACCCAGGGTCACGCCCTGGTATATCCTGACGTTGTCGCCGATGCGGGTTGTCTCGCCGATGACCACACCGGTGGCGTGGTCGATGAAGAAGCTCTTGCCGATGGTCGCCCCGGGGTGGATGTCCGTGCCGGTGACGCTGTGGGCGTGCTCGGTCATGATCCGCCCCATCAGCGGGACCTCCAGGCGGACCAGCTCGTGGGCCACGCGATAGACGGTGATGGCGTAGAAGCCCGGGTAGCAGTAGATCACCTCCTCGATGCCCTTGGCGGCCGGGTCGCCGTCATGTGTGGCCTGGGCGTCGAGGGCGAGCATCTCGCGGACGTGCGGGATCCGCCGCAGGAACTTCCTGGCCAGCGAGCCCGCCTGCTTCATGCACGTCTCAGGCCTGGAGCGCCCGCCGCCGGGCCCGTAGCACAGGCAGTGGTATATCTGCTCGGTGAGCTGCTCGCAGAGCCTTATCAGAAGGTTGCCGACGTGGTACCTGGCGTTCTCCGCCGTCAGGGCGAGCCGCCCGAAGTAGCCGGGAAACAGCAGCTCCCGAATCTCGTGGATGATCTCGACGATGGCGTCGCGCCCGGGCAGGAACTCCGCGCCGATCCGCTGGGTCCGCTTGTCAGAGCGGTAGCTTTTCACGATGGCGTCGGTGAGCCTGTCCAGCGCGCCGTGTGTCGGGTTTGGCATGGGCCCGTTCTCCAGAAAGGGCATCTGGCTGTTACACAGGTCATTGTAATCCTAGCGCGGCGGCGTGTCATCGGGCAACCGCCCCGCCGGCCTGCGCCGGCCTCACCGTCATTCCCGGCGGCCGGACTCGATCTGCGCCTTGGCCTTGAGGAGGCAGACGCCGCCGGCGATGATCGTGATGCCTCCGACGAACTGCAGGCCCCTCATCCGTTCGCCCAGCGTGATCCACGCCCCCAGGAAGGTCAGGAAGGGCGCCGCCAGCAGGACTCCGCTGGAGACGATCGGCCCGAGGTGGTGGATGGCGCGGTAGTAGAGCACGTGGCCGAAGGCGATCCCGATGAAGGCCGAGAGGATCAGCAGCCCCCACGTCCCGGCCGGCAGATCGGCCAGCCTTCCAGGCTCGCCTAGAATGAACATCAGGATGACCAGCGCAACTGCGGTGTACAGCCCGACCACTCCGAATGCCGCCCGGATGGGATACCCGCTAATGCAGCGCCGGATGCTGACGGAGTAGGCTCCCCAGAACACGGTCGTTGCGATCAGGATGACCGACCCGCGCAGCGAGCTGAGCCCGCCTGCGGCGAGCTTCTGGGCGAACATTAGGAACAGCCCGGCCAGGCACACCGCCGCGCCGCACAGGAAGAGGGGCCTCTTCATAAGGGGGCGCTCGGCGGGGATCACGGCGAAGCCGAAGAGCATCGTGAACAGGAACGACAGGCGGATGGTGAAGGCGATGGTGGCCGGGTCGTTCCCGGGGTAGTAGGGGCAGAGGCCCCAGCCCACCTGCCCGACGAGGTTCACCGCCGCCGGCGGCAGGGCGTCCAGCCAGATGTTCCTGCCCGCTGGCTCGGCCGGCGCGGGCGGACGGCGGCGGCGGCGCTGCACGTACACCGCCACGTAGGGCAGCCAGAACAGGGCCGAGACCGAATACCGCACGCCGTTCACCGTCCACGGGTCTAGATACTCGACGAAGTGCCTCAGGAAGATGGGGATTACGGCGTAGCAGCACATGGCCGCGACGATGCAGAGGATAGCGACCGACCTTTCATTGCGGGGCTCTGGCATTGTAACTCCGTCGCCGCCCGGGCGGCGAAGCGGACAGCTTGATGGCAAGGCCGCCCCCTGTCAAGCGGATGGATTCTGCCGGGGCCAGCCTTGAGCGAGGCGCGAAGCGCCGAGTCGAAACCTTTGCGAGAGAACCGTTTCTCGCAAAGGTGCTTACTGCAGGAACCCGGAAGGGTTCATGCAATAGGCAGGCTAGCCGTACATCGCCGTGAGCCACTGCCCGGCCAGCTCGTCGAGTCGGCCCTGCTCGACGGCCTCGCGCACGGCGGTCATGAACTGGGCGAAGAACGCCAGGTTGTGGATCGTCACCAGCGTCGCCGCCAGCATTTCCCCGGCCTGGGAGTAATGCCGCAGCGCCGCCCGGGAGAAGTTCCGGCAGGTGTAGCAGGGGCAGCCCTCGTCGATTGGCCTGGCGTCGCGGGCGTGCTCGGCGTTGCGGAGCCTCAGCCGCCCGGCCCAGGTGAAGGCCTGGGCGTTCCGGCCGTTGCGCGTGGGCAGGACGCAGTCGAACATGTCCACGCCACGGGCGACGCCGGCGAGGATGTCGCGCGGCTCGCCCACGCCCATCAGGTACCTGGGCCTCTCGCGCGGGAGCTGCTCGTCGATGGCGTCGAGGACGCCGGCCATCTGCTCGGGGCCCTCCCCGACGCTCAGCCCGCCGACGGCGTATCCGGGCAGGTCGAGCTGGACGATCCGGCGGGCAGACTCGGCCCGCAGGTCGCGGTGCACGCCGCCCTGCTGGATTGCGAACAGGGCCTGGGGCGCTCCGGCGGCGGACGACCGCCCGCGGGCCTGCCATGCCTGGCGGCACCGCCCCGCCCACTCGGCCGAGCGCGCCACCGCCGCCGCCACCTCCTCCTTCGAGGCCGTCGCCGGAGGGCACTCGTCAAGCTGCATGACCACGTCGGCGCCCAGCTTGGCCTGGACGTCCATGCAGCTCTCGGCCGTCAGCTCCACGGCCGCGCCGTCGATGTGCGATTGAAAGACGACCCCGCGGTCGGTGACCTTCCGCAGCCGCCCCAGCGAGAAGACCTGGTACCCGCCGCTGTCGGTGAGGATTGGCCCGTCCCATGCCATCAGCGCGCCGGCCCCGCCCAAGTCGGCCACCACGTCGGCGCCCGGGCGGAGCATCAGGTGGTAGGTGTTGGCCAGGACCATCCGCGTGCCGCACTCGCGGAGCTGGGCGGGCGTGACGCCCTTGACCGCCCCGCACGTGCCGCAGGGCATGAACGCCGGCGTGGGGACCTCCCCGTGGGCGGTGCCGAGGACGCCGGCCCGGGCCTTGCCGTCGGTCTTGATGATCTCGAAACCGAACATCGCGTGCGGAGGCTTCTGTGCCTTCTATCGGGGCTGGGGGAGGATTTCGCCGACAGTTTACCTCCCCGCCCCCCCGGGGGCCAGGGTCGCCGCGGGGGCATAAAAGAACGCGGCGGCCCGAGAAGGGCCGCCGCGTCTGGCTTCAAACGTCAGTCTGCTAACAGAACAGCTTACCGCCGCCGGCGGATCAGGGCCAGAGCGCCCATCGCCAGCAGGGCCATCGTCGCCGGCTCGGGAACAGCGCCGGGCGCGGCGGGGAGTGTGGCGCCGTAGTTGTTGGACCACACAACGTAGTCCAGGCCGTCGGCAAACTGGTCGTTGTTGAAGTCACCAGTCTGCCAGGTAGCGGCCTGGTTGTAATTGTTCGACCAGGCCACGTAGTCCAGCCCGTCAACCGCCTTGTCGAGGTTGGCATCGCCTTCGAGGACCTCGATGCGGGCGTAGATGTAAGGCCAGTCGCCGTCGTTCTGGTCGGCGCTGTAAATCTGGCCGTTCTGGCCGATGTCCCAATCCCACAGCGCGACGCCGCGGTTGTCCTCGTTGTTGAACATGTCGTCCATCATCGCCTGATCGATCTGCACCTCTGTGTAGAATTCATCGTAGAAGTCGTCGGTGAGATCGAGGGGCGTGCCGTTGTCGTTGACGGAGAAATTGTCCTCGCTGATGCTGAACGGCTGGGTGTTGGTCGGCGTCTTTGGCTCGCCGGCGGAGGGGTCCCAGCCCGGGCCATCAGGGATGGGTACCCACTCGGGATACTCCTCGGGATCGGTGCTATCTGGGCTGAAGTCGTGATAATCACCCAGCGTGTGGAACGTCTCGATGAGCGTGCAGTTCGGGAAGGGATCGTACGGCGCGTTGGCGC
>CBFCZU010000161.1:0-9822 GCA_965602635.1 uncultured Planctomycetales bacterium | reverse complement strand
ACCTGGTCGGGGATCACCACGTCGTAAACCTTGACCTTCAGGTCGAGCTTGAGGCTGTCGTCGCCGGCGGTGAGCGTGACGGCGCCGGCGTAGTCGCCCGCCTTGGTCGAGGTCGGCACGTGGTAATCGACGGTGACGGCCTGGAGCTTCTGGGCGCCGATTTCGTTGTCCCCGGCCGGGCAGTCGAAGCCGCCGGTCAGCGGCAGGGCGTACTCGGCGTGGCGGCCGACGTACCAGTTCCGCCAGAGCTTCACGCCGGCGTTGGGTATCTTGCCGGGCCCGGCGAGGTCGCTGACGTCCAGCTTGCAGCCGCTGATCTCGCCCTCGACGGCGATCTGGAAGCTGACGATCTCGCCCCGGGCGGCGGCCAGGCGGACCGTGCCGCTTGCGCCGTCCCAGACGGCGTTCTTGCGGCGAATGTCGCCGATGACCTTCTCGTTGAGCGCGTCGCCGGTGACGGGGTCGAGCTTGGTGATCTCGGGGAAGGCCCAGACGTTGGCATTGCCCAGCCGCTTGGGGTCTCCGCCCTTGGGCTTGAAGGGATAGTCTGGCAGCTTGGGGACGGTCAGCTCAGGCCCGGCCGCGCCGGCGGCGGTGGCGTAGGCCGAGACGTTGCCCGCGGCATCGACGGCCGCGACCTCCACCTTCAGCTTCGCGCCGGGCGGCAGGTCGAGCACGGGGAAGCTCTGCACCTGCCCGGCCTTGGTTGGGAAGGGAATCTGCCACCGCGCCAGCGGCTTGTCGTTGATCTTCACCCGCCAGGCGAACGCGCCGGCGGGGACCTTCAGGCTGATCGTCGCCGCGCCAAGCTCCGGCGTGGCCCAGTTGGGCGCGGGCGCGACCTTCAGGGCGCCGGGTGCGGGCGGCGGCGTCTTGTCCTCGCCGGCGGTGACGACCTCCAGGTACGGCCCGTTGCCCGACTCGCGGGCGAAGATGCGGCAGTTGACGCCGACGGTCGTCGAGCCGTCCATGACCAGCAGCCCGTGGGTGGCACCGGCCAGCATCGCCCGGACCAGGTCGGGGTCGATCTTCAGCTTCAGCCACCCGGAGGCCGGGTCCGTCCGCCCGTCGAAGCGGAGGGTGTTGCCGTTGCCCAGGATCACGTCCCAGGCCTTCGACCCGGCGAAGCCCCAGTTGCGGCGCTGGTAGGACGACTCCAGGAAGGTCGCGCCGCCGCCGTCGGCGTCGGTGGCGTAGCTGGCGGACTTGCCCTCGACCCACTCCTGGCTGACGGTTGAGAGTGTCAGCCACCTCAGGTCGGTGCCGGCGTTGAGGCCCAGCTTGTGCCCGCCGGCGGGCTTGACGTACAGGAATGCCTCCTTGACACGCTTGCCGGCCAGGGCCGACACGTCGAAATCGACCAGGCCGAACTCCTGCCAGACCTTCAGCTTGATGGTCTTGGCGGCGCCCATGTTGTAGTTTTTCTCGGCGCCCATGGCCGAGAGCCACACGTCGCGGCTGGCGGGGCACTTAACCGTCTGGCCGGTGGCCGCCGAGGCGCACAGCAGCGCCGTCAGCGCCGTCGCGTAGATCAATCGTTTCATCGTTCCGTTCCTTTCCCGCGGGCTGTGCCCGCGGCGCTGAGGCTACTTGGCCGGGGTGATCTTCACCCGGTTGTTTCCCTTGCGCAGCGGAATCTGCTTGAGCGTCAGCAGGTCGTACTCGTCGGCCTCGGCCGTGCCCTTGGTCAAGACCTCGCCGCCCTTCAGCTCAGTTACCGTGTAGTCGAACTTCCTGCCCTTGGGGGTGGCGAACTTCTGGAGGCGGCGCGGCGTCAGGTCCACGCTGCACTTGTCGGCCGGCGCCGAGGCCTGGAGGATGACGGTCATCTCCCACGCCTCGGGCGTGTCCACGACGTCCTTGGTCTCCCACCACAGGTGGCGGTTGTAGGCCCCGTAGGTGTCGCCGTCGGCCGGACCAACGCGGACCTTGTTGGGGTCCTTGCCGGCCTTCCTGGCCTCGGCCTGAAGCCGCGATCTCTCGGCGGCGCGCTGCTCCTTGGTCAGCATCTTGCCCGTGCCGACGTCCTGGTCGAGCGTGCCGTTGGTGAATGCCGGCAGCGTCTGGTCGGTGCGGACGTCCAGGTTGAAGTTCGCCCCGATGATCGTCCGCACGCCGTGCCCGCCCAGGCCCCAGTTGAACATGTGAGGGCGGCGGGTCTCCTGGAGCGCCCGGGCGAACTTGGCGGCCTGGGGCCAGCCGATGCCGCCGTCGTCCTTGCCGTTGGAGGCGAGGATGAAGCCGGTCTCGGCCTTGATGTTATTCCGCAGCCACCACACGTCGGAGAAGTGGTCCCAGGGGGAAGTCTTCTCGTCGGGCATGGTGATGGCCTCGTGTCGGGCGCCGTAGCTGCCGCGGTAGGAGCCGGTGAACGTGGGGCTCTCAGCCGGCACGTGGACGCCGACCCATCCCAGCGCCCAGGCGATCCGCCCGCCGTGACGGACGGCGAACATCGGCGCGCCCGAGCCGCCCATGCTGCTGCCGGCGGTGAAGACGCGCGTCATGTCGAGCTTCCGCCAATGCTTGCGGACGCCCTCGGGGCCATCCTTCCACTGCGTGGCGGCCCAGTCCAGGAAGCCGAAGGTCCGGTCCATGCTGAAGGGGCGGACGTAACCGTCGCCGTAGGTCTTGCATGTCCCGTTGGCCTCGTGGTAGCCGGTCCACCAGTCGTAGGGGATCTGGTTGGAGGAGATCAGCACCGCCCCGCGGTGGGCGTTGTGCCACCACCCGTAGCCGCCGTTGAGGCTGCCGCCCCAGCAGTGCAGGTGCAGCCCGACCGGGGCCGGGTCCACCCGCCAGGCGGTCCGGGGCGCCTCGCGCCCGGGCTTGTCGGGCAGCGGCTTGTCGCCCATGGCCACCAGGTAATCGATCGGCTTGCTGGGCGTGGAGGCGTGCGGCCACGACTCCCAGCGGGTGTAGATCAGGCGGGTCAGCGGCCCGTTGCGGTAGTGCCAGTTCTTGGGCTGCTCGACCCACTGGAGGATCGGCTCGCCCATGCCGACGACCTCATCGACGCCCTCGGCCGTGGTGTTGCCCTTGCCCAGCGTGGTGAAGTCCTCCTCGCCGTCAACGGCGACGCTGACGGCGTAGTAGGCCTTGCCCGCCTTGGCGGGGTTGTGGGCATAGATGCCGGTTCCCCAGGGCACGGGATCGCCGTTGTCGGTGACGCGGTAGCGCAGAGGCGCCGACCTGCCGGTGGCGCCCTGGTGATAGCCGCTGTTCCAGCAGGTCATCGGCCCGCACTCGCCGACCATAGAGGCCTTGGAGATCGTCTCGGGGGTGATCGGCTCGGAGCTGCGCCAGATGCGGTAGCGGACGTTCGCGGACTTGCTCAGGACGGCTGCCCTCAGCCGCGCCGCCTCGCCGCCGTTGGCCAGCTTCGGATAGGCGCCCGCCGCCAGCACGCCGGCGACCTCGGCCACCTTGGTCCGGGCCCTGATCTTCTTGCCGACGGACTGTTCCGACACCACCGAGACAACCGTACCGTCGATGGGCGAGCGGATGGCCGCCCGGGCGATCTTGTCGGTCAGCGAGGCGACCGTCCTGGCCGCCTGGCGGGCGTTGTTCCTGGCGGCGTTGGCTTCGGCACGCTTGCCGGCATCCCTGAGCCGCTTTTCCTCGCCGGCGTGTTTGGCCTCTTCGGCCTTGGCGGTGGCGAGCTGCTTCTCCCACTCGGTCGTGTCCAGTTGGGCAAGCACGTCGCCCTGCTTGACCTCTTGCCCCTTCTGCGTGGCGACGGACTTGAGGTCCCCGTCGAACGGCGCCTGGACCGCCGCCAGCATGTTGAGCTTGGGCTCGGCGAAGACGATCAGCGACTGGCCCTTGCGGTGCGTCACCTTCAGATTGGTGACGGCGGGGATTTCGGCTTCCCCGGCCGCGCCACCGAGGTAGGAGACCTCCAGGCAATTCACCCGCCCCGCCGTGGTCTGGAGCGTGAGGCCGATCTGCCCGCCGGCCTCGAGGGCGGCCCGGACAAGCGCCAGGGCGTCGAGGCTGACGAACCGCGGGCCGACCAGCTTGAGCTTCGTGTCGGGCTGGCCCACGGGAAAGACCGTCGTGGGCTCCATCGGCCGGCGCCCTCGGCCCGGGGCGCTGAGCATCAGCTCGGCCCGGAAGACTCTCGCGTCCTTCGGCAGGCCCGAAAGGTCCACCTTCAGCACCTTGGTCCTGGCGTCGAAGTTCAGGGCCTTGGGGCCGGCGATCCTGACGGTCCGACCCGCCCAGGCCGACTGTGGCCATGCCGCCGACGCCAGCACCAGCGCCGCGACGGCCGCGACGTAAAGCCTTGCTCGCCTGAGGTCCTTCATGACTGCCTCCTCGCCGCTTGACTCGCAGGAATTGACAATGGGACGTTGTGTCTCCGATGAAGTTCAACCGCGCCGTCCCGGCCGGGTGTCGCGGCGGGCGAGATTCCTCCCGCCGCCTCGGCCGCCTCACGGGGCCGGGTGATCGTCGGCGTAAGGGATCGGCAGCAGCTCCGACACGCGGACTTTCCGCGGCCCGGCCTCGTGCGGGACGATGACCTCCATGTCCGGGCCGTAGAAGTAGAGCAGCTCGCGGCAGACGCCGCAAGGGCTCATCACGCGGCCGTCGGGTGCGGGGCCGCTGACGGCAACCACGCAGGTGAACTCGCGCTCGCCCGCCGAGGCCGCCATGCCCAGCGCCACCCACTCGGCGCAGACGTCCACGCCGGGGCTTTCCATGTGCACGCCGGCGTAGATCGTGCCCGACCCGGCCCGCACGGCGGCGCCCACCTGGTGGCAACCTTCGCGGTGCCCGCGGGCGATCACCTCCAGCGCCGCGGCGATCAGCTCCTCGTCCTGACTGCTGAGTTGGCGATAGTTCAACGGCTTGTCTCCGACGGCGCGGGCTACTGCTGGGGCTGATCCAACTCGCCCGCCTCGGCGAGCTGGCCGCCCTCGCCCTTGGCAAGGAGCTGGATCTTCTTCTCGGCGGCGTCCAGGATCGTCCGGCACTGCTTGATCAGGGCGACACCTTCCTCATACCGGGCGATGGATTCCTCCAGCCCGATCTGCCCGGACTCGATCTGCTCGACGATCCGCTCCAGCTTGCCCAGCGCCTGCTCGAACGTGACCTTCTGCTTTGCCATGATTATTCTTCCGTGCTCTGGAAAAGGGTTGGCCCGTCATCGGGCTTGGTCTTTCGCTTCCTGCCCGGCGGCGTGGGGCCCCGAGTCACCTGGGACTCGAGCTTTCCCTCGGCCAGCTCGGTCCGGAGGGTGTCTCCCACGGCTGCGTCTGCGGCGCGTCGGAGTATCGCCCCGCCGGCGAGGCGTGTGACGGAGTAGCCTCGCTTCAGCGCCGCCCGGTAGCTCATCGCCTCGAGCTGGCGGCGCAGGGCGCCGACGTGCTGGCGGGCGAGTGCGAGGCGGTTTGCCGGGTGTGCAGCCGCCAGCCTGGCCGCCTGGGCGGCGAGCGCGTCGCCGACGGCCTTGGCCCTCCCGCCGAGTGCCCAGGCCAGGTCGCGCCGGACGCGCTCAACGGCCGCAGCCGCAAGCTCCCGCCGGCGCCGCGGGTGATTGGCGACGATGCCCCGCTCGGCGCGGGCCAGCCTGCCCTCGCTGAGGCGGCGCAGCTCGACCAGGGCCGACCGCATCCGCCCCGACAGCTCGTCCAGCTCCTGGCGGGCCGAGCGCACGGCCCAGGCCGGGTCGCGGAAGACGACGCTCCGCCGCAAGCCGGTCAGTGCGGCGCGGGCGCCGGCAAGCAGGTCTCGCAGCCGCCGGCCCATTCGCCCCGCGAGGGCGTCGCATCGGCGGGCGATCTCGCCGCGGTCGGGCGTGGCAAGCTCGGCCGCCGCCGTGGGCGTCGCCGCACGGACGTCCGCCACGAAGTCGCAGATGGTGAAATCCACCTCGTGCCCCACGCCCGAGACGACCGGCGTGGCGGCGGCGAAGACCGCACGGGCGAGGCCCTCCTCGTTGAACGCCCAGAGGTCCTCCAGGCTACCGCCGCCGCGGGCGAGGATGATGGTGTCGATGTCGAGCCGCCCCGCGGCCGCGTCGAGCAGGCCCAGTGCCTCGGCGATTTCCTCGGCCGCCGACTCGCCCTGGACGCGGACGCCGACGAGGTACACCTTCGCCGCCGGCCAGCGCCGCCCCAGCGTGCGGGCGATGTCGCGCACGGCCGCCCCGGTGGGGCTGGTTATCACCCCGATCGCACGCGGGAAACGCGCGATCGGCTGCTTCCGCGCCGCCTCGAAGAGCCCCTCCCGCTCCAGCCGCTCCTTGAGCTGCCGGAAGGCCAACTCCAGAGCCCCGGTGCCGCGAGGCGTGAGCCGCTGCACGTAGAGCTGGAGCCGCCCGGCCTTTTCCCAGACGTCCACCCGCCCCTCGGCCACGACCTCGAGCCCGTCGCCCGGCTCGAACCGCACGCCGGCGGCGTCCTGGCGGAACATGACCGCGTCAACGGCGGACTGGTCGTCCTTCAGCGAGAAGTACAGGTGCCCCGAGCCGTGCCGCTTGAAGTTGCTGATCTCCCCCACCACCGCCACGCTCGTCGGGAAGGCGTCCAGCAGGGCCTCCTTGATCCGCCCCACCAGCTCGGAGACGCTCAGCGGGGCCGATGCGTCGCGCCCGCCCACGATCTCGCCGGTCACGTCGCGCCCGGCGGCGGGGCGGTCAAATGGCAGTTTGCGTTCGGTCACGGCCCCGTAGTCTAACACTCCGCCCGGCCCACGCAACCGAAGCAAAGAAATGAAACGCTTCTTCTTCTTCCCTCACCCATCTCTGCGTGCTCTGTGTTGAACGCTTCTTCTTCTGCCTTTTTGCCTTACATATCTCTGCGTTCTCCGCGGTTTCTGCGTTGAGCGCTTCTTCTTCTCGCCTCTTCCCTCACCCATCTCCGCCTGCTCTGCGTTGAACGCTTCTTCTTCTGCCTTTTTGCCTTACATATCTCTGCGTTCTCCGCGGTCTCTGCGTTGAACGCTTCTTCTTCTCGCTTCTTCCCTCACCCATCTCCGCCTGCTCTGCGTTGAATGTGCTTTCTTCTTCTGACTTTTTGCCTTACATATCTCTGCGTTCTCCGCGTGCTCTGCGTTGAATGCTTCTTTGGGCTGTGTCCGGAGATGACCCCATGGCCAGGCATCTGAAGATAGCGATCTGCGGGGCGTCGGCCCTTGGCGTGACGCGGCCGGTGCTGCGCCGGCTCATCCGCTTCGTCGCCGCGGCCGAGGGGAGGAAGATCGACCACGTGGACCTCGCCGTCGTCGATGCCAGGGAGATGGCCCGGCTGAACCGCCGCTACCTCGGCCGGCGCGGGTCCACCGACGTGCTGAGCTTCGATCTCGCCGACCGCCCCGGCGGTCTGAACGCCCAGGTCCTCATCTGCGCCGGCGCCGTCGCCCGACAGGCACGCGACCACGGGCACTCGCGGGCCCGCGAGCTGGCGCTCTGCATCGTCCATGGCCTGTTGCACCTCACCGGCCACGACGACGCCACGCCCCCCGCCGCCAAGGCCATGCACGCCCGCCAGGAGCAGCTCCTGGCCGAGTTCACCGCCCGCGAAAAACGCCGGCGCCGGTGAGAAGACCCGCCGCCCTCACTCGCAGCGGATGCGCACCTTCTCGTTGCCCTTGCCATCGACGTCGATGGTCAGGTCAGCCAAGCCACCGATCAGCTCCTCCAGGTCATCGGGGGCAAGCTTGCCCACATCCAGGTTGAGGTTGATCCCCTTGGCCGAGAGGGCCTCGCCGACCTTTTCCCCGACATCACCGGGCATGAGACTGCCGAGCCTCATCCCCGCCCGCAACAGCTTGATGGGCACGCGGATGTTGACGCGCTCGGCCCCTTTGCCCGTGGCGTCATCACCAGGGTCGTCAACTGTGACCCTCAGGTATTTTGCCTCGCGCGCGCCGCCGGCGGGCGTGTCCGCGTCTGCACCGACGGCCAGGGGACCAGCCGGCTCAGCGGCCGCATCCAGCAACTGGGCCGCCTCATCCACGCTGAGCTTGCCGTCGGCGAGCATCTGAAGGATTCTCTGTCTTTCTTCGCTCATGTCACGCTCCACTAGATGACCCCAATCCGCACTGATATCTTCTCCTCTCGGCTGACGTCCAGCCGGAAGCCGCGCAGGGCGCAGAAATCGCGGAACACCGCCGGCGGGCCCAGCAACAGGCTCCGCCCCCGGCCGCGGCGCCATAACGCCAAAGCCACCACCGCCAACACGGGCAGCGCGGCCAGCCATAGCGCCACGGCCACCGGCCAGACCAATACCACGGGCAGGATGATCGGCACGCCCCAGCCGCCCCTGCCCGCGACCCAAGCCCACACTATGGACGGCGGGATCATCATGCCTCAAGCGTCTCCAGCGCCTGCTCCACCGTGATCTCGCCCCGCTTGAGCCGCTCAAAGACCTCCGCCCGGTCAACGGCTCCCGGCGGCGGCGCCGGGACCGCCTTGACCTCCACGAACTCCAGCCGGGAGGCGATCCGCTTCAACCGGTTCTTGATCGTCGGGTAACTGACGCCGAAAAACCGCTCCATCTGCTTGATCGAGCCCTCGCAACGGATGAAAGCCACAACGAAGGTCTGATCCTCCGCCTCAAGCCGGGACAGCGGCGGCAACTCAAACCGGCCCTCGATGGCAATATCGCCATCCGCCAACCGGACCCGCTCGACGACGATCTCCGCCGGACCCGTTAGTCGTGTCAATTCATGCCAGTCATTCGCCATGCCATGTTCCTTCATTTAATTCATTATATCATCCGTTATAGCTAAATAATGTCAAGGTTAATATTGAGAAAATTAATCCGGCGATGAGGATCACACGGGCTCTGGCCTGCAGGAAGACCCTCCCCGGTGCCCCTCGGCGAGCGACAACGACAAGCTCGAAGCGGACAGCCCCCGCTCACCGCAAGAGTTGATGGAAAAGCTCCAGACCACTGCGATAGGGGAAGCTTGATTGACACAATGGCGACTCTTAGGCTGGAAGCTGAGAGCATTTGGTCTTTTTGACTGAAGGTCTTGCTTACGGGTGCGACGCCAGCGAAGCTAGCGCGTCCGGCGCGGGACCGGGGCAAGAGAAACTCAACATGGACACTCCGCACGGAACGCAAATCTTGCCGCACCTGTGCCGCGTAGCCTGGTGGGACGTCGCCGGCAAGGATGTCGTGAATTGCGATGTGTTCGCCGTGGACTGCGGCGAGTCGGTCGTGCTCATCGACTCCGGGCGCGGAGGGCCGTCCTACCCGCCGATGAAGGCGAACCTCGTCCGCTGGGGCTTGTGGGATCGGTTGAAGGTGTGCCTGCTGACGCACCTCCACTGGGACCATGCCGGGGGCGTGTCGCAGCTACGGGCCGATGGGGTGAGCATCTGGGGCAGCCGCGGCGCCGCTACGTTCGGCCGACACGAGAAAGCCCAGGCGTACTTCGGTGGAGATGTTCCAACGCTTGACCGTGCGCTGTCGGACGGCGAGAGCTTCGTCTGTGGCGATGTGCGGTTCGAGATGCTCGATACTCCCGGGCACACCAGCACGTGCGCGTCTTACTTTGCCACCATTGACTCCGTGCGGTGCGCGTTCACAGGCGACCTGGTGATGCCCAACGGGACCATCGGCTACTCAGGCAGCTTCGACTTCGACGCCGAGAAACTCCTCAATAGCTGTCGCCGCGTCTTGCAGCGCGAGTTTGATGCCTTGCTCACCGGACACATGCTCAGGACCACCCAGCCGTCCGGATTCTGGATGCAGGACGGCAAGAGCCATGTGCTCAAGACCCTCCAAGCGGGGCTGGAGGGGAAGTGGAACATCGCCATACTGCCCCCCTGAAGCAGTGAGACACCGTAGAGGGTGACGGTTAGCATGT
>CBFCZU010000160.1:0-9974 GCA_965602635.1 uncultured Planctomycetales bacterium | reverse complement strand
GGACGATGCCGTCGGTTCAGGGATGCGCTGCACGTTCTATCCGGAACTGGACCGTGCGCGCGCCTCGGACCGCCGCAAAGCGGCTGTAGCGGATCCCAGGCGAGCACACAAGTTCCGCGCCGTGCGCACGGCCCCGAAGTAGATCGACGCGCCCACTTCGCGGCAGGCCCAGGGCAACTGGGAACTGGGGAAGCGAAAACTGAACGGTGAAAGGCGATCTGCCTGATCCGTCCGATCTGTCCGACGTGTCAGACAGGTCCTACAAAGAGAAGGAATGAGCGCGATGAAGAGGCAAACAGGGACGGGGACAAGGAGCGCGTGCCGGTTGACACGGCTCACAATCCCCGCGCTACTGCTGGTCAGCGCCTCGGCCGTACTGGCGGAGAACGATCCGGCTGCGCGGTTCCGCGGCGCACCGACCTACGACCTGGCGGTCACCAACGTCAAATGGGAAGCCGCGACGAAGGACTACAGCTATGTGACGTTCGACCTCTCCTGGTCCTTCTCCTGGCGAGCGAAGTGGACGGAGCCGGCGGAGAAGAACGTGACCGGGAAGCCGCTCGAGGTCGAAAACTGGGACGCGGCCTGGGTGTTCGTGAAGTTCCTCCCCGAGAAGGACTCCAAGAAGAGCATCGAACGCAACCATTGGCGGCACGCGACGCTCTCGACCGACCCGGCCCACCACGTGATGCCCCCCGGGGCGACGAACACGGTCGGGCTGACCGACGACGGCACACGTGGCCTCGGGGTGTTCATCTACGGCGATGCGCTCGGGCACGGCGCCAACGACTTCAGGGGCGTGAAGCTGCGCTGGCTGCACGGCAGAGACAAGGTGGACCCGGCCAAGGCGGCGATTAGGGTGCACCCGATCGCCATGATCTACGTGCCCGAGGGCCCGTTCAAGGTGGGCTCGGGCGCGGACTCGGGCATCGCGAAGTTCCCGGACGGTCCCGATAGGCCCGTGACAAGGTACGACGGCGAGCAGACGGCCAACGCAGAAACCGGCAGTCTGGCGGACGGCTCCTGGAAGGGCGGCCCCGTGGTTCCGTTCCTGGTGGACGACGAGTGGAACAGGCCGGCCTCGGAAGGGACTCGTGCCCGCCGCTTCGGGCCGGTCGCCGGCCGGCTCTGGGGCACATATACCTTCACGGAGAGAATGCCCGGAGGCAGCACCATCGGCGGGCCCGGCACCTTGAACGACGATCTCCCGACCGGCTATGACGCATTCTACTGCATGAAATACGATCTGACGCAGGGGCAGTACGCAGACTTCCTCAACTCGCTGCCGCCCGACGTGGCGGCTGCGCGGGCCTATGTGAGCAGCGATGGCGGTTGTGACGTCCCCTCGAAGACCCACAAGGTCCAGGTGGATCCCGGCCCAGGGCGCAAGCCCTACTTCTTCGAGGAGCGGGATGGTCATACCATCCGCTCGTCTGCCGATCTGCCGGAGGAATTGCCGACAATGCCGGATGCCGATGCTAACGTTGGGCTGGATGGTTTGGCCGATGCTGAGGCGAACGACGGTGCCATCGGGAAGCTCCTTGCGGAAGCGCTGGCAGATGAGGAGAAGAAGGGGAAACCCAAGCTGCCGCCGGTCTATACGGCCCGATTGCCGTTTCGAAAGTGCAACTACCTCTGCTCGGCGGATGCGTACTCGTATGCCGTCTGGGCGGGGCTGCGGCCGATGACGGAACTGGAGTACGAGAAGGCATGCCGCGGGCCGCGCCGTCCCGTGCCTCACGAGTTCGCATGGGGGACGACCAATGCCATCATGGCCAAAGATGGAGAGTTGCTGGATGCCGGTCTGCCGACGGAGCGGTTCGCCAAAGGGAATCGAGCTGACCGACACCGCGCGCGCCGGGTCGGGATCTTCGCTACCCCCAACAGCGACCGGGAATCCGCCGGCGCCACCTACTGGGGCATCTTGGGACTGGATCGCGCGTTCACGGTCCCGGTGGGGAACAAGGCGGGGCGCGCATTCCGGGGGACTCGCGGCGATGGTGCGGTGCCTGGCGGCAAGCCGGGGGCCCCTGTCAAGCGAAGTAACGGAGACCCCTTCGACACGGTGCCGGCGGACTGGCCGCCGATCGGGGCGCGGGGCGGCTCGGTATCCGGCCGGGGCTGGGTCAGCACGGAGTATTGTGGACGCGCACGCCATTCGGAGAAGGTCTCTCGCTTCGTGGCTACGGCGGGGACCTGGCCTCGCTCAGAAGCCTCGCCAGCGCGAGCCGGAACAGAGAAGCGAGAGCCGAAACCGGACGTGAGGTCCGCCGCACAACCCGCCACGCCGCCTCCGGACCAGCCGGCGGACGGCGCCGCCTCCGACAATATCAAGATCGGCAACCTCAAATGGCACGACGCCACGCAGGAATACAGCGCCGTGACCTTCGATCTATCCTGGGACCACTCCTGGCGGGCGGCCTGGACGGAGCCGGCGGACAAGAACGTGACCGGCAAACCCCTGAAGATCGAGAGCTGGGATGCGGCCTGGGTGTTCCTGAAATTCCGCATGCCCGGAGCGAAGGTCTTCTCGCACGCTACGCTCTCGACCGAGCGCGTCCACCATGCGAAGCCAGATGGCGCGGAGCTGGACGTCGGCCTGATCGACGACGGCAGCAAGGGCGTCGGGGTGTTCATCTACCGGAGCGGGGCCGGCCACGGCCCGAACGAATTCAACAACGTCACGCTGCGCTGGCTGCACGGCGCGGACAAGGCGGATCCAAGCAAAGCCGAACTGGCGGCGCACGCCATCGCGATGGTGTACGTGCCCGAAGGGCCCTTCATCTCGAAGAGCCCCTGGGGACATCCATTGACCGCGACGGCGACGGGCAATCCGACCAAGCCGGGCGGCCATCTGGGATCTGACCCGCGCACCGTGCCGGAAAATGAGACGTGGCCCAACGGCTACAGCGCGTTCTACTGCATGAAACACTCGATCCGCCAGGGGGAGTACGCGGAGTTTCTCAACTCGGTGGCATCCGATCTGAGTGCCGCGGACTACAATGCCGGGCGATACGGCGCGCTGGCGCACAACAATCCCCATCGCTACAGCGCCCGAATCTACAACTTCAGCGGCTACACGATCAGGTACAGGCCCGACGAGGCTAGGTACGAGGCCGACGCGCCGGGCCGGGCGTGCAACTTCCTTTCCTTGCCGGACATCCTGTCCTTCACCGCTTGGGCGGGGCTGCGGCCGCTGACGAACCTGGAATACGAGAAGGCTTGCCGAGGGCCCCGCGCGGTAGCGCGGGCCAAGGACGCCTGGGCACCCGCCACCTGTGCGCCGGCGGCGGGTCTTCCCAAGGACGTCCTGACCGGAGCAACGGCATCGCGTCCGGGTCCGTCGTACTGGGGGATCCGGGATCTGAGCCTGAGCGGGTGTGTGCAGGAGTGGCCGGCGGCGATCCAGAACGAACTGCCTACGCCGGAGCACAAGAAGGGGGCTGGATGCGGGTTCAAGGGTACCCACGGCAGCGGCTCGCCCGAAGCGCCGGAGGACTGGCCCTGGACAGCCTTCGGCGACTGGTACTATGGAGGCATCTGGCGTCTCAAGGGATATGGCAATGTCGGCAACTGGATTGCGATATCCGATCTGGGCCGCATGCCGGGCTACTGGGAGAGCGTGGATGCGAGTCGGACCGGGCGGTACGGCGCGCGGGCCGTGCGCACGGCTCCCTTCAAGGTGGATCCGAACGCGCCATTCGATCTAGACCCGCTCCCCAGTATGGGCGGGTTCGACATTGGCATCTTCCACCTGTCCGGCCGTTTCCGCAACGACGGTGGCGAACCGTTGAGAGTCGAGTTGGTCTCCACGCTGCCTGACGGGTGTTTCCCGGAAGGCGCTGCATCGCGCGCCTTCACAGCGGCGCCGAAGGCTGCCACGCCGTTCCGAATTCTGACGGCACTGACCCATCACACCGCGGCCGGCGCCATGCGCAAGGACCGAACGGTGCTCTTCCGGGCTCTGGCCCACGGCGGCGACGTACTGGCCGAACGACGGGTCCGGCTGCCAATGGGCTCTCCCGAGGATACTACGCCGCCTGTCATCCGCTCGCTCGCGGGCGGCGAGGTGGGGCTGCGCATAATCAACACCACCGACCGACCTCGCGCGCTTGCGATCGAGCTCACCCCGCCGCCGGGCGTCAAGCTGTCCGAGACGAGCCGGCGTGTGAAGGCCGCGGCCGGCGCGGAGGCCCGGGCGTCGTTCCCTGTGCCGCGCCAGGCTTTCGGCAGCGACCGGTTGTGTCGGATGCCCTATCGCGTCACCGTTGCGGACGGCGCCCCGCAAAGCGGCGAAACCGCCGCCGATCTGCGCGTCCAGTCGCGCTGGTGGATTTCACGGAGGTTCAAGGAAGGGCCCAAGCTAAACACGGCTGGCCCGGGCGCCGGCGGAAGGCTTGATGATCTCGACATCGCCGACATCATCACAAGCGACCGCCCTGCGGGCGTACCGGAGGGTCTCTTCAAGAGAGCGAAACCGCCCGAAGGGTGGCAGAAAGCGGTTTGCGGCGAGAGCCTTCGGCTCGACGATCTCGGCGCGATGCCGTCGGCGGGGTCCAGTGCGCTGGCGGCAACACGAGTCGTGGCGCCCGGCGACCGGGAGGTGGTCATCAACGTGAAGCACCGGCAGCCCCCTCGACAGAATGCCCGCTTTGTCGTGCTCGTCTGGTTCAACGACAAGGTCGTCTACGACTCGCGGACCAGCGAGAAGGAAAAACCCAAGCCCTTCCGCCTCCGTAAGGCCGGGAACAAGATGGTTGTGGAGTGTCGGTCGGGGGAGGGCGGCCACGCCACCCCCGGGGACGTCTTCGTGCAGTTCCGCGACGCCAAGGACGGCAAAGAGGTCCACGGGCTGATGTTCGACATCGACCAACGCTGAACAAGGGAGTGACGCCATGAGACGCTTCGGTCGTGTTTCCTGCGGGGTGTGTGCCTCGCGAGACGGCCTGAGGCCCGAACGCTGACCTGCTTCATTCGGCAAAGGAACGTTGCCCCAGCCGGACACCAGCCCGAGGCGGGGGGCATGTCGACTCAACCCGTCGAGTTCGACCCAGTTGATGCGCTGAGCACCTTCTCACAAGCTGGGGTGATTGAGCAGGAGCGGGCGTGAAGACGATGGCAATCCATGCGCAGACCAGAATCCTGCGCGATCTGGCGAAGCGGGTGGCGGAGATCGCCGCTCTGCCCGAGCAGGATGAGAAGCGTCAGGCGATTCGCGCATTGAACCGGCTGGAGGCCGTGCCGCCGCGCATCTACTGCTTCCCGGAGGGGGTATGGCTGGAAATCCTCCCCTGGGAGAGCATGTCCTGCGCCGACCCGCTGCTGCGCACCTGGGAGATGCGGTTGCGGATGGCGATCGACACCCACGAGTTCCTGCGGGACGACCAGCCCATTGATGCCGTCTTCAACGTGCCGTGGGACGGCGAGATTGGCGACCATGGCCTGCCGGTTCGCGAGACGATGACCGATGCCGACGCGCGCCAAACGTATTACATCCATCCCTATTCCAACCTGAATCTGTCGAGCCATTCGCAACTGGGCGCGGCGCATTACGAGCCGCCGTTGAAGGATCGCCGCGATCTCGGGGAACTCCGGACGCCTGAAGTAGTGATTGATCGGGAACGTTCCGCGGAATGGCTGGCGCTGGCGCATGAGATCTTTGACGGCATCCTGACCGTGCGCCGACGCTGCCACTGGTGGCAGACCGTCGGCGGCGTGTGCCAGACCGCTGTCATGCTCCGCGGCATGGATACCCTGATGGTGGACATGCTGGAGGAACCGAATTGGGTGCGGGAGTTCATCGGCCGGTTGGCCACCCATCACCACGCTGTGCTGGATCAACTGGAGTCGGGCGGCTTCCTTTCGCTGAATAACGGCTGCGAGTGGATCAACAACGGCGGCATCGGCCATGCGGACATCTTGCCGGCGAGCGGTTTCGACCCGGACCGGGTACGGTGCCGCGATCTCTGGGGAGGCATGGAGAGCCAGGACCTGGTCGGCATCTCCCCCGCCCTGTTTGAAGAGCTCTTCTTCCCCCACTTGCGGCCGATCGTCGAGCGCTTCGGCCTGGGTTGCTACGGCTGTTGCGAACCCCTGCACGATTGGATCCCGCTGCTGCGCCGCATCCGCAATCTGCGCCGTGTCTCCATCTCCCCATGGGCGGACGTCGCGAAAAGCGCCGCGCAACTGGGCAGCGACTATGTCTTCTGCTACAAACCCCACCCCGCCGCCGTGGCGACCGAGCACATGGATGAGGCGGGGATCACCCGACACATGGTGGAGGTCCTCACGATCACTCGGCAACACCAATGCCGGGTGGAGGTGATGCTGAAGGACCTGCATACCGTGCGACACAAGCCGCGGCGGTTGGCGCGCTGGGTGGAGCTGGCAAAGACGGCGCGGGCGCAGGTGTACGGGTAGGCTCGGGGTAGAGAGGAGAACACCGTGATCCGCGGAATGCACTACATGTGCTGGTACCGGCACGATTGGAATTACCATCCCAGCATGCCCATGAAGCGCCTCCAGCAGGTGCAGGACATTGTCGATATGCACGGCAACACGCTCCTCTGGTCCTGCCTGGGGAGCGGCGCGATCGGCATTCAATACCTGGACATGGAGGCGAATGAACCCGTCCCTCCACGCCTGCGCTTCTACGGCTACTTGAACGATAGGGAGTTCATTGAGGAATGCGGCAAGCGGGGAATCACCGCATTCGCCGTCCTCTGGCAGGCGCAGTTGTGGGAATTCCCCGCCGAATTCAGCGAGGACGAATCGCGACTGCTGGCGCTGAACAAGCCCAGGGGGGTCGGGAAGAAGGGGTGGATCGGCATGCGGGAGCTGTCCACCGACCGCTACCCAAAGATATTCCCATCGATCAAGGAGTACTTCCCTGAGGGCATCCTCGATTCGGATGGGCATCTCGTCGAGGATTTTCTCGAGGAGTTCCGCGCGGTCACGCTGGATGGCAACCCGATCCTCTCACGGTGGCTGATGGTTCCCGGTCACGAGCACTTCTGCTACACGCCGTGTGGTAACAAGCCGACCTACATGCAGTACATCCGGAAGGAAATCGAGATCATGGTGGATGCGGGCGCTCCCGGCGTCCACATCGATGAGTTTGATGCGCAGTTGCATGCCTTACTGAACGGAGGGTGTTTCTGCAAAGACTGCATGAAGCAGTTCCGTGAGTACCTGAAGCGGAATCCCTCAGAGGAAACCGCCCCGCTTGATCTCGATCGGTTTGACTATCGCGAGTTCCTCAAGCAGCACGGATATGCCGACAGCGACCTGGTCACTCCACCGATAGACGAGCGCTGCCGCATTCCGCTGTTCAAGGCTTTCGTTTGGTTCAATGTTCGAGGCATGGAACAGGGCATTGTCGAGATTGCCGACTACGCCCGCGCCTGCTCGCTCAGGAAGAAAGGCAAGCCGGCGCTTGTGACCGCCAATCTGTATAACTGCAACCCCCACGGTACAAGCGTGCGGTCGCAGTGTGATCTCATCATCGGCGAGAAGGCCGACATCAAGCTCCGGCAGGACGGCTACTACCGATTTGGCCATGCCTTCCTCGGCGGCAAGGAGGGCTCGTTCATCGAGGAGCCGGGCCCCCACGTCCACCAAATCATGAGCGACCTGGACGACGGCAGGAACGACTCCTATGTCCTGTTCATGCTGGAGCCGTTGGCCCACGGCTTCCAGATCGCCATTCCCTACGGTGCCTGGCTCCAGAACCAGAAGAAGGACTCCTTCTACCCGAATGTGGCCATCGAATGCCGGATGGGGGCATGGCTGAAGGACCATGAAGACCTTTTCACCAACCGGTTCGTTGCCGAAACAGCCTTGCTCTACGACCAGAGAAGCGCGCTGGACACGGAGCTTTTCGGCGGGGGGCTCCTGGAGAGGCACAAAGAGGCGTGCTTCGGGACGTTCCATCACCTGGCCCAGGTGCTTTGCGACGAGTGCATTCTCTACAACGTTCTCTATGTCAGCCCCGACGAGCCGCCTTCCCCGGAGCGACTGTCAGGGTACAGAAACCTCATCCTGCCGGACGTCTACAGCCTTCCCGAGGGCGAACTCCGCATGATCAGGGAATGGATGAACCGGGGAGGGCGCGCGGTTTCCTTGGGGAGAGTCGATCCGCGCCTGGCGCATACGCAGTTCAGTTGCGAGGACTTCCGTGAACTCAAGGAGTGGCTGCTCGAGGCGGGCACAATCCTCGAGGCGGAAGAGGTGGACGGACTCGGCCTTGCGCTCCATAAGCGCGACGGCGGCTATGCGCTCCATCTTGTCAACTACCGCCTCAATCCGATCTCGCGGGTCATCGAGACGATCCCCAGCGCCGGATTCCGGCTCGGATGGCGCCCCGAGAACGTGCAAGTCCACTCATTCCCCGAGTCCGGCACAGAGGCCGCCATCGAAGGTAACGTGCTCACGGTCAGGAACCTCGGCATCTATACCGTTGTCGTCCTGGAGTAGGCGCGCGGATGCGGGGAGCAAGTTCCGCAAGCTGGGCGACCGTGTCGGGGCCGAGGCCCCCTTCCTGGAAGATCCCGACATTGAACGTGACGCCGCCGCCCGCGGCCTTGAAGTCCCGCACCAGGGCCGCGAGGTCGTCTACGGTGTAAAGGGGACGCTCCATCTTGCCGGGTTCCGGCGGCACCCACGGGAATGGCGGATTCTGCCACTCAGCGAATGCGATCCGAGTCTCCCACATGCAGTCAATCGGCACCAGGCAGTGCCAGAGGCAGTCCGGCGGCGGTTGCGGAACATGCGTGGCGGGCGTCAACAGGACGGGCTCGAGATCGCGGCCGTAGCGGACCTTGCCGTTGATCAGGAATTCCGTTTCTCCCGAGAGGTAGTCCTGCCCGGGGGCCACCGGCTGGCAAAGACCGCAGCAGAAAGAGCCGTCATTGAAGGCCACAATCGCGTTCGGGTTGCCCGCCCGCGAGGCGCCGAGGTAGAGTTCGGCGTCGATCCGTGAGTTGTGGAAGACCGGGTCGGTGTAGGCCCCGTCAAACCACCAGCCGTCAAGGAGAGCCCCGAATCGCGTGGAATACTCCCCGATGAAGTCAGCGAATCGCCGCTGGAACTCCTCCTGTGCGGTGTCTTGCTTCGATTGCCACGCAAAGCCCTTCTTGACCGCATCTGGCTGGCCGCCGACGTTGGAGGGTATGTATGCGATGAACCGGGCCCCGCTCTTCTTCACCTCCGTGGCGATTTCCAGCATCAGGTCGCGTCGGGTGCAATGCCCCGGACCGGCAAGACGGTCCAGGACCTTGTTCGGGCTGGCGAATCCCGTGCGTTGCCCAATCGTGAAGATGAGCCAATCTGCGGTGGTCCGACGGAAGTCCTTCAGAAACCGGTGGATGTCGAACCTGTCGGCCGCGGCGTTCAGATCCTTGATGTGCTTCCCGCATTGTGGTGGAGGCCCAGGTCCAACCCAGTGAACCATCACTCCAAACTTCCCCTCATGCATCCATGATGCCCGTGATCTGAACATGCGCCATCCTCTTTTGCTCTGTATCAGTACCTCTCGGGTGTCCTTGACAGGGTCCGGTGCTTTGGTCTTGCCATCTGATTGCCTATGGTATTCCTCTCGACAACTGCAGTCAAGCAATGGTTCCTCCGGGATTGGAGTCCTCTGCTATGAGGTCGTTTGTCAAGTGGCGCGTGCGCGGGGAGGGGGCGCCGACAGCCTTGGATCAATCTCCTGTGCGTGCTTGCACGCGGGCGAGCACAGGATAGCGAGTGCGATGAGGAGCGGTTGGGGCCGTAATCTCCAGGCGTACCTCGAGGAGCCACAGAGGACTCGCGCGGGTGGCCCAACGCCGATCGTCGTCCGTCGACAAACTCGGTCCTCCAGGCGGCGCCGTGGCCACCGGGTGTGCGATAGCCAGTTCTCCGGGTCGGTGGTGGGGTCTCCAAGTCCGTGGTGGAATCTGCCCCGTCTGGGACCCTCGGCGGTCGGGACCGGG
>CBFCZU010000159.1:0-10021 GCA_965602635.1 uncultured Planctomycetales bacterium | reverse complement strand
TGGCTCCAGGCATCCATCGCGGCGCGGTACACGACGTGGCGCGACCCTTTCTTCGAGCTGGCGATGCCGGAGACGTACAGGAACTTCTGATCGGACGACAGCGCCAGGAAGACGGTCTTGCCGGCGATGGGGAGCGTGGGCCCGTTGTACAGCTTCCGCGGACAACTGCCATCGGTGCCGATCGAGAGGATGCGGCCGGACCCGCGGCCGCCGAAAAGCAAACGGCCGTCTCGCGTGATCACCGGCAGGTGCCGCGTCATGCCCGGATGGCCGGGAACCAGGCCGGAGTAGGGTCGATGGTTGTTCATCCCGGACAGCGGCACGCGGCGCCCGTCGGCGGTGGTCATGAACTCGGCCATCGAGACGCTCTTCTCGGGCCGGTCGCCCCGGAAGGGCATGATCGTGCGCAGGTAGCGGCCCTCGGAATCGAAGACCTGCGTCCGGACGACGGTGGAGACCTTGGCGACGAAGATCGCGCCCTCGGTGACGTAGAGGCTGCCGTCGTGGCCGACGGCAAGCCCAATAGGGCCGCGGCTGGCCACGCCCACGGGACTGGGACAGAGAATGCGCACGAACTTCGGTGTGAGCCCGAGCGATACGCGCAGTTTCGAGCCGGCCGGCGCGGGTCTGCCGTCGTCGGCCAGGCCGTCCCACGCCAGCGACTGTGCCCGTCCGGGCTTCAGAGGCGCCGGCGCCTTGGGGCCGAGCATGCCCGCGGCCAAGTGCCGGACGATCCCGCCGCCGGGAGCGACGATCGCCACGGTGGCGTCGGTCGGCGCGGAAACGGAAAACGTGATCCGGAAGGCATCGCCGTCCTTGACGAGCTCCGGCCCGGCCGTGAACGTCACCTCCGCTCCGTCGGCGTCCGCGCTGACCGCCAGGGACGCGGCCACGACTAGGGCCATGAGCAGTCGTGCGATGAGCGCTGCGGACATAGAACGTTCCTCCTCTACGGTCCGATCAGCTTGCTGACCTCGGGGAAACGGTCCTCGATCAGCGCGAAGGTCAGCAGATTGAACGCGGCGGGCCACCAAACCGGCGGATCCCAGGTGTAGCCGGTCATGCCCTTCGTCCAGATCCGCCGGTCCTTCACCGTATCCAGCACGGGAATGACCTCCGAGCGCAGGTCCACGAGGTGCCCTGCAAGACCGAACGTGTCGCCCGGCTCGGTCCTCATCTGAAGCGAAGAGCGTACGTTCGCAACGGCGTAGTCCTTCCAGCGCCGCTCGCCCGTTTCTTTCCAGAGCTCGAGGAACGCATTGGCTTGGAGTAGGAAGACCCAGCAGACGAAGGCGGTCTCCGGCGAAATGGCCGCCAGTCCGCGCGTCCGCATCTTCCGCCGGCCGCATTCGGTCTCCGGCGGGAAATACACATTGTACGCGAACATGAACGAGAGGCAATACTCCGCCGCACGCACGGCCTTGGCCAGATAGCGCCGCGTGCCCGTGATCCGGTAGAGGTCGATGTAGAAGTCCGGCACGCTTGCGGCGTCGTTCTCCGTGGTCGCGTGGTGGATGTCCGTGCAGTCGCCGTAGCCTTGCTCCCGGTCGATCATTTCCCTGGCGTAGAACTCCGCCGCGCGTTCGGCGGCATCGAGGTATTCCTTCCGCCCCGTCCGGCGGTGCGCCTCGAGCACGGCGCGTGCGGCGTGAACACCCATCGCCCGTTCGAAGCCGACGACCTTGCCCTCCGGCGTCCAGTAGGCGGGCAAGGCCCCGTCGGCGCGTTGGGTCCGCACGGCTAGGTCGCAGAAGCCCAAAGCGAAGTCGGTCCACCGCTTCGTGCGAATGCACCCGCGGAAGAGCCGGGTCTCGCCCAGCAGTTCGACGCACTTGAGGATCCAGTACGCGCCGCCGCCCATGGAGACCGCGTTGGGGGCGCGATCCCGCCATTGCATGTCGTCGGGGTCGTATCGCCCCCGGAAGACGCCGTTCTGCCATCCCGCGTTCTTGACGAAGAACTCCAGCGCCTTGACGGGTCTGTCCGCCAGAAGCGGCCGACGCGCCCGGATCGCTCGGCGGAGACCCAGCCAGGCGAGCATCGCCGTCGGGCAGCACCATCCGATGTCGAAATCGTGGTAGGGATGCCCGTCCCGATCCACGCGCGCTCGGAAGCCGCGGACCTTGCCTCTCTCGACCCAGAAATGGTCGAGCGTCCGCCAGAGCCGCTTCTCCGTCTGCTTCACGGGGACGCACTTGGGCAGGGGATCCCTCAGATTACGCCAGGCCGACTCCCAGATGCGCACGAACCCGTGGCGCTGCTGCTCCGCCCGGTCCAGCACGACGAAGAACTCCCTGCGGAACTTCGCCGTGCCGTCCACGACGAACCCGGCGGCCCCTCCCCCGCACATGTACATCCCCTCCGTGGTGCTCGAGTCCGCCCAGGAGGCGTGGCCGAGATAGCTGCGGGGGGCCTCTCGAAACGGGAAGAACGTGCGGAGCGTATGGCCGCTTCGGCCCGGCACGATGCTGCACGCCGAGAGGGTTTGCTCGCTGCGGCCAGCCTCGGTGTAGGAACCGGCGACCAGGCCGCCGGCCTCCAGCGTCATCAGTCCGGGCGCGGTCGTGCGTTCCTCGCGGAACAACCAGGGCGTCCCGTTGTCCGTCATGCCGGCGGGAACGGTCCCTGTCCCTTTGTTTCCGTTCATCGAGATGTAGGGGATCGTCCAGAAGTCGAGCTTCTGGAAAGGGACGAACACGTCGAATCCCAGGCGCACGCTGGACAGGCGGCCGCCTCGCCACCGCCACTCGCGGTCAATGACGAGCGTGTTCCCGCGGGGCGTCAGCACGTCTCTGACCCGCCAGGTCCCGTGTTCGGTTCTCAGCGTGCCCGAGGCGGTCCAGCCTTCGCCCTTGCGCCGGACCTGCCCGACGGGCACCTTCAGAAGCTCGCCCTTCACCCAGACGGGGACGTAGCAGTACCGCAGCGACTTGCGAGTACCGACCCAGCACAGCTTCAGTGCTGGATGCGCGCCCGTCAAGAGCTGGACCTGCTCAAACTCGGTCATGCTTGCTTCTTCTCCTCCGACATGCAGACCTCCCAGGCAACGATGTTCAGGGCGGGTGAGGACAGGAGTCCTGGTCGCTGTCGCAGCGGTCGTCGCATGGGGTGCCGATCAAGACTGGTGAAAGCCGTGTCCCCGCACCACACACGGCGCCGAGCAGGGCTTCCGCTACCCCTGTGTTCCAGCGGCCGGGGCCGCAACAAGACAGAGCCCGAGGCACATGAGTGTCGCCCTGCCTCATTTGAGCTCTTCCATCGTTGCGGCGGCTGCCTTGCGGACCTCTGCGAGCTTGTCCTTCGTCCATCCGCGGGGAGCTCGCGTGACGCCGGCCCACTTGGTGAGGCCGGGGAGGGCCTCTCTGGCTTTCGGTCCGATCGCGCGGAGGACCTTGAACCACTGCAGGAAAAGCTCGGGCGGCTCCGCCGTGCCAACGTCCTCCCGCAGGTATCGCGCCAGCAGCGGAACGGCCGGCGCTGACTTCGCTCCGAACTTCTCGAGGGCGACCCATGCCGCCATTTTGGACGCCGCGCTGTGACGCCAGTCGCGGCCCATCTTCTCCAGCCAGTCCACGATGTTGGGCACGACGTTCTCGTGAATAGCGCCGATGCACCCGATCGCCTCCGGCACGTGGGGGTTCACGCGTCCGTCCGAATGCAACAGCGAGATCAGGACGTCGATGTGCATCCTGGCGTGCGGCCCCATGCGGGCGACCGCCCACGCGGCGTCCAGGCGCACGTGGTAGCCCTCGTACTTGTCCACGCCGGGCTTGTGTTCCTGAAGCAGCGGGACCACGTGCGGCAGAAACGCCTTGGTCGCGGGGCCGATCACGCCGCAGGCCCGCACGGCCTCCCGCCGCGCGTCGGAGTACTTGTCGCGGAACAGGCGAATGAGCTCCGCGGTGACCGCATCGATCTCTTCGGAAGGCTTGGAGTCCTTCAGTATCAGGCCGAGCGCCTTGGCTGCGCCGGCCCGGTTCCTCTCGAACTGAGTGCCTTTCAGCATCGGAAGAAGTGCCGGCACGGCGGCCTTCGCCGCCGGGCCGAAGTTGCCCACTACCTGCGCCGCGGCAAAACGGTCGTTCTGCCGATCCGACTTGAGAATGGGAATCAACGCTTCGATGATCTTTGGCCTCGCCGTCTCCGGCGCCCCGCTCAAGGCCCGAGCCGCTCGCATCTGCAGGCCCCGATTCGAGCCGGTGAGTTGACCGATCCAACGGAACAACGGCTTCCCTTTGATCTTTGGAGCCGGCCCCGCGGCCCCTGCGGCCACGTCAGCCAGGAGCAGTCCCACGGCCGCGACAACACCCGGCAGCGCCCATCGCATTCTCATGTTGCACACTTCCTCACTCTGGTTCGTTGTTCCACACTTGCCCGAGCTTCACTTGACCCGTATTCCGACCGTCTCCTCCGCGTGGCAGTTCAGCTTCAGTACCACGATCCGTTCGCACCAGTCGGTGAACACCAGGCGGTCATCCGTCCCGGATACGAAGCGGGGCTGAATCATCGCGATGTTGTCGCCCCCCACCGGGACTCGGCTCTTGGCCCCGTGTCCGCTGTCGTAGTTTCCGTACCGTCCGATGTGCATGATCAGGTTGCCGTTCGCATCCACGACGCCGATCGAGTGCCGATAGGCTTCGGGAACATACGATCGCTTGTACCAGTCCAGATGGAACCGCTGGGTGGGGCAGGAGCAGGCGGCGTCCTGCACGATCGGGGTGGCGCCGGCATAGAGCCAGCGGGCCCCCTTGGCCCAGGCCCGGCTGTCCTTCCCGTAGACGTTGTGAAAGCCCATCGTCATCAGCTCGGCCGGGCCCTTGGGCAGGTCCGCCATCGGCACGGCCGATCTGGCGAGCAGGATCCTTGCTTGTTCGGGCGCCGTCCGCATGAGCGTCCCGGACATCAGATGCTGGATGCCCTTCTCGCCGAAGCGGCCGGTGCGGTCCGAGAGGAACGGTCGGTTGCCCGCGATCCGGGAACGGTTGTTCACGAAGTAGAGTTCGCGGTCCTCATCGATGCGAACGCCGTTGATGAGGCTTCCCACGACCGCGGCGGGCCTGCCCCGCACCTCCCCGGTTCGGTCGAACGTCCACACCGTCGCGCCGCACAGCGGGACGCCCGGCCGCCGGCGCACGAAGTATACCACTTCGCCGCGCTTCTGCTTCTCGCGGATGGCGCTCATGAATTTGGCGTAGGAGTAGTCGCCCGTCTGAGGTTCTTCACGTCGGCCCTTCTGGTCCATGCCGGACACGACCATCTGGAAACCCGTGTCTTCCATCTTGGGCACGTAGTAGATGTTCGACTCCACGGCCACGTCGCCGGTCATGTTGACGCCGATACCATCCTGGAAGTACTTCGCTCCGGGCTGATCCCGGACCGGCAGCACGCCCAGCCAACTCCTCCTGTGCCTGCCTGTTTTCTCGATCCCGTAGTCGTATGGCATCTCCGGGTAGAACAGCACCTCCTTGCCCTGCCGATTCTTCTCCTTCCGCGCCTGGGCCGGATCGACGCGGCCGACCCCCGGCATGAAGAAGCCGGGGTTGAAATGGACGTGCATGCGGCCGCGCTTGTCGAACGCGAAGTCGTCGAACGTGCTTGCGTTGATGGCGAAGGCGCCCACGAGGTCGCCCGTGTTGAGGTCGAACACGGCTCTCTCGTAGTAGGCCTGGCCCCGCGTGGGATCGCATACGACTTTGCCTCCGATGCCGGAGCCGCCCTGCTTGCCCCCTCCCCAGCGGCCCATGTAGTTCCTGCCTGCGGCCTTCCTCGCGATGCTATCGAAATCGAGAAGGAGCTTCACGTCCGCGCCCTGTTCCTCGAAGACACGCACGCTCGATCCGCCGCCCCGGACCTCCCAGTTGCCGCCCTCGCTCACCCTGCCGCCGCCCAGCCAGAACCGGGGCCTGGGCGACCAGTGGTCCAGCGCGAAGCAGGAGTACGCCTCCATCCCCTTCCTGTAGACGACCTTCGAGTCCTCGAACGCGGCGAGCTTCGTGAGGAAGGCCTGAGTCTTCCCGCCCACGCGGCCCATGTGCATCACGTATATCGCGCCGGTCCGGCGGTGCACGCGAATCAGGAACGGCCTTTGTATGCCTATCGTCTTCAGATGCTTCGCGTCCGCATCGTAGATCTGAACGCGGTTGTTCGTGACGTCGCACACGTACAGACGGCCCTTCGGGTCGCAGTCGATCCCCGCGGTGTGTGCGAACGACTTGTTGCCCGAGCCGGGGCTGCGCAGTGCGCCCAGGAACGGCGTCGCCTTGTCGGCGCCGGAAGTCTTTCGCTGCCAGATGACGTAGAACGCGACTCTGGGATCGGTCGCCGCCGTATCGGACATGTAGATGGTCTTGCCGTCCGGCGACGCAGCCAGGCGGGCGGACTGATGCGGGAAGCTGTGGCGTCCCCGGCCCACGCCCAGCATCAGAAGCCCCTTCATTCCCTGGATGTCGGTCGAGCCGTCCTTGTGGATGTAGTGCAGGAGCGACTTCGGGCTCCCACGGATTGCCCCCGGGTTCGTGAACCAGATACGGTCGCCGATGATGACCGGCTGGTTGTTCAGGGCGCTGCCTCTTCCGCCGGAGACGCCGCGGGGGAACCAATAGCCACGGTTCGCGACCGACTCGTAGAGGTCGCGCCCCTGCAGCGCGAACCTGCCGGGCTCGTATTCGACATATCCCATGCCCTGCAGCTTCTCGTGTGGCATAGTGGCGGGTGGCGGGAAGATCTGCCCGAGGTACTTGCCGTCCCGGTCGAACTTGCGCAGGTGGAGTTGGCCGTTCCCGCTTCCTTTCGCGAAAACGTACGCGGCATCCTGGTCGATCGCGATCCCCCAGACGTAGCCGAACAGGTTGTACGGGCCGGCATCGCCGAGGAGTCGCTCGAATGCGGGCCTCAGACCCAGCATGACCCGGACCCGTAGCCTCTCGGGGTCCCTGACGTACGCCTGCAGATCGTCCTTCCCGTTCCAGTAGATCGTCTGCTTCAACGAATCCTTCTCGAACGGCGGCGGCGCGTTCCTGCCGAGCACGCCAGAGCCCAGATGGCGTACGACCTTTCCCTTTGCATCGACAATGCCGACCGTGACGTCGCAGTAGCCCTTCACGGCGAACGTGATCTCGTACTTGTCCTTGCCGACGTGCTTGACCGCCGGCTTCTCCGTAAACGCGAAGACGTTCTCGCGCTCCGTGCACGGGCGGCTGTAGGGCTTCCACCACTCCTGGCTGGAGGAAGGACGCGCCACAAGGAGAACGAGGCAGATCGCTGCCGCTTCCGCGATCATCGGCTGTCTCACTCGTCTCTCCCCTTCATTGAGGCGTCGAGAGGCGCCGTCTCCTCGGCGTGGTAATCCAGCTTGAGCACGACCAGCTTCTCGTCCCAATCGCCGTAGGCCAGGTAGTTGTCCGTGGCCGAGACGAATCGTACCATCATCATGCGTATATCCTCGCCGCCCGGCTTCGCGCCGTTCTTCCCACCCGGCGCATCGTCGAAATTGCCGTAACGCCCGAGGTGCATGATGAGATTCCCGTTCGTGTCGAGTATCCCGATCGAATGGCGGTATGCCTCGGGGACATACACCCGCTTGTACCAGTCCAGACCCAGATGCTGCCTGAAGCAGGAGCACCCGGTGGAGACGATGGGAGAGGCCCCCGCATACAGCCACTCCGCTCCCTCGACCCAGCACTGCAGGGCCTTCCTGCTGTGTTGATTGTTCGGGAAGCCGATCGTCATGAGCTGTGCCGGGCGCTTGGGGAGCGGGTCCATGGCGATCACGGATTTGCGCTGTATGATCCTGACCTGGGTATTGGGCTTGCTCTTGATGAGCGTGCCCGTGAAGGGCCACGAATTGGCCTTGTGCTCCGGCCGGCCGAACGTTCCGCCCCGTCCGAACAGGAAGTGCTTGTGCCCGTACAGCCTCGGGCGAGCGGTCACGAAGTATATCGAGCCGTCCTCGTCCATCTGCATCCCGTTCATCAGGTCGCCGGCGATGGCCGCGCACCCCTTGCGAAGCTCGCCGGTGCTGTCAAAGGTCCACGCCGTCGCGCCCGCAAGCGGAATCCCCGGCTGTCTCCGTATGAAGTACACTTCCTCCCCTCGCTTCTGCTTGTCCCGGATCCCCTTCATGTAGTTGGCGTAGTTGCCGAACACGGCGTCGCTGTACTCGCCCTTGCCTTTCCTCGCGAGGATCCCCGCGGCGCCGAACGTCCAACCGGCCTCTGTCATCTTGGGCACGTAGTAGATGTTGCTATTGATGGCGACGTCGCCGCGCATGTTCACCCCCAGGCCGTCCTGAAACGACTTCGCCCCGGGCTGATCCTTCGCGGGTATGATGCCCTGCCACTCCGCGCCCCACCGGCCCGTCACGGGAACGCCGTGGTCGTAGGGGACCTCAGGAAACAGGAACGCGTTCTTCGTCTTCGCCTGGGGGTCCTTCACCCTCCGCGACGGGTCGACGCGCCCCACCCCTTTGGGATGGTTTGCCCCCGGATTGAAATGGAGGTGCATGAATCCGCGCTTGTCGAACGCGATGTCGTCGAAGGCGGCATACGGGCTCGGCCGCCACGTGCCCAGACGCTTCCCCGTCTTCACGTCGAATATGTGCCTGTTCTTGTAGTAGAGCTGCTCGCGCGTGGGGTCGCATACTACCTTGTCGAAACACATGCCGCCCCACCGACCCATGTAGTTGTCGCCCGCCTCCTGCCTGGCCTCCTCGTCGAAGTCCACGATCTTCTTCAGCGTCTCTCCCTGCTCCTCGTAGACCATGACACTGGGACCGGTGTTGATCGTCGCTCCCCTGGTGACGGTCGTGATCGCGCCGCCGCCCACCCACAGGCGGGGCCTCTCTGACCAGGAGTCCAACGCCGTAACGGCGGAAGCGATGCCGTCCACGTGGAACTCCTCCTTCGGATTCTCGAAGGAGGTCAGCTTGGTCAGACGGCCCGTCGGTCTTCGGCCTCTTCTCGCGGCCTCACGGGCGATTGCTCTGGTGTCCGCGCTCAGCCCGTGCTGCACGTAGATCGCGCCCGTCTTCTGATGGACACGAATCAGTCGGGGCCGGTCGATCTTGATCGACTTCAGATGCCTCCCGTCCGGGGCAAATACCTGGATTCGGTTGTTGAGCAGATCGGAAACGTAGACGCGCCCCCGCGCGTCGCAGTCGATCCCGGAAGGCTTGTTCAGATGGTCATTGTCAGAGCCCGGTTTCTTCCTCTCGCCCGCGAAGACCGTGCCTCTCGAACTGCCGTCGGCCGGCGCACGGACGACCAGCGGATCGAACGTGCGGAAGCCGTCGCCGGCGCCTTCGGACGAGACCATGTAGATCCACTTCCCATCCGGCGAAGAGGCGAGCCTGGGCAGGAAATGCTGTCCCCACGCGAACGGCGTGCCTCTCATGCCGTTGAAGTCCGTTGAGCCGTCCTTATGGACCCAGTGCATCGACGATTTCCCGGTCGGAGAGAACGGGCCATCTCCGGAGTTGACGTACACCAGGCGACTCCCGGCAGTCGCGACCTGGCATTCGCCCACCCCCTTGCCGTCGGCGCTGGGGAACACGAACCCGCACCCGGATACTGAGGCGTTGACGCGGTGTCCATGCCACGCGCGCTTCCCCTTCTCATACTCGACGAATCCGCCGCCGGCCAGCTTCGTCTGAGGCATGTTGGCGGACGGAGGGAACACGGTACAGACGTAATTGCCGTCGAGGTCGTACTTGCGAAGCGTCACGTGGTTGAAGCCGGCCTGAGAGCCCCGCTGAGAGCCCTTCATGAACACGTAGGCGCCCGTCTGGTCAACCGCGATGCCCCATACATAACCGGGAGCGTTCTTCCCGCTGGCCCCGCCCAACCGCCCGTGGAACACCGGTTTCAGGCCCAGGCGCACCTGCACACGCAATGCCGCCGGACGCTGATGGTAATGGTCCAGATCGCCTTTGCCGTTCCAGTAGATCGTCTGTTTGAGTGAGCTCTTCTGGAACGGCGGCGGCGCGTTCCTGCCGAGCACGCCAGAGCCCAGATGGCGTACGACC
>CBFCZU010000158.1:0-10121 GCA_965602635.1 uncultured Planctomycetales bacterium | reverse complement strand
ACGCCCGCCGCCAGCGACTCGACCAGCTTGGGATCGACGGGAAACCGCAGGCGCACGAAGCGCCCGTCCTTGGTCTTGGCGCGCGTGATCTGCCCCGGACCGGCGTTGGAGTACCGAGCGGCCGGGTGAGACCAGCTCACGCTGTCGAACCTGCTGCCGGGCCAGGACCAGTTGTTCTCGGCTGTGGGCTTGGCGCCGGCCGCCGGCGTGCGGGCGAAGTTCCAGCAGGCCCCCCCGGGTCGGTCTGCTGACCCGGGGCTCTCCACCCAGTTCAGCGCCCGCCCCTCTACCCAGTCTCCCAGCACGGTGCACAGGCCGATGCCGTACAGATCGCCCTTGGCCATGTGCACGGTCATGTACGCCCGGGTGACGGTCCAGCCCTCGATCTGCTTGGTGTCGAAGGCCATCAGCAGGTTCTTGTTCTCGAAGCCCGACCAGTTCTGGTTCTGCATGATGGGGCTGGTGGGGCCGACGCCGTTGCTGAATCGCATCTTTCCGACCACCGAGGATATGCCGACGTCGGCGGTGACGTTCAGCTCGGCCTTTTGCTCTGCCGCCCAGGCGGCGGAAGTTACGAGCAACACAGCGGCGATCACGTGGATTGAGTTGTAGCGTAGCATGGTCAGCTCCCCTGCAACGGTCTTGCCTGCCCGTCGCCCGACACCGTGCCGAGTGGCGGCGAGGGGCAATCTAATCCCTTGGCGGGGTTTTTTCGAGAACATTCCGCCGCCCTGCTTTCACCGGCCCGCTGCCCGCCAGCGGGGCGAGGGGGGGAGCGAAGTTTTTTCTAAATTCTCCTTGCGTATCATAGCGAATATGATATGTTGTGAGACTATAGGAGCGAGCGGGCGTCAGGCCGGGCAGGCCCGGGCGGCTGCCGCCCGAAGGACGAAAGGAACGAAAGATGGCCAAGAAAGCCGCGAAGAAGACCAGGGCAAGGGGATCATCCGCCACCGGCACCAAGAGGAAGGCCCGCCCGAAGAAGGCCCGGGCCGGCGGCGAGGCCCCCGCGACGGCGGAGGAGCTGCTGGACATGGCCCAGGCGATCAGCCTGCTGAGGACCACGCGGCCGACGTTTTACCGCTGGCTTCGCGCCGGCAAGATCAAGGGCATGAAGGTCGGGCGGCAGTGGCGCTTCCGCCGCGAGGACATCGACCGCTTCCTCTCCGGCCAGGAGCCCAAGATCGAGCTGCGCACCGACATCCGCCCGCTGATAAAGACGCTCAGTCAGCGCCTCGGCAAGTTGGGCGGCAAGGACACCTCGCCGGGCGACACCCAGCCGGTGCAGCGGGCCGTCAACCTGATGATCCTCCTGGCCGTGAAGATGCGCGCCAGCGACATCCACGTCGAGCCGTACGAGGATGGGGCGCACCTGCGGTGCCGCGTGGACGGCGTGCTCCACCCGGCCGGGAAGTTCGACCTCCGCCTGCTGCCGGCCGTGGTCGAGCAGCTCAAGCGAATGACCGCATGCGACGTCCACGAGACCAAGCTCCCGCAGGACGGGCGGGTTCGCGTCGAGAGCCCCGAGGAGGGCCTGGACTTCGACCTGCGAGTCAGCTTCCTGCCGGCGTATCTGGGCGAGGCCGTGACCATCCGCATCCTCAGGCGCGAGGCCGCCGTGATCGGGCTCGATCAGATCGACTACTGGGCCAAGGACCGCGAAACGCTGCTGCGGGGGCTCAAGCAGCCCTGGGGGCTGGTCATCGTCACCGGCCCGACCGGCTCCGGCAAGACGACCGTCCTTTACAGTTGCCTGATGCACCTGCTGAACCCGGCAGTGAAGATCATGAGTGTGGAGGACCCCGTCGAGTACCTCATCGCCGGCACGACCCAGATCCAGATCAACCCGAAGATCGGCCTGACCTTCGAGCGCGCGATCCGCTCAATCCTGCGCTCGGACCCGGACCTGATCATGATGGGTGAGATCCGCAATCGCGAGATGCTCGAGCTGTGCATGCAGGCGTCGCTGACCGGGCACCTGGTGCTGACCACGCTTCACACGGACGAGGCGGCATCGGCCCTGAAGCGGATGGTCGATATCGGCGTGGTGCCGTTCCTGGTGGCCGACTGCACGAAGCTTATCAGCGCCCAGCGGCTGGTTCGCAAGCTGTGCCCGGACTGCTGCGAGCCCATCTCGCCCTCGCCCGACGCCCTGGCAAAGGCCGAGAAACTGGCCCTGGCCGGCGGGCTGAACGCCCAGACGCTGGACAAGAGCTTCCGCAGGCCCGTCGGCTGCCCCAAGTGCGGCCAGACCGGCTACCGCGGCAGGACGCTCATCGCCGAGATGCTGGAGTTCAGCCCCGAGATGGGGGCGGCCTTGAAGGCGGAGGCGCCGGTCGAGGAGCTGCGGGCGATCGCCCTGAGGAACGGCATGACCACGATGGCTGCCGACGGCATCCGCCGCGCCGCCGCGGGCGAGACCAGCCTGGACGAGGTTTTCCGCGCGCTGGCGGTCTGACGGATCGGCCGACGCGGGCGTCACTCAGCGGCCGGGGCCTTGCCGCGCCGCGGCGCCGCCCAGACGCTCTTGTCGGCGGTCGCCCCCAGCCGCAGGATCGGCAGGCAGTCATCGGCGAGGGTGGTGTTGTAGTCGAACAGCACGAACCCGGCCGTCTTGTGCTTGCGGGCGATGAGCACCTGCCTGAGCACCTCGTCGCCCGTCAGGCCCAGCGTCGCGCCGATGCCCGGGGCGAGCGGCACCCGCCCGCCGACCCAGCCGCTGGTGGCCTTGGTGCGGCGCTCAAACTCCGCCGCGCTGGTCGTGTACTGCATCGGGCAGACGAAGTCCAGGTAGCCCTTCTCGATCCAGAGCCTCCAGTCCTGGCCGATTCGGTCCCTGGCGCTGGGCCAGTTCCAGACCACGGCCGCGGATATCAGGACCGTCGGCTTGACCTTCCTGGCACGCCCGGCCACCTCGGCCACCAGGGCGGTGATATTGTCCCGCCGGAACTGGAGGTACTTGTCCTTGAGCTTCCCGGAGCGGACGTCGCCCGGCCAGCCCTTGACCTCCAACTTGCAGGCGGCCTCGAAACGCTTGCGGCAGCGCCGGCAGAAGCACGCGGACGCGTTCGGGTAGCGGATGTAGTCGAAGTGAATGCCCGCCACGGGGTACTTGCCGACGATCTCGAGCATGGAATCGGCTTCGAGCTTCCGGTTGGCCGGGTCCGACGGGCAGAGCCAGTTGACGACCTTCCCGCGGGCGTCGCGCTGGAGCCTCTCGGCCTGGAGCATCTTCTCGCGGAACGGCTTGGGGCACTGCCAGCCCAGGTTCCAGTTGACCTTCCAGACGTGCAGTGCGATGCGATGCTTCCTGGCCGCGGCGGCGCACTCCGCGAGCAGGTCGCGCCCGCGGGCCTTTTCGATGGTCGGCAGGAGCCTGCTGGGATATGCCGCCCCGCCGCCCCAGAGCATGTTGACTATCGCGGTGTTGAAGCCGCCCCCGGCCAGGGCGGCCATGGCTTGATCCCACGTCCACCCGCGGACGCCGGCGGGGTCGTGGCACCAGACGGCCCGCAGCTCGCCCGGCCGGCCCTGGAGGCTGGCGGCGTAGGCGCGGAGGTACGCCTGCTGGGCCTGATCGAGCGTCTCGGCGGCGGTGATGGCGTCGCCGTAGCGCATGATTGCCTTGGCGTCACGGGCCAGCCCCTCGGCCTTGGACAGCAGCGCCTTGACAGGCTTGGCGCGAGGGGACTCGCCGGCGTTGGCCCTGGCGGCGGCTGCGATTTCCGCCGGCCCGCCGAGGCCCGCGAGCTTGCCCAGCCGGCTGAGACGGTGGGCGTAGACCCGCTTCCACGCATCGGGCCAGAGCTGCCCGAGCATCTCGATCAGCAGCCGATCCGTGCCGGCCGGATCGTGCCCGGTGAGCACGTGACCGACGAAGTACCCGTTCTTGTTCCGCGTCACGGCCGCGGCGGTGGTCGCCTTGCCGGACTTATCCACCCACCGGCCGACGACCTTCGTCTTGCCCGCCGCGATGAGCGTCCGGGCGATCCACGAGTGCTGGCGGGCGAGGACCTTCTTTCGGTCCTCCCGGCCCTGGAAGGAGATCGCGTCGAGCCGCCCGTCGGCGCCGTCGATGGCGCCGCCCAGCCGCAGGCCCAGCAGCCCGCCCAGCGGCTTCGGCAGGTGGTAGCAGACCAGCAGCTTCCCCCCGCCGGCGACGAACGTGCCCATCGCCGCGGCCGCATCCTTGGGCAGGACGGGGTTGAGCGGCAGGACGGCGACCTTCATGCCGGCCAGCCCGCCCGCGCCGACGGCCTTGTCTTCCAGCAGCTCGTAGCGGATGCCCAGCCGGTCGAGAGAGCCGGTCACGACCCGGGCGTACCTCGCCACACCGGCCTCGCGTCCTGCGCCGGCGGCGTTGCGGTACACGGCCACCGCCGGTCCGGTGGGCCGGGATTCTGCCGACGGCCTCGTCTGTCCGCTGGCCGCGGCGGCGGCGGCAGCGGCGGCAAGGACGGCTGCGAAAATGATGGATCGAAGGTTCACCGTTGACTCCGCTTCCCTCGCGCGGCGGCAGGGCGGGCGCCCGCCGCCCCGACGTCTCCGGCCCAAGACCTGCAACCTCACGTGTGGTAGTCAGCGTTGATGGTGATGTACTCGCGGGACAGGTCGCAGGTGTAGGCGGTGAACTTGCCCCGCCCCAGCCCCAGGCCGACGTCGATCACGACGGTATCGCCCGCAAGGTGGCCGGCCACCGGGCGGGAGCTGAACTTCTTGGGCGCCCCGCGGGCAAAGACGGTCACGCCGCCGATCTTGACCGAGAGTTTTTCCGGGACGACCTTCGCCGCGCTCTTGCCCACGGCCATGACGATCCGGCCCCAGTTGGGGTCGGCCCCGTGGATGGCGGTCTTGACCAGCGGCGAGTCGGCGACGGCCTTGGCGGCGATCTTCGCGTCGGCGTCGCTGGCTGCGCCCGTGACGTTGACCTGCACCAGGCGGGTGGCGCCCTCGCCGTCGCGGGCAATGGCCATCGCCATGGCGGTGCACGCCTCGGCAAGCGCGGCCGAGAACTTCCGCTCCTCCGCCGTGCCGCGGGCGATGCGTCCGCCGGCCCGCCCCGACGCCATGACCACGGCCGTGTCCGAGGTGGACTGGTCCGAGTCGATCGTCACGGCGTTGAAGCTCACCTCCGCCGCGGCTGCGAATGCCCGGTGCAGCGTCCGCGGGGCAACGTTCGCGTCGGTGGTCAGGACGGAGATCATGGTGGCCATGGACGGGGCGATCATGCCCGCGCCCTTGGCGATTCCGGCGATGGTGATCGGCTGGCCGGCGATGCGGGTGCGGACGACGGCGGACTTTTCGACCGTGTCGGTCGTCATTATCGCCCGCACCACGGCCGGGTCGTTCCGCCAGCCCAGCGACCCGACCGCCATGGCGATTCCCTTGCGTATCTTCCCCATCGGCAGCGGCTGGCCGATGATGCCCGTTGAGGCGACGAGAATCTCGCTGGGCTCCGCCCCCAGCAGCCTGGCCGTCTCGGTGGCCATGGCCTCGGCGTCCTCAAGCCCCGCCTTGCCGGTGCAGACGTTCGAGCAGCCGGAGTTTATCACCATCCCGCGAACCCGCCCGAAGCCCTGGGGCAGGACCCGCCGGCACCACAGTACCGGCGCGCCCACCACCTGGTTCGACGTGGTCATGACCGCGGCCGAGACCTCCCGCTCGCCCGCGACCACCGCCAGGTCCTCGCCGCTGGTCTTTATCCCGCAGCGCACGCCCGCGGCGACGAACCCCGCCGGCAGCGTTATGTGTCGAATCGTGCTCATCATCGTCCCCAAAGCGGCCGGCGGGCGGCCCCAGCCTCGATCAGGAGTCAGTGAAGCCCGGCCTGCTGGTCCAGTCCGAACATGATGTTCATGTTCTGCACGGCCTGCCCGGAGGCGCCCTTGAGCAGGTTGTCGAGGGCGGAGAAGAGGATCACGCGCCCCTTCTCAACGCGGGCGGCGACGTCGCAGAAGTTCGTCGTCGAGACGTACCGCGTCGCCGGCAGGACGTCGGTGCGGACGCGGACGAACGGCGCGTCGGCGTAGGCGGCCTGGAGGACGTCGGTCAACTGCTCGGCCGTCACGTTCCCGACCGGCTCGGCGTAGATGCTGCACAGCATCCCGCGGTCCATCGGGCAGAGGTGCGGCACCAACACCAGCTCGACCGCCGTGCCGCAGATGTCCGAAACCACCTGCTCCATCTCCGGCATGTGGCGGTGGACGCCCGGGGCGTACGGCTCGAAGTTCTCGTTGCGGTGGGGGAAGTGCTGTGCGGCCGAGGGCGTCCGGCCGGCCCCCGATATGCCGGTGATGGCATTGACGACGATGCCGGTCGGCTCTATCAGCCCGGCCTTGATGACCGGCGCCAGCGGCAGGATCGCGCAGGTCGGGTAGCAGCCCGGATTGGCCACGAGCCCGGCCGAGGCTATCTGCCCGGCGTGAAACTCCGGCAGGCCGTAAACCGCCTCGGCCAAGCGGGCCTGGTCGGTGTGCGGGCAGTACCACTTCTCGTACACGGCCGGGTCGTTCAGGCGGTAGTCCGCCGACCAGTCGATCACGCGGACGCCCGCCTCGCGCAGCCCGGGCACGTAGCTCATCGCCACCTTGTGGGGCACGCAGAGCATGGCCAGGTCGGCCCCGGCGGCGAGCTTGCCCGGGTCGTAGAGTTCCTGGTCCATCTCCACGGTCCCGCTCAGCAGCGGGTAGAAGCCGGTGATCGGCCCGACCTCGGCCTCCGGGCCGTAGATGCCCACCAGCTCGGCCTGGGCGTGCCGCCCCAGCAGCCGGATCGCCTCGAACCCCGCGTACCCGCTGCCGCCGACCAGGGCAACGCGAATAGTCTGCTTGCTCTTGGGCATTTGCCTGTCCTCTATCCAGATGCCCCCCGCAACGGCGGAGGTGGCTCTGGGTGTTTGCGTGACTTTAGTCTCTCATCGGGCAATAGAAAAGCCCCGGTTCCTTGAGGGCGCCGGGGCTTTGACGGCTGGTTTGTGGCGTTACCGCTTCGAGAACTGGAAGCGTTTCCGCGCGCCCGGCTGCCCAGGCTTCTTCCTCTCCTTCATCCGGGCGTCGCGGGTGAGCAGGTTGTGCTCGCGCAGGGCGCCCATGGCCTCGGGGGAGGCCTTTGAGAGGGCCCGCGCCAAGCCGAGCTTTACGGCGTCGGCCTGGCCGGTGATGCCCCCGCCATGCACGTTGACCCACACGTCGTAGCTGCTGGTGAGCTTGGTCAGCTCCAGCGGGCTTCTGGCGGCCTGTAGGTCGCGCTCGGCCTTGAAGTAATCCTCAATCTCGCGCTTGTTGATGAGGATCTTGCCGCTGCCGGGGCGGATCCGCACCCGGGCCACCGACGACTTTCGCCGGCCCGTGCCCCAGATGTGCCCGCCGGGGTCCTTGTTGGCCTTCGTCGCTCCCGGCTGAGCCATAGGCGCCAGTTGCGCTCGCGGCGCCTCAGTGGCCGGGGCAGCCGCCGCGGCCGCGGCGGGCTGGGTGACCTCGGGGGGGGCAGTCGGCTCGGATTTCGGTTCCTGGTCTTCCATCTCGCTAGAGTTCCAGTTTCTCAGGCTGCTGGGCCTGGTGGGGGTGATCCGGCCCGGCATAGACCTTCAGTTTCCGCAGCATGGCCGATCCCAGGCGGGTCCGGGGCAGCATCCGCTTGATGGCATGGCGGACGATGCGGTCCGGGTGCTTCTCGCGCATCTTCTCCGCCGAGACGGTCTTCCGCCCGCCCGGGTAGCCGCTGTAGCGGTCGTATTGTTTCTGCGTCCACTTATTGCCGGTGAGCTTGACCTTCTCGGCGTTGACCACGATGACGAACTCGCCGGTATCCACGTGGGGGGTGTACTCCGGGCGGTGCTTGCCCATCAGGATGGTGGCGATCCTGGTCGCCATCCGGCCCAGGACCTTCCCGTCGGCGTCCACCACGTGCCAATTGGCGGCCACCTCACCCGGTTTTGCCACGTAGGTCTTCATCGGTCTCTCGCGTTGGCAGTAGCTCTCCCCACTGCCAGGGGGTCAGGCAATTATGCACATCCTGTCGCCCGCGTCAAGGCGCTGGAGAGATGTTTCTTTCCGGCTGGGGCCCGGCCCCCGCGGCCGGGAGGGCGGGAATATCAGGCCAGGCCGTCGATGGCCTCCCGTATGGCCCGGATGTGGGCGGGGGTCGTGCCGCAGCATCCGCCGATGAAATCGGCCCCGGCCTCGACCAGGGCGGGAACGAACGACGCGAACTCCTCCGGGCCCACGGGAAAAGTGGCCTCGGCGCCGCGGACCACGGGCAGCCCGGCATTGGGCTTGATCCACACTGGCAGGTCGGTGGCCTCACGCAGCATCCGGCAGACGGGCACGTGCTCGGCCGGTCCTATGCCGCAGTTGGCCCCGACGGCGTCGGCCCCGCCGGAGGCGGCCATGGCCGCCAGGTCCGCCGGCGTGTTGCCCATCATGGTGGAGGTCTTGTCCGGGCCGGACGCAAAGGCCATCGAGACCACCACCGGCAGGTCGCAGGCCTTCTTGACCGCCGCCAGGGCGATCTTGGCCTCCGCCAGCTCGTTGAAGGTTTCCAGGACGATTGCCTCGACGCCGCCCCAGGCGAGCGCCTCGGCCGTTTCGGCGAACGCGGCGAGCAGCTCTTCCTCGTCCACCTCCTCCATCATCACTATCTTGCCCGAGGGGCCGAACGAGCCGAACACTTTTGCCTCGATGCCCCTGACGGCCCTGATGCTGATGGCGGCGCCCGCCTCGGCCAGCTCCGCCGCCCGGCCGCCGGCGCCGCTGCCCGCCAGGCCGAAACGATGGGCAGAGAGCGTGTTGGTCATTATCACGTCGCTGCCCGCCTCGGCGTAGCTGCGGGCGACGGCCTCGACCGCCTCCGGGCTTTCGGCGTTCAGAAGCTCCGGGCAGTACGCCGGGTGCAGCCCGCGCCGGTAAAGCTCCGTGCCGAACACGCCGTCGGTCACGCGAACCTCGGCTGCGAACGATTTCAGATCGAGCGTCATGGCGAACGGGCTCTCCGGTGCCCGGCGGCGGCGCTCACCCGAACAGGCCTCCGGCGGGGGCGGCCGGGACGTAGTCGTTGGCGTGGAAGTATTCGACGGCTTCACCCAGCGACCGGAAGACGCGCGTGGCCGTCTCGGTGACGAACGGCGAGGGCGCCTCCCGCGGCGTCCAGACGACGAAAACCTCCTTGGCGGCCTCGTGGGCGTGCTGCAGCTCGCGCTCCACCCCGGAGGAGATGATCGCCCGCCCGGGGCCCTGCTCGCCGGCGCCGTACTGCGGCACCAGCGAGACGATCATGTCCGACTGGTCGATCAGCTTGAAGTCGCGGGCGTATATCTGCCCGTCGATGTCGCCCAGGATGCTCAGCAGCTCGGCGGTCTCGACCTGTATCGCCCCGCCTTCGGCCGCGAGTGAGACGAACTTCCTGCCCTCCTCGGCGGCGGCCAGAGCCGCCGCGCCGAGGTGCTTCTCGTCGATCTCGGCCGGGTCGAAGCAGATGAAGCAGCGCTTCATCTCCGCCCGGAACGAGTCGATCTCGCCCAGCGCGGCGGCGTCCGAGACGTTGGTCATCGGGAAGCTCAGGTACGCCTTCTTGAGGTAGGGCTTGGTCAGCAGCCTGGCCATGGCCTCGGCGGCGGTGTCGTCGGTGCCCCGCGAGAGGATGTAGAAGCACCCGTGCCCGCGGAAGATGTGCGCCAGCAGCTCGGTGGCGAGTATCTCCTCCTCGCGCCAGACCATCAGGTCCTTGAGCGTGTGTTCGGCGTGCCCGTCGCGCAGCAGCCGCCCGTGCACGCGGTCGATGTTGTCCACCAGCGTGACGTAGATGTCGGCGTTGAGCGTCTTCATCAGGTCGTAGTCGAAGGCGTAGAACAGCCCGTGGCGCCAGCGGAAGGTGGCGTGGGTGTTGACGATGACGTCGGCGGCCTGGTGGCACTCGGCGAGGATGTCCTTGAAGACGCTGCGGCGCAGGGCGTGCAGGCGGCTCAGCGGCAAATCCAGTATCCGCCCGGGCGTCACGTCCGGCGCCTCGGCGTACATCCGCTCGCCGACGTTGCACAGCCCGATGGGCCTGCCCGCGCGGTCGGCCACCTCCGCCACCCGCTCCAGGAAGGCCTTCTTGTCCATCCCCACCTGTCCGGTCACCAC
>CBFCZU010000157.1:0-10159 GCA_965602635.1 uncultured Planctomycetales bacterium | reverse complement strand
ACCTCCGCTTGGGGAAGCGGAGAGGGCAAAGTCCCGATGGTTCATCGGGATTCTACTGCCAGGGCGGGGCGAGAGATCGCTCACTTGTTCCTTCCTGCCTGACGGTCCCCACGAGATGCGGCGTCTATTTTCGGGCCGGCGGCGTGTGTTCGCCCGCGCGCCAGATAGCGATTTGCCGCCACCGGGAAGGTGGCCGGGGGCGACAATGGGAGTTGGGGAAGCCAAAGGAAGGACAAGATCATGCACGCGAGGATGATGGCAGTGGCGGCCCTGGCGGCGGTTCTGCTGGCCGCGGGCACAGGCCTGGCACAAGTGACCATTGAAACCGTCCCCGTGAGCAACGTCGGCAACGCCGGTGAGTGGTCTGACGGTGATTATCAGGCGTAGGCAGAAGTAGCTGATCCTGCACAACTCGACATGATGCCACCGGCGGGCGGGGCTTGTGCGGTCCCGCTCAGCCGTCCTCGCCCTCGTAGTCCCGGGCCAGCTCCTTGAGCGTGCGGCGATGCGCGAGCCTGGCCACCGGGGACATGCGGTCGGCGATCAGCACCCCGTCGAGGTGGTCGATCTCGTGCTGAAAGATTCTGGCCAGCAGCCCGTCGGCCTGCTTGACGAACTCCCGCCCGTCGAGGCCGGTGGCGCGGACAGTCGCCTCGGCGGATCGCCTGATCTTGCAGTTCACCCCCGGCACCGACAGGCACCCCTCCTCAAAGACGTCCGAGCCTTCGCGGCTGACGATCCGCGGGTTGACGTACACCTGCTCCTGGTCGCCCTCGTCGCCGGCGGGGTTGGTCACGAACAGCCTGGCCGAGACGCCGACCTGGGGGGCGGCCAGCCCCACCCCCCCGCTGGCGTACATGATCTCGAACATTCTCCGCGCCAGCGCCCGCACGCCGTCGTCCACCTGCTCGATCTCGGCGGCCCGGCGCGACAGGATCGGATCGGGATACCTGACGACCTTCAGTCCGGCCAGCTCATTTCCTTCCGGCAGCTCCATGGCACCATTGTACGGCCGGCTCCGCGACGCATTCAACCCCGCCGACGGGGCGGAGATCTGTTGACCCGTTCATGGGCGTGACCTAGAATGCCGATGAGAGCAGTGAGCGAGCTGCTGACGAAACGCACTGCGGCCAATTGGGCGGCGCTTTTCGCCATCAGCTGGCACTTTCCGCGAGGCGTGAAGTGAACGACTCTGATTTGGCCAAGTGCCAGGAAATCATCGGCTACGAGTTTTCTGATCCGCAGCTTCTCCGCCAGGCCATGACGCACGCCTCGGCCGCCAACACCCGGGCTGAAAGCAACGAGCGGCTGGAGTTCCTCGGCGACGCCATCCTGGGAATGGTCATCTGCCAGGAGATCTACGCCCGCGAGCCGGACCTCCTGGAAGGCGAGATGACCAAGATCAAGTCGGCGGTGGTCTCCAGGATAACCTGCGCCCAGGTCGCCGATTCATTGCGCCTAACCGAGCTGCTGGTTCTGGGCAAGGGCGTGAACAACTCCTCGGCGCTGCCGCCCTCGCTGGCGGCGGCAACCCTCGAGGCGGTCATCGCAGCTATGTTCATCGACGGCGGGTACGAGGCGGCCAGGAGGTTCATCCTGGAAAGCATGGCCGAGGTCATTCAGGCGGCCACGGAGTCCGAGCACCAGCGAAACTACAAGTCCCTGCTCCAGCAGCACGCTCAGCGTCACGGCAGCAAGGCCCCGCAGTACGAGTTGCTCGACGAGAAGGGCCCCGAGCACGCCAAGTGTTTCGAGATCGCGGTGCGTCTCAACGGGCGTCGGTTCCGCAGCGCCTGGGGCAACTCCAAGAAATACGCCGAGCAGCGGGCAGCACTCGAGGCCCTGCGCGAGCTGGACCTCATCGGCGACGACGAGTTGGCCGAGGAGCCCCTCCCGGGTCCGGGCTGAGCCGCGGCGGCGCCCCCCCCCGCGGCGGCGACCTTCCGGCGGAGCGACCCTGAAATTTCAATTTCCATGAGAAATTCCTTGCCTTTTACCGATACCAGGGATAAGCCAATAGCGTCTTCTTGCGGGCTTTGTGTACGAGGAGATGTGTGTGGCACCCATGGTAGGATCAAGGACGATCAAGACCCTGGTTGCCCTGGTGGCCTCACTGGCCATCGGCGCATTCATCCTTATCCTGATGGAGACGGCGCCCGCTCGCCCGACTGTTCCCCTGCCCCTCCAGGCGGTCCGGCACGACGACTCGCAGGACGAGATCAGCGTCGTCCACCAGACCGACCCGGGGATCGAGATTCAGTACCTCCAGTGGCGCAACATAGTAATCCACGACACGGGGCACGACGGCGCCGAGATCGCCAGCCGCTGCCACCTGCTGATCGGCAGGGGCAATTCCCTGGGCGACGGCGCCATTCAGGCGTCCCTGCTGTGGCGCCGCCAGCTCGAGGGCAACCACGTGCGCGTCCCGGGCTTTTCCTACGAGTCCAACAGCATAGGCATCTGCCTGCTGGGCGACTCGCGGACCTCGCCCCCGACGCCGAAGCAACTGGCCACGCTGGTGAGGCTCGTCCGGGTCCTGCAGGTGACCTGCCAGATACCGCGCGACCACGTGTACCTTCACTCGGAGCTGTCCGGGACGGACTGCCCGGGCGGGCTCTTTCCGGCAGCGGCTTTTCGCAAGAGCCTGATCCCACCGGCCCGGCGGAGATGAGCGGCGACGAGTCCGGGGGCAGCGGCTTCCGGTCATCCATCTCCCCGACGATGGGCCCCACGCCTGCCGCCGCAATGAAACCGGCTAAGGATGTGATTGCTTCCCGCCGCCTGGACGATAGAATGGTAGGATTGGCGTATAGTTTGCTGTTCCTCTAGGACAGGCAAGCATCACGGCAGCCTATGAGCAGCTCGAAGGTTAGACCCAACGTCCCCGGCTATCAGGTCATGGACCTGCTGGGCGTCGGCGCTCGAAGCACCATCTGGCGCGTCCGCCACCGTCGGACGAGCAACTTGTACGCGCTGAAACGGGTGTACAGGGAAGTCGTGGACGACAGCCGCTTCATCAACCAGGCCCTCAACGAGTTCCGGGTGGCCAGGCATTTCGACCATCCCGCCATCCGCCGGTACGAGCGGCTCAAGAAAATGCGGCGGTGGCGCACCATCCGCGAGCTGCACCTGTTCATGGAGTTGTGCGAGGGGATGGACTGCCAGAACAATCGCCCCACCGAGATAGGCGCGATCGTGAGGGTATTCCTCCAGGTGGCGCACGCCCTGGCCCACATCCGCGCCCGCGGGTACGTGCACGCCGACATCAAGCCCAACAACATCATCGTCGCCAAGGACGGGACGGTGAAGATCATCGACTTCGGGCAAAGCTGCCGGATCGGGACGGTCAAGGAGCGGATTCAGGGCACGCCCGACTTCATCGCCCCCGAGCAGGTCCACCGCCGCCCGCTGGACGCGCGGACCGACGTGTTCAACTTCGGCGCGGCGCTGTACTGGACGCTCACCGCCCAGCCCATTCCGACCGTCCTGCCCAAGAAGACCGGCGGCATCCAGCTTATCGGCGACATGAACATCCCCCCCCCCGAAGAGCTGAACCCGGACGTCTCGCCGGGGCTGGACAAGCTGGTGAGGGACTGCATCGAGCTGAACCCGGCGCGCCGCCCCCAGAGCGTCCGCGAGCTGATCTCGCGGCTGGAAGTGATCCAGCACACACTCGCCCGGGCCAACGGCCCCCCGCCCGCGGAGTGAGCGATGGCCCATCCCGTCGCCGAAGCCTTCAACCGCGCCGCAGGGCTGATCCGCGGCGACGACGCCAGGGCCGGCAACTGCCTCAGCTTCGAGCCGGGAATGGACATCATCTACACCGGCGACATCCACGGGCACCGCAGGAACCTAGCCAAGATCATCGCCTACGCTGACCTCGGCTTCCACCCCAGGCGCCGCCTCGTCCTCCAGGAGATCATCCACGGCGGCCCGGCCGACGCCGACGGAGGCGACCGGAGCTTCGAGCTCCTCCTGCGGGCCGTCAGGCTGAAAATCTCATACCCCGACCAAGTCTTCTTCCTCATGGGAAACCACGACCTGGCCCAGTTCGCCGCCCAGGAAATCGCCAAGAACGGGCGCGGGATGTGCAAGTCCTTCGAGGCGGGTCTGGATGGGAGCTTCGGCCCGGACGCGGCGGAGGTGCGCTCGGCCGTGTACGACGTGCTCGAGTCCCTGCCGCTGGCGGCACGCTGCGAGAACGGGATCTTCATGACGCACTCCCTGCCCGCCCCCAACCGGATGCCGAAGATCGACTGGGGCATCCTGGACAGGCCATACCGCCAGGAAGATTTCCCCCTCGGCGGCTCGCTGTATGAATGGACCTGGGGCCGGGGGCACACGCCCGAGCAGATCGCCGAGCTGGCCGGGCGGCTCGACGCGAGGCAGTTCCTCCTCGGCCATCAGCCGGTCGAGAGCGGCTTCGAGGCGCCCTTCGACGGGCTGGCGCTGCTCTCCAGCCACCACGCCCACGGCAAGATCATGGTCTTCAACTCATCGGCCGAGATCGCCGCCGACGACCTGCCCGAACTGGTCGAGCCGATTGTCGCCCTGTAGTCGCCGGGCCGATACAATCCCGCCCATGACGTCGCGCGAGAGACTCCTGAAGGTCCTGGCCGGCGAGGTACCCGACCGCGTGCCGGTGGCGCCGGACTTCTCCAACATGATCCCCGCCCGGATGACGGGCAAGCCCTTCTGGGACCTCTACCTTTACAACGACCCGCCCATCTGGGAGGCGTACATCGCCGCGGCCAGGCACTTCGACATCGACTCGCTGATGGACGGGTACTTCCCGCTGCGGTTCGCCGACGAGGCGCCGCCCGGGCCGCCGAGCGAGAGCTTCATCGTCCAGCGCGACGAGCGCCGCATCGTCGTGCAGGACAGCTACGCCGACGGCGGCAGGCGAACCTGGGCCGACAAGGTGCGGGTCTATCGCGTGGCCGACCCGCCGGTGACGGTCGAACCGGCCAGGATCGCCCTGCCGGCGGTGCCCCAGCGATTCGAGCCGGTGGAGGGCGTCAGGCCCGTGGACAGAAGCCCCGCCGGCCTGAAGCGCGTCATGGCCCTACTGGGCGATCAGGGGCTGGTCGGCGTGTACCTCACATCGACCGTGGTGCTGAGCTGCGAGCAGGACGTGTACCGCTATCACGACCACGGCGGCGAGTACGAGCGGTTCGCCGAAGAGCGGGTCGAGGCCGTCGAGCGGCGATTCGCGCGGATCATGGGCATGGACCCCAGGCCGGACTTCCTGTGCGTCGGCGGCTCGGGGACGCTGATATTCCAGACCCCGGAGATCTTCCGGCGGCTGGCCTTCCCGGCCGTCAAGCGGGCCATCGAGCTGGCGACGGCCGCGGGCTTCCCCACGCAGGTCCACTCCTGCGGGCCGGAGAGGCGGCTGGTCGAGATGTTCGCCGAGGAGACCGACCTGACGGTGATCGACCCGCTCGAGCCGCCGCCGATGGGCGACTGCGACCTGGGTGAGATCAAGCGGCTCTACGGCGAGAAGATCGTCCTGAAGGGCAACCTGCACACGACCGACGTGATGCTCCGCGGCTCGGCCGCCGACGTGGCCGCCGCCAGCAGGCAGGCCATCGACGCCGCCGCGGGCGGCGGGCGATTCATCCTCTCGACCGGCGACCAGTGCGGGCGGGACACGCCCGACGAGAACATCCGCGCCATGATCGAGACGGCCCGGACGTACGGCGAATACTGACCCCCGCCGTGCCATGGCCTGCCCGACGTCTGGGATGATCGGACCTTCTTAGCGCGAGCCAGATAGGTTCCGTGTCTATCCCACGGTCATCCGACAGATCGTGCTATCTCTTGCCTCGTGCCTTAACTCCCCGGTCCATAACGCCGTAGCTGGTTCCACCAAGATAGTGCAACGTGTGGAACTTTTCGGGAATCCACTTCCCATCGAACAGGTCTGCGTCAGCCAGGGCTCGGACGACTTCGCAGACCAGCAGGTCATGCGTCTCCATCCCGAATATGTCCGCTACTCGACATTCCAAATGACCGCCACATTCCTCTATCAAGGGAGGTGCTACCTCCTTTGCAGGTGCCGGAGTCAAACCGCTCTCCTTGAACTTATCAACATCCTTGCCCGTCACTGTGCCCACAAAATGGGTCTGCTCAAGTAGGGCTTCGCCCGGGATGTTGATGACCAGTTCGCGGTTCTGCTTGATCAGTTCATACGAATATCTGGCATGGTACATGACCAGCAGCACCAGGCAGGGACTGCCGGTATTCGCGGGCGTCTGCCAGCTGAACGTCATCACGTTCGGCCTTTTCATGCTGCCGGATGTCACCAGGACAACACAGCCGGGTTCGACCAGCCACTGTGCTCTATTCAACGGTATTTCTGTTTTCATCTTGGTAGGCTCTGATCGTCCGTCTTGACCCGATCATCTCCAGAATTGGTGATGGCTCGCGCATGGCTTGCCCCTGACGTCGGGCATCAGTCCCGGCCCTTAGAACGTGGGCCCGATGCCGTGGTTGGGCGACCTATGGGCTGCCCTGTTTTGTCGCGACGATTCTGCCGTTGCCCCATCTGCCTTGGCGCATCGCCTCCGCCTCGCCTCGGAACTCCTCATGGGCCTTCGCCACCCACTCGGGGCCAAAAACCTCGCGGAACTCGTCCTCTCGCTCGGACAGCCTGCTGTCCAGAGCGTTCCATCCGATCCGAATATCGCGCTGGGTTATGTCGTCGGAATGGTCGATCCGATATCCGAGGCGCTCGACCAGCGAGATCAGGTCCTCGAGGGTCCATCTGCCGTCGTCGTTGGTGCCCTTCATCTGGAACGTGAAGGCGAACCGGCCGCCCGGCGACAGGACGCGATCGAATTCCTCGAGCCAGTGCTCGTCGGGGTCCAACGAGCATTGGTTCCACACGACACTGAACGTCCGATCCTCAAAGGGCAGGTCGCCGGCGTCGGCGACTCTGAAATCGAGCAGGTCTGAAAGGCCAACGACCTCGGCAAGTCGGCTTGCCCCGGCGATGGCGTCTTGGTCGAGGTCAATTCCCGTGACTCGACATCCCATCCGATCGGCGAGCTGTACCGCCGGGCCGCCGATGAAGCAGCAGACGTCGAGCACGTGATCGGCCGATGACAGGCGCGCAAGGTCGGCGAGTTCGTCCGTGTCCTGGGCGCCGCCGAGGTGATACTGGAGCCTGGAGACTATCCGGGTGTAGCTCGAGCCGAAATGCCCGGCCAGCAGAGCGGGTCGGATCATCCGCTCAACGCGGTCCAGCAGATCGTCCCCGTCCGGTAGCTGCCATCCTGCCAAGGCCTGCTCCAATGGTGATCTATCGGTCATTGTCTTCCTTCCCAACGTCACGGATCAGGCGTCCCGATGAACATCGGGATCGCCTGCAGGAGATTGTGCTGTGCCCCTTGGGGGCATTGTATATCCTCTTTCCATCAGCTTGAATCCGATGCGTTCGTAGAACGCTTGGGATTCGGGAACCGAGCTGAAAACCAGTCGCGTGTGAACCATGTCCGGGTGGTTCTTGACGCAGTCCATGAGCCACTGCCCCAATCCCTTGCCCCGGTATCGCGGATCAAGAAACATATCGCAGATCCAGGAGACGAACTGGCGGTCGGTGACCGCACGGACGCATCCGATCTGCCTCTCTCCGTCGAACAGGCCGAAGGAAAGGGAGTTGCCGAACGCGCTCGCGATTCTCTCCCGCGTGGCGCCTTTGCGCCACGCGCCCTGAAGCGACGCCACCACGAAGTCCATGTCGAACTTGGCCTGGTCAGTCGTGACCGTGAAGTTGTCTCGTGTCCATTCCATTTTCGTGCACAGAACGGTGCGGATCAGGCACATCAGGATCGCCTGCATCCGGCTTGCTGGGCCTCTACGTCCATTCCCGTTGCCAGATAGAACTGCTGTACGCCAGGCGGAATCCCAGCGACAGGTAGAGCGGCTTCGTTGTCCCAACGCAGGCCACCTTGGCGCCCATTTCCCCGCAGCGCCGAACGCCTTCCAGCACGGCCGCGCTGGCCAGTCCCATGCGACGGTAGTCAGGGTCGGTAGCCACAGGCTCGACGTAGGCGATCGAATGCACGGGCTCGTACCACATGCCGCAGTAGGATACGAAGTTTCCGTCGGGCGCCTCCACAACGATGTTCAGATCTTTCCGGTAGTTCGGGGCCGACTGCATGAACTTCCTGTCCTCGATCCCGTCGTCCGGCGGTTCGTCCCCATGGTTGAACCCCCGCCAGAGGGCGCGACTCAGCTTGCGCAGATCGTTATCCTCGGCCAGGCTCTTCAACCTGAAGCCCGCGGGCAGGGGCACTGCCGGGAACGGCGCCGGAATGAGGAAATGCGACATCCGCTCGCACCCATCGCCTTTCACATATCCCATCGCCGAGGCCACCTTCTGGAAGGCATCGTCCTCATCGTTGATGTGAACGCGGAGCCGCCGCAGGCCATCCCTCGATGCGCTCAGGTGCTCCTCGGCATATCTCAGCATCTCCCCCTTGAGAGCGCCATGTTCAGGATCGATCTCGAAGTAGGCCGTTCCCATCGCACATTCCGGATGGACGACACCGACGACTTCACCGTTCGCCTCCCAGACGCCGATGCAGCTCAGATCGACTCCCCGGACCATGGGATGGTAGTGCATGTATTCCCAGCGCGGCTGATGCCAGTTGATATGCCCACCCGTCGTACGGTATGTCCTCACGAGGAACCGGCCGACCTTCTCGTAGTCAGCCGCCTGGTTGTAGTGCCTGACTGTAGTCTGCATGATCCTTTGCCGAACGTGCAGATGAGAGTCTGTCATGGCTACGCGACAACACTCTCGATCTGGCCTGTTATGTTTCAGTCGGTATTCCGCAAGTAAATGTCCCCGTCGCAGGCGGGCAGCTCGTGCGTTCGGTCGGCCTTGCCCGTCCGGAGGCTCCTGTACGGCGTTGCGAAGACGACCGTGGCCTTCGCGTTGCCCATCGGGTTGTACACGGCCGTACCCTTGTCGAACTCGCGCTGCCAGGCGCCGTCGTCGCGCTTGCGGCCCTTCGCCTTCGGCCGGCCGAGGGAGCGCCGCCAGAACGGGTACCAGTCGTGCAGATGGTCCGGCGTCGGCAGGGGGTTGGGGTCGCCGAACAGGCAATATCCGTCCGAGTGCGTCAGGGCCAGCGTGGTCGTGGCCCGCATGAGGTGGAGGTCGCGGCGGCTCTTGTGGAACCACGTTTCCAGGCAGTTGACGCGGGGCTTGCGTAGGTTGTGCTCGGACCAGCGGAGGGTGCGGGCGATGCGCTTCCAGTCGGCCGGCGTCTTCGAGCGCGTGCACTCCATGAAGTAGCCGTTGATGTAGCTGGCCGTCTTCGGCGTGGTGCGATCGTTGGCGTTGGCGACGATCAGGGCCTTCTCGCCGACGGCCGCGCGGACGGCCTTAATCAGGGCGAGGCGGTGCTCGTCGTCGCGCCACCAGTCCAGCATGACGCCGTCGACGACGCCGCTGGCGACGACGGCCTTGCAGCGGGCGGCTACGTGGGCGCGGTAGTCGGCGCTGGTGTAGTCCAGCTTGAGGAACTTGCCCTCCGCCCAGCCGGGGGCCGCCTTGCCGTCCCGGCCGCGCATCCACCACTTGTGGCCGGCCGGCAGGAAGCCCTTCCAGGCGTCGCGGTAGCGAATCTCCGCCAGCAGCACGAGGTTGGGGTTGAGCTTCAGCAGCTTGGTCCGGCGCTTCCGCCCGGCGACGATGCTCTCATCCTTCAGTGCCGTCGCCAGGCCATAGGATTTGCCCTTCCATCGCAGGCCGAAGAAGCCCGGCCCGTGGAAGATCAGGTCATGCCGCGCCACCGTCACCAGCTTCGACTCGCCCTTGACGTTCTCCGCCGGGTTCCACGCCTGGAAGACCGACGGATACGTCCGCTCCGCAATCCGCCGTTGCAGAGGCTTCTCCGCCGTCTTCTCGGTCCCAGGGCCAACAGCCAATGCAAGAGCTGCGAGCCCGCTCACGGCCAGTATGAGCATGACGCGATGCATGGGATATCTCCTGCCGTCCGGCCTCATTCTAGTGGCCATTGGGGACTTCAGCCATGTTGTGGTCCATCTTGCTCTTCGGCGGGCGTGTCGACTTGGGCGCTTCCGCCGACGGGTCGAAATGAAGCCATCCCCCGTTCGATGCCGAGGGGCATTCTACCCCGGC
>CBFCZU010000156.1:0-10181 GCA_965602635.1 uncultured Planctomycetales bacterium | reverse complement strand
GAAGAAACGCCGGGCGCCGCTTCGTGGCCAAAGCCCACCGATAGCTATCGGTGGGGCTTGGCCGCGGGCGCCCCCTTCTCGTCAGCCCCAACGGGGCGTCGGAGAGCCCGCCGCCCCGCCCTTGCCGCCGGCCCCCGGGGGGGGGGTAGAATCGCACCCACGATAAGACGGGGCGGGGGACTTTATTTCCGGTCCCCGGCAGCATACGCCGCGTGCCCCGTGGCCGAGCCAGAAAGGACAGGACCGTTAATGCAGCACTAAGCAAAGGCTCCTGACCCTCTGTCTCCCGGGTGAGTGCATGCTGAGTTCTCGAAAGACTGCCTGCTTCCTTGTCGGTTTGTTGCTCCTGGCCTGTCTTGGGAGCACGGCTGAGGGCACTCCGCGGGAGTACTGGCTGGAGGCGATCGGTCCCTACGGCATCTACTGCGACTGGCCCGCCACCGGACGCATGACGAGTGACCATGACTCCGGGTGGGGAAGGCTGTACTTGGCGGAAACGACCGGCGTGATGCACCGTCGCAAGTGGCTGATCGTGCCTCACCTAGCGAGATACGGCGTTTGGGAGAAGATCATTTTCGGCACGACGGAGGATGGGTATTTCATATTCGACTCGGCTCAGGAGTATGGCGACGATCAGCGGAGGATCTTCGAGACTGAGGACGAGTGGCGATCCGCGCTAGACGATCTGGGCGTTCCGAAAGAGGTTGAGCTCCTCGATCCTGACGAGGTGGCCAAGACCCGTTCTGATCAGGCCTTGCGGCCCTGGGCGTACTTCTTCTTCTCGGGCAGGATGGGGCTGTCGGATGACGACTGGGTCGGCAACTTGGTCTTGTGTTTGCTGTCGCTTTGCTTCGCGGGCGCCCTGGCGTGGCGCCCGGCTCTTTGGCCGTGTGTTGTCCTCTCCTGCGCCGTCACCGTGTTTCTAGCGCCCATGTCGCACGGGCTGTCGGACCAGGGAGGGACAATCTGCGGCATCTGGTTGTTCTACATCGGTGCAGGCTACCTGGGCCGTGGTGTTCGCTCCCTCATTGTGCACTGGCGGGAACAGCGCGCCCGGCCCGTCGGCGGGTCAGCAGCCTAACCGGCCGAGGCGCCGGAGGCGTAGGGGCCTCGGCATCGGCCTGCACGTTGGCGACGAGCTTGACTCGGCGGACGGTCCGGCCTGGGCGGGTGGAAGAAAACTTCCGGCTGGTGGGAACTTTGCGCCCGGCGGGGCGTCGAAGTGAGGAGCAGCCGGGAGAGATAGCGATGAAGCACGCACAGTTGATCGCACTGGCCGTGGCCATGCTCGGGGGCATCGCCATGGCCTTCGCCTTGATCTGACGCCGGCCCCGCGGGTCTCGCCCGGGGTGGGCCCGCGGGCCGGACATGCCTTCGCGCGGCCTTTGCGCCCCCGCAGCCGCCCTGGCCCTTGCCAAGCCCACTGCCGCAGGTTAACCTCCGTCGGTCGCTCCAGGTAAGGGCAGCGCCATGGCACAACAGGGCAAGTGACGCGCCCGCAGGAGGAATCAGACATGCCGGAATTGACTTCCAGGGAACGCATCGATCGCATCCTCAGGCGCCAGCCGGTGGACCGCATCGGCCTGGACGAGAGCTTTTGGGGCGAGACCGTCAAGAAGTGGCGCGACGAAGGCCACCTCGGCGCCGACGAGAGCCCCGAGGACCACTTCCACTTCGACCTGCGCAAGTACGGCGGGCACACCTGCGCCGCCTGGCTGGACTACACCGAGGAGATCATCGAGGAAACCGAGGAGACCAAGCTCGTCCGCAACGCCAACGGCGCCGTGCTGCGCTGGTGGAAGCACAAGTCCGGCACGCCCGAGCACGTGGACTTTCTGGTGAAGGACCGCGCCGGCTGGGAAGAGCACATCCGCCCGCACCTGGTCGCCCCAGACGCGGGCGAGAGGCGCGTGAACATCGAAGGCTACCGCGCCGCGCGCGAGAAGTGCGCCCGCGAGCAGCTCTACTTCTGCTGGGTCGGAGTCAACGTCTTCGAGTGCCTCCACCCCGTCTGCGGGCACGAGAATATGCTCATCGGCATGATCGACGACCCCGACTGGGTCCGCGACATGTGCGACGTGTACGCCGACCTGATCATCGCCATCCAGGAGACGTACTTCTCGAAGGTGGGCCCGCCAGACGGCATCTGGTTCTGGGAGGACATGGGCTTCAAGCACAAGCCGTTCATGTCGCCGCGGATGTACAAGGAGATCATCTGGCCGGCGCACAAGCAGACGTTCGACTACGCCCACTCGCTGGGGCTGCCGGTGGTGGTGCACTCCTGCGGGTACGTCGAGCCGCTGGTCGAGGGGCTGATCGAGGCTGGGATGGACTGCCTCCAGGCGATGGAAGTCAAGGCCGGCATGGACCTGGTGCAGCTCAAGGCCGATTACGGCGACCGGATCGCCTTCATGGGCGGGATGGACGTCCGGACGATGGTGGCCAACGACCGCGACGCCATCACGGCCGAGCTGTCCGCCAAGCTGCCCGCGGCCATGGCCGGCGGCGGATACTGCCTGCACTCAGACCACAGCATCCCCGACCAGGTCGAGTACGAGACGTACAAGTTCTTCATCGACCGCGGCCTGGAGATGGGGACGTACTGAGAAGAACGTTAACTCGTGAATTCGTTGACCGGGCGGCGGGGGTGCTTATGTTCCCGGCCGGGTGGCGGGGTTCTCCGACGTCAGTTGCCGCATGCGGGTGTTGAATGCCCGGTTGAAGCGGCTCTGCCAGATTCGCTTGACCAGCCCGGCGGGTCGGACCGGCAGGCCCGAGGCCGGGTCGATCGTGCGGGGCTTGAGCGACGGCGTTGCCCGCAGCCACACGCGCCCGCCCGCGTGCTGATGCTCGGCCAGGGCTGCGCCGGCGCGCTCGACGGCATCGGCCTGACCGCTGTCGGCCAAGTCGAGCAGCTTTCTCCGCTGCCTTGCCGGCAGGGCGGCCAGCTCGGTGAAGAGGAACCTGTGCAGGCCGGCGCGGAGCCTGACCGCCTCGTCGCGGAAGTCACGGGCGAGCAGGTTGCGCACGGCCGCGTTCTCCGGATTTGCGAACTCGAGCTTCTCCAGGGCGACGACGGCGGCCGTCACTTGCCCGTGGTCTTCCTTGGCGATCGCAGCTCGCGCCGCGGCCTCCAGCCGGTCCAGTTCGGCGACCGCGTCGCGGTCTTCGTCCGGCGCCGGCGCCGAAGCGGGGGCCCTTGGCGCCGGCCGGGAGGGGGAAGCCGCCGGCTCGCGCTGCCCGCATGAGAAGATCTGGCAGGAAAGCAGCACCGCACTCCAGATGCCCATTCGTCTCATCGCCTGGCTCCCGCATTGGCGGCGGGGGTAAGGATTATGCCCGGCGGCATTGTCCGGACACCCGCGCCATGTATAGGATTCTAATGGAGGGAGCACCAGGCAAGCATTTTCCGTTACCGCGGTTGTCGGCACAATGGCGGTAATCTTGGCAAGCCGAATGACCGATTAGAGTCAGGGGCGGTAGGGCCGTGCGCGTGGAGCGTGCGCCGCCAGCCCCAGGTGAAGGGCCGTGATTGCCCATGAGACCGTTGCGTACGTACAAAGTTGAGCCGTCCCTGCCGGAGTCGCTGGCCGGTCTGGCCGATCTGGCCTACAACCTTCGCTGGTCCTGGCGGGGCGAAGTGCGGGAAATCTTCCTCCGCCTCGACCGCGACCTCTGGGAGGCCACCGGCCATAACCCCGTGGCCATGCTCGGGCAGATCGATCAGCAGCGTCTGACGCGGGTCAGCAGGGACCCCGGCTTCCTGGCGCAGGTCCGCCGGGCGCAGGCCGAGCTTGCCGAGTACCTCGACAAGGGCGGCTGGTTCGAGCGCACCTACGGGCGGAGCGAGAGGCCGACGATCGCGTACTTCTGCGCGGAGTTCGGCCTGACCGAGTGCATCCCCATCTACTCCGGCGGGCTGGGCGTTCTGGCCGGCGACCTGCTCAAGAGCGCCTCGGAACTGGGCCTGCCCATGGTCGGCCTGGGGATGCTCTACCAGCAGGGCTACTTCCGCCAGCGGCTCAACGCCGACGGCTGGCAGCTGGAGCTGTTCCCGCGGAACGATTTCCACAACATGCCCGTCCGGCCCGTCATGAACGGCAGCGAGCAGGTCACCGTCGAGGTCGTCATGCCCAACGGGCCGGTGAAGGTCCGAGTGTGGCTGGTGCAGGTGGGGCGGGTGAAGCTGTACCTGCTCGACACCAACGTCCCGGAGAACTCGCCGGATGACCGCCAGATCACCAGCCAGCTCTACGGCGGCGACCACGAGATGCGGATCCGCCAGGAGATCATTCTGGGCATCGGCGGCGTGCGGGCGCTGAAGGCGCTGGGCATCACCCCGTCGGTCTTCCACATGAACGACGGGCACCCGGTCTTTTTGGCGCTGGAGCGGATCCGGGCGCTCATGTCCGAGCGGAAGGTCTCGTTCCAGGCCGCCCGCGAGGCGGTGATGGCCTCGAACGTCTTCACCACCCACACGCCCGTCCCGGCCGGCAACGACGCATTCGAGGTCTGGCTCTTCGACCGCTACTTCGGGCAGTACTGGGAAGATATCGGCCTGCCGCGCGATCAGTTCCTGGCGCTGGGGCGGCAGAACGGCTCGAACGACGACGAGCCGGTGAGCCTGACCGTGCTGGCGCTGCGCCTCTCAAGCTGCCGCAACGGCGTCAGCCGCCTCCACGGGCAGGTCAGCCGCAAGCTCTGGGCCGGCGTCTGGCCGGACCTGCCCGCCGACGAGGTGCCAATCACGCACGTGACGAACGGCATCCACACCGGCTCCTGGATCAGCCACGACCAGGCGGGGCTCTACGACCGCTACCTCGGCCCGGAGTGGCAGGAGCAGCCGACCGAGGCGAGCGTCTGGGAGACGGTGGACCAGATTCCCGACACCGAGCTGTGGCGCACGCACGAGCGCCGGCGGGAGCGGCTGGTGGCCTTCACCCGCCGACGGCTGAGGGAGCAGCTCGAGCGGCGCGGCGCGGGCGCCGCCGAGCTCGCCACCGCCGAGGAGGTGCTCGACCCCGAGGCGCTGACCATCGTCTTTGCCCGCCGGTTCGCCACATACAAGCGGGCCACCCTGATACTTCAGGACAGCGAGCGCCTCAGCCGCCTGATAAACGACCCCAACAAGCCCGTACAGATCATATTCTCCGGCAAGGCCCACCCCAGGGACAATCCGGGCAAGGACCTCATCCGCCAGGTCGTGCACACGGCCCGAATGCCGCAGTTCCGCCGCAGCATCGTCTTCCTGGAGGACTACGAGCTCAACGTCGCCCGCTACCTGGTGCAGGGGGCGGACCTGTGGCTGAACACGCCGCTGCGCCCGATGGAGGCATCCGGCACCAGCGGCATGAAGGTGGCCGCCAACGGCGGGCTGAACGTCTCCGTGCTCGACGGCTGGTGGGCTGAGGGTTACAGCCCCGACGTCGGGTGGGCCATCGGCTCCGGGGAGACATACGAGGACCTGGACTACCAGAACTCGGTGGAAAGCCAGACGCTGTACAACCTGCTCGAGAAGGAAGTTGTGCCGATGTTCTACGACCGCGGGCCCGACGGGCTGCCGCGGCAGTGGATCGCCCGGATGAAGGCCGCCATGAGGAAGCTCGCCCCGGCGTACAACACCAACCGCATGGTCCGCGACTACTGCGAGAAGTTCTACGTGCCGGCCAAGGCCCGCTGGGAGGAGCTGACCGGCGGCGACATGGCCGCCGCCCGGGGGCTGGCCGAGTGGAAGGACTGGCTGTGGGATCGTTTCGCCCAGGTCCGCGTGCAGGGCGTCCAGGACGACATGGACGGCGCCTCCCACGTGGGCAAGTCGGTGCGGGTCGATGCGACGGTCACGCTCGGCGAGGTGCCGCCCTCGCACGTGCAGGTGCAGCTCTATCACGGGCGGCTGGACGTCGACGGGCAGCTCCAGCACGGCCAGGCGACCGAAATGACCTCACAGGGCGAGCCAGACGCCCAGGGGCGCCTCCACTACACCGCCGACATCCTTTGCGGGCACAGCGGCCTGGCAGGCTACACCGTCAGGGTCCTGCCCCGCCACGACGCCCTGCCCGACGCCCGCGAGATGGGCCTTATCCGCTGGGCCTGAGAGCGCAGGCGCCCGGCGCCCCCGGGCGCGAAAAAGCCGTTGACATTCGCCGCCCTGGCGGTATGCTCTGGGTTGTGGAAAAAGACGTAGCCGAGGGTACTCGGCCTGGAATCATGAAGCGTCTTGTGACGACCACGACAACCTCGTGACGGTCGGGCCCGACAACTCGGGCTCGGCTGTGGCTCGGCCATCGCGCCGGCCGTCGCACTGGCGGATCGTGTTCAGGCCGGTTTTTCATATCAGCCAAGCCACTGCCGAGAAGACCCATCACGAGCCCCCGGCCGCGGGCGCCCTTGCGCCCGGGGGAGGCGATGGAGGTCTGAGATGGTTGTGATCGAGCTGCCGGACGGCAGCAGCAGGGAGTACGAACCGCCGGTGTCGCCGGCCGACGTGGCCAAGGACATCTCCGCGGGCCTGGCGAAGGCGGCCGTGGCCGCGGAAGTGGACGGCGAGCTGCGCGACCTGTCGCTCGAGCTGACCGAGGGCACGCACCGGCTGAAGATCGTCACCGAACGCGACCCCGCCGCCCTGGAGGTGCTGCGCCACACCGCCGCTCACGTCATGGCCCAGGCGGTGCGCCGGATCTACGGCCAGCAGGTCCAGTACACCATAGGCCCGGCCCTGATGGACGACTTCCAGTACGGTTTCTACTACGACTTCGAACTTCCCCAGCCCGTCGGCAGCGAGGACCTGCCCGCCATCGAGCAGGAGATGCAGCGGATCGCGGGCGAGGACATCCCCATCAGCCGGGACGAGCTGCCGGTCGAGGCCGCCCGCAAGAAGTTCGCCGACCTCGGCCAGACGTACAAGGTCGAGATGATCGACGATCTGGCCCGGCAGGAGGGCGCCCAGACCGTCAGCATCTACACCCAGGGCGACTTCCTGGACCTCTGCCGCGGGCCGCACCTGCCGGGAACGCGGGCCGTAAAGGCATTCAAGCTAATCAACGTCGCCGGCGCGTACTGGCGCGGCGATGAGAACAACCCCATGCTCACCCGCATCTACGGGGTGGCATACTTCAGACAGAAGGACCTCGACGAGCACCTCGAACGGGTCGAGCAGGCCCGCCAGCGCGACCACCGCGTGCTGGGCAGGCAACTGGAGCTGTTCCTCACCAACGAACAGGTGGGGCCGGGACTGCTGATGTGGATGCCCCGTGGGACCATCATCCGCATGCAGCTGCAGAACTGGCTCCAGGACGAGCTGGTCAAGCGGGGCTACCAGATGGTCGTCACGCCGCACATCGGCAGGCTCGACCTGTACCGGGCCAGCGGGCACTATCCCTACTACAAGGATTCGCAGTTCCCGCCCATCGAGATGGGCGACGACGACGGCTACCTGCTCAAGCCGATGAACTGCCCGCATCACATTCATATCTTCAAGGCCACCCAGCACAGCTATCGCGATCTGCCGGTGCGGCTGGCCGAGTTCGGCACGGTGTACCGCTGGGAGCTGTCCGGCGAGCTGAACGGGATGATCCGCTCCCGCGGATACACCTGCGACGACGCCCACATCTTCTGCACCCCCGACCAGGTGGAGCAGGAGATCGAGTCGTGCGTTGACCTGGTGAAGCTGGCGCTGGGGATGCTGGGGCTGAACGACTACCGCGTGCGGTTCAGCCTTCGGGGACCGGAGTCCGACAAGTACGTCGGGGACCCGAAGAACTGGGATCGGGCCCAGGCCAACATCCGCCGCGTGCTTGTGAAGCTGGAGATGAACTTCACCGAGGAGCCCGGCGAGGCCGCGTTCTATGGGCCGAAGATCGATTTCATCGTCAAGGACTGCTTCGGGCGGGAGTGGCAGCTAGGGACGATTCAGGTGGACTACAACCTGCCCGAGCGGTTCGGCTTGGAATACGCCGGCGCCGACAACGCCGCCCACCGCCCGGTGATGATCCACCGCGCGCCGTTCGGCGCCCTGGGGCGGTTCATCGGCATCCTGATCGAGCACTTCGGCGGGGCGTTTCCGCTGTGGCTGGCGCCCGTGCAGGTGGCGGTGCTGCCCGTCAGCGACAAGTTCAACGACTACGGCCGGGAGGTGGTATCGGCCGCGGCCGCGGCGGGGCTGCGGGCGGAGCTGGATCCCTCGGCCGATAAGGTCGGGGCGAAGATTCGCCGCTGGACCATGCAGAAGGTCCCGTACATGTTCGTGGTTGGCGGGCGCGAGGCCGAGGCACGCACCGTATCCGTCCGCTGCCGGCGGGGCGGCGACCTCGGGGCCGTCGCCCTGGACGAGGCGATCGGCAAGCTGGCCGAGCAGCGAGATTCCCGCGCCCTGGAACCGGTATTTTCGCCTCGGGAATGATAGAATAATGGTGAGCGGCGCGGCGTCCGGCCTGTGGCGGGCCGGTGGCCGCCCCGACTATCGAAGGGAAAGGGTAAAAGCCATTCCTCAGCAATCACTTCGCTGCAACGAACGTATCAGAGTCACGCCGATCCGGCTCATAGACGCCGAAGGCAACCAGGCGGGGATCGTTGAGACCCGCGAGGCGCAGGCCATGGCTCGCGATGCCGAGATGGACCTGGTCGAGGTGGCACCCCAGGCCAAGCCGCCCGTCTGTCGCATCATGGACTACGGCAAGTGGAAGTATGCCCAGAGGAAGAAGGAGCGCAAGGCCAAGGCGCGCCGCCACGAGACCGAGATGAAGGAGGTCCGCATCCGCACGCCCAAGATCGGCGCCCATGACCTGGAGATCAAGGTCGCCCGGGCACGCAACTTCATCGAGCGCGGGGACAGGGTGCAGTTCACGCTCCGCTTCCGCGGGCGCGAGCTGGCCCACCTCGACGTGGGGCGGGACGTGCTCAATTCGATCAAGGCCTCCCTGGCGGACGTCACCAAGGTCGAGCGCGATTTCCGGATGGAAGGCAGGCGGATGACGATGGTGCTGGCCTCGACGGTCAAGCCGCCGCCGACGAAGCCCCCCCCGCAGGCGGCGACGCCCGAGCAAGCCCTCGCCGTCGGCAAGCAGGCCCCCGCAGCCGGCGAGCAAGCCCCCGCAGCCGGCGAGCAGGCCCCCGCAGCCGGCGAGCAGGCCCCCGCAGCCGGCGAGCAAGCCCCCGCAACCGGCGAGCAGGCCGCGCCGCCGACGGCGCAGTAATCTCCGCCGGCCCCGGGATAAGTCAGGAAAAAGAGTTTCCCCGGCGCCGGCGCGATGGTAGAATCTTCGTCCCTCTTGCCCACCGCGCAGAGGGCTGTAGGGCTCCCCGGGCGGGGGCCGATATATACCAAGGTCTTTACGATGCCGAAAATGAAAACCAACAAGGCTGTGGCCAAGCGGATCAAAGTGACTGGCACGGGCAAGCTCCGGCGCCGCCGTCCGCTCAGCAGCCACCTTAAGTCTTCTAAGTCCCCCAAGCGGATACGCGCCCTGCGCAAGAGCCGGACTCTCTCCAAGGGCTTTACCAAGCACGCCAAGCGTATGCTTGGGATCTGAACACTCGTAAGGCCGAGTGGGACCCACAACTGGCCCCTGGGGCCGTCCACCGGCCGATGAGGAGTTGTCTCATGCCACGAGTACGGAAGGGCTCGGCCCGGGCCCGAAAGCACAAGAAAATCCTCAAGGCCGCCCGCGGGCACATCGGCGCGGGCTCGCGAAGATATCGCATCGCCAGGGAGGTAGGCCTCCGGGCCGGGCAGCACGCCGCCATCGGGCGCAAGCTCAGGAAGCGCGACTTCCGCCGGCTGTGGATAACGCGGATCTCGGCCGCCTGCCGGATGCGCGGGGTGAGCTATAGCCGGTTCATGCACGGCCTGGCCGAGAAGGGCATGGTCGTCAACCGGAAGATGCTGGCCGATATTGCGGTGGCGGACCCGGCCGCGTTCGACAGGCTCCTCGCCGAGGCCATGGCCGAGAAGCCCGCCGCGGCGCCGGAGAAGCCGGCGAAGGCCGTTCCCGCCAAGGCCGCCGCAGAGAAGCCGCCCGAGGCGGAAGCGCCGCCCGAGGAGCCTGCTGAAGAGGCCCCGGCCGAGAAGCCCAAGCCCGCCGCCAAGAAAGCCACCGTCAAGAAGAAGACGGTCAAGAAGGCGGCCGTCAAGAAGACCACGGTGAAGAAGACCGCGGTGAAGAAGACGACGGTCAAGAAGGCCG
>CBFCZU010000155.1:0-10369 GCA_965602635.1 uncultured Planctomycetales bacterium | reverse complement strand
CGGGACTATGCAACGCTGGCGGAGCTTTCGCAGGGGGGAATGCAGATCCATCCCTGCACAGTCCCCGGCAACTTCGAGCTGGACCTGCAGGCGGTCGGGCTGCTGGATGAGCCCTTCTTCGGCCTGAACATCCTCCGCGTGCAGGAGTTCGAGGACTGCCACGTGTGGTACGGGCGATCGTTTGAGGCCGAGCCCCGACCCGGCCATGCGGCCGAGCTTGTCTTCGAGGGGCTCGACTGCCTTGCCGACGTGTATCTCAACGGCCGGCGGATCGGCTCGACCGACAACATGCTGGTCGAGCACGTGTTCGACGTCACGGAGCATCTCCGCGCCGGCAACGAGCTGCTGGTGCACATTCGCCCGGCCGTCGAGGCGGCGCGGGAGTTCGAATACCCCGCCGGCGTGGCGGCCTTCAGCCGGCACCACGAGTCGCTGTACATCCGCAAGGCCCCGCATATGTACGGCTGGGACATCATGCCCCGCGCGGTCTCGGCCGGCATCTGGCGTCCGGTTCACCTGCGCTACCGCCCGGGCGAGCGCCTGGAGGAGGTGTACCTCAGAACCGTCGCCTTGAAGGACGATAACCGCGCCGCGCGGCTTCGCCTGTGCGCCAAGATGCGACTGGCCGACGCGCCGGCGGGGGCCTACGAGCTCCGCATACAAGGCGCCTGCGGCGAGTCGAAGTTCGACGTCCGCCAGCCCGTGCATTTCCCGGCCGAGGAGTGCAAGTTCGACGTATCGCAGGCCCGGCTCTGGTGGCCGCGGGGATATGGCGAGGCGAACCTGTATGACGTGACGGTGTCGCTGCTGCGCGACGGCGCCGCGATCGACATGATGGCCTTGCAGCACGGCATTCGCACCGTGGAGCTGCTGCGGACCAGCACCACAACACGCGAGGGTGCGGGCGAGTTCTGCCTGAAGGTCAACGGCGCGAAGGTCTTCGCCAAGGGCACCAACTGGGTGCCGGCCGACGCCTTCCACTCGCGCGACGCCGCCCGCCTGCCCGCCATCCTCGAGATGGTGGAGGAGCTGGAGTGCAACATCATCCGCTGCTGGGGCGGCAACGTCTATGAGAACGACGCCTTCTACGAATGGTGCGACCGCAAGGGCGTCATGGTCTGGCAGGACTTCGCCATGGCCTGCGCGGTGTACCCCCAGGACGACGGCTTCGCCGCGGCGCTCGAACGTGAGGCGGTGAAGATCGTCAAGCGGCTCCGCCAGCATGCCTGCCTGGCACTGTGGGCAGGGGACAACGAGTGCGACTGGTTCTGGGGCTCGATGCACCGAGGCGACCCGAACCGCAACCGCCTGACGCGCCGGGTGCTGCCGCGGGTCATCCAGACTCACGACCCCGGCCGGCCGTACCTGCCCAGCTCGCCGTACATCGACGAGGCGGCCCACCAGGCCGGCAAGGAACTCGTGCCGGAGAACCACCTCTGGGGCCCGCGCGACTACTACAAGAGCGACTTCTATCGCAAGGCCGTGTGCCACTTCGCCAGCGAGATCGGCTACCACGGCTGCCCCGCCCCGGACTCTGTCCGCCGGTTCATCTCGCCGGAGAAGCTCTGGCCGTATGAGGGCAACGACGAGTGGTGCCTGCACTCGACCAACCCCTCGCTTGGGACGGACATTCTCCCGTCGGTCGAGCACCGCGTGCTCCTGATGGCCAACCAGATCCCGCCGGTCTTCGGGACGGTCCCCGACAACCTGGACGACTTCGCCTTCGCCAGCCAGGCGACCCAGGCCGAGGCCTTCAAGTACTTCATCGAGCGGTTCCGCGCCGGCAAGTGGCGGCGGACGGGGATCATCTGGTGGAACCTGATGGACGGCTGGCCTCAGTTCTCCGACGCGGTGGTGGACTACTACTTCGTCAGGAAGCTGGCGTACTGGTTCATCCGCGCCTCGCAGCAGCATGTGTGCCTGATGGTCCGCGAGGAGGACGAGGGGCGGCGGACGCTGGTGGCCGTCAACGACACGCTCGCCGACGCGCCGCTGCGTTACACGGTGACGGACGTCGATGGCGGCGCGCAGCTCGCCGCCGGCGAGGCGGTCGCACCGGCCAACGAGGCCGCGGACATCGAGCCGATGGACCTGGGCGACGCGCCGCGAATGCTGCTGATCGAGTGGACTGGCCGCGCCGGCGGCGGGAGGAACCACTACCTGGCGGGCAATCCGCCGGTTGATCTGGATAAGTACCGCGCCTGGATGCGGCGGTGCGGGTTATACCCGGAGACGACGTAACCTCGTTCGCCGCGAGGTCCACCCGAGCGGGACCGACAGGAGGCTTGATGATGTCGCGATACTGCACGCTGCTCACACTGATCGCCGTCGCACTGGCGGCCCAGGCCGCCGACGCGCCCAAGAGCGACCACGACGCCGCATTCGTCGGCATGAAGGTGCCGGAGAAGGTCATCACCGACCAGGTATTCCCGGCCGCGATTACCATGCGGAACACGGGGGCCAAGGCCTGGTGGTGCGAGGCCGTCCGGCTGCGCTCCGTGGGTCCGCAGGGCAACCTCAACTGGGGAACCAGCTTCATTCTGATACGCCAGGGCTTCTCGGTGAAGCCGGGGGCCGAGTACACCTTCACGTCCCACCTGAAAGCCCCGGGCAAGCCCGGCAAGGTGACCTTCCAATGGCAGGTGAACAAGGACGGCAGGACTTGGTTCGGCGAGACGACTCGCGCCAAGACGATCCAGGTCGATCCCCGCCCGGCGGAGCCCGCGACCGCGACGGCCCCGGCCCCGCGCGACCCGTCCAGGAAGGAGATGCTGACGTTCGAGGACTTCGAGTACGTCGGCTCCTTCAAGCCGCCCAAGCACGTCAAGCGCGCCAGGGGCGCCTTCTCGGAGAGCGGCCTGGCGCTGAGGGAGATGCCTGACGGCACCAAGAGGCTCTTCATGAACTACACGCACCCGGCGCAGGTGCTCTTCGAGATCGAGATCCCGCCCCTGGTGAAGGTCAAGGACGGCAAGCACGCCCCGCTGAAGGTCGCGGAGGTCAAGAAGATCTGGGGCGGAATGCGGATGCCCAAGGCGGGCGAGGAGGGCATCGCTCCAAACGGGGGCTTCGTGTGGGACGAGGGCAGGAAGACCCTCTACTGGACCAGCTACCACGGCTACAAGACGGGCAAGGCGCCGCCCGTGCTGGGCGCGTCGAAGCTGGCCGACGACGGCAGGATCACGCACTATGGACCGTGGTACATGCCCAAGTCGGTCGGCTACTACAAGTCGTACTGGGGCGGCGTGACCAGGCTGCCGAAGGCCTTCGCGGACAAGTACACGGGCGGCAGGACGCTTGCCCTCGGGTTCGGCGGGTACTACAGCATCTGTGGACCCGCCAGCCGCGGGCCCGCCCTGGGCGCGATCGCCCGCCCGGACCCGGACAAGAAGACCGCGGACATCGTTGAGATGCTCTTCTACGGGCGTGGGGCAAAGGCGCCGCGGGACGGCGACTACCTCAACGCCAATTGCGGCTACTGGGGCGATCAGCCCGAAAGCCCGGCCAAGGGATACTGGACCTACGACGACTGGGCGAGGGGCGGGGCGTTCATCGACACGCCGTCCAAGCAAGCCTACATCGCCTTCGTCCAGCTCGGCACCGGCAGGATGGGATATGACTTCGGGTCGATCGGCAGTGCCGGACGCGCTCGGTACTGGTACTTCTACGACCCGGATGACCTGGGTAAGGCGGCCAAGGGGCTGACCAAGCCCTGGAAGATCGTTCCCCACTCCATGGCCAAGGTCCGTTACCCGCTGGGCGGGCTGGTCACGGGCGCCTGCTATGACGAGAAGGCCAGGCTGCTGTATGTGGTCTCAACGTGGGCCTACAGCGACGGGGGTAGGGAAAGCTCCCCGTGCGTCCACGCGTATCGAGTGAACTGACAGCGCCTCCGTGGCGGCCGTCGCCCGCTTCGACACCGCAAGCATAAGGACACGACCATGTACGTCGGCGTCGATTACTACCCGGAACACTGGCCGCGCAAGCGATGGAGCACCGACGCCAGACTCATGCGGAAGGCGGGCTTCAACGTCGTCCGCCTGGCGGAGTTCGCCTGGGTCTTCATGGAGCCGCAGGAGGGGCGGTTCGAGTTCGCCTGGCTCGACGAGGCCCTGGACGTGCTCCGGCGGCACGGCGTCTCGGCGATCCTGTGCACTCCGACGGCCGTCATGCCCGCGTGGGTCGCCCGCAAGTATCCCGAGACGCTCGCCATGAACGCCGACGGATCGCGCACCGTCTGGGGCGTCCGCAAGAACAACTGCTTCACCAGCGGCATCTACCGCCTGCTGTCGGAGCGCATCACGGCCGCGATGGCCGAGCACTTCAAGAGCGCGGCGAACGTCATCGGCTGGCAGACCGACAACGAGTTCGGCGGCCCGATGTGCTACTGCGACGGCTGCCGGGGCGACTTCCAGGACTGGCTGCGGGCGCGGTACGGGTCGCTGGACGAGTTGAACCGGCGCTGGGGCACGCACTTCTGGGGCCACCGCTACGGGACCTGGGGGGAGATCCAGATTCCCTCCGATTCGTCCACGCACAACCCCAGCGCGTGCCTGGACTGGCAGCGGTTCTTCTCGTTTCAGAACGTCCGCTTCCAGCGCGACCAGGTGAGGATCATCCGTGAGGCCTGCCCGAAGCACTTCGTCACGCACAACTTCATGGGCCTGTTCAGCGAGCTGAACTACTACGACCTGGCCGAGGACCTCGACCACGTGAGCTGGGACAACTATCCGGTCTGGGGCCCGCCGTCGGTTAGCTACGACGCGGCCCTGGCCGCTGACGTGATGCGCGGCCTGAAGCGCAAGAATTTCTGGATCATGGAGCAGACGGCCGGGCCGGGCGGATGGGGGGCGTTCGGGCGGAACCCGCGCCCCGGCGAGATTCGCAAGGTCGCCTACCAGCAGTTGGCGCACGGCGCCGACGGTCAGGTGTGGTTCCGCTGGCGGACGTGCACGGCCGGGCGCGAGCAATACTGGCACGGCCTGTTGGGCCACGACGGGCGCCCGCTGCGGCGGTACAAGGAGGCCGCCGCCACCGCCGCCGAGTACCACAAGCTCGCCAAGGCACTGGAAGGCACGACGGTCCGCGCGAAGGTCGCGATCGTTTACGACTACGAGAGCATCTGGGCCCTGAGCTTCCAGCCGGGGTACGCCGACTGCACCTATCGCGCGGCGATCGGGCGATACTACCAGGCGCTGTTCCGCGCGGGCGTCGGCGCCGACGTGATCCCGCCGTCGGCGGATTTCTCGCGCTACCGGGCGGTCCTCGCCCCGCACCTGCACGTGATGCCGGACGAGCTGGCGCGGCGGCTCGAAGCCTACGTCAAGGACGGCGGCGTGCTGCTGGCCGACTGCCGCACCGGCGTGAAGGATTCGTCCAACCTCTGCCACGAGCGGACGCTGCCGGGGCTGCTGTCTGAGGCGCTTGGCATTCAGATCGAGGAGTACGAAGCCGCCAAGGACGACCCCAAGACGGTCACGGCCACATGCCCGGACCTGCCGGGCGGGCCCTACGCCGCCGACCTGTACGTGGACTGGGTCCGACCCACGACGGCCGAGGCGCTCGCCGTGTACGAGCCGTGGTACCTGCGCCGGTTCGCCGCCGCCACGCGCAACTCCTGCGGCAAAGGCACCGGCTACTACGTCGGCACGATCGTCAAGGAGCCCGCATTCTACGACGCACTGATCGCCGAGGTGTTGAAGGCGGCGAGGGTCAGGCCCGTCGTCAGGCCCCCGGAGGGGGTGGAGGTGTCCGTCCGCCAGGGCCGGGGCAAGCGGCTGCTGTTCGTGATCAACCACACCGAGCAGCGGCAGAGCGTTACCGTGCCGGCCGGCAAGGCCGAGCTGCTGACCGGCAAGCGGACGGGCGGGCAACTGCGGCTCGGCCGATACGGCGTGGCCGTGATCCGGCTGTAGCTTTGCCGCCGCGCGCCCGGAGGCTCTCTGATGGCCGAGCGGAAAATCGACGTCGTTGTCGTCGGGCTGGGGTTCGGCGCGTGCTTTCCCTCGATTTACCTCGATCACCCCAGCGTCGGGCGCGTGGGCATATGCGAGAAGGACCCGAAGCGCATCGAGGCGATCACGGAGAAATTCACCTTCGCCGATGTGTTCCATGACCTCGACGAGGTGCTGGCGCGCGGCGACTACGACGCCGTGCACCTGGTCTCGGGCATTCCCGACCACGCCCGGCAGACGGTCGCCGTGCTGAACGCGGGCAAGCACTGCGCGTGCACCGTGCCGATGGCGACCAGCATCGACGAGCTGCGGGCGATCGTCGGCGCCCAGCAGGCGTCGGGCCTGAACTACATGATGATGGAGACGGCCGTTTACACCAGGCCGTTCCTGTATGCCCGGGAGCTCAAGCGGCAGGGCCGCTTCGGGCGGATCCAGTTCCTCCGGGGGGCGCACTATCAGGACATGGAGTGCTGGCCCTCTTACTGGGCGGGCCTTCCGCCGATGTGGTACGCGATGCACGCCGTCGCGCCGCTGCTGGCCATCGCCGACGCGTCGGCGGTGCGGGTGCACTGCTTCGGCTCCGGCGCGCTCCGGGCGGAGCTGGAGGAGCAGTACGGCAACCCCTACCCGATCGAGACGGCCATCTTCCAGCTCGACGTGCCGGGCCTGGCGGCCGAGGTCACGCGATCGCTGTTCCACTGCGCCCGCCCGTACATGGAGAGCTTCGTCGTGTACGGCGAGAACGCCTGCTACGAGTGGCAGATGGAGGACGAGGACCCGCTGCTGTTCGAGGCGACCCCCGTGGCGCCGGGGCAGGTGCGGAAGGTCACGGCCGCCCGTCCGCATCCGCCGGACCGCAAGGACCTTCTGCCGGGCGACGTTGCCCGGCACACTGGGCGTTTCAGGACCAGCAGCAAGCACACGCACCTGTCGTTCGAGCAGGGCGGCGGCCACCACGGCTCGCACCCGCACATGGTTCACGAGTTCGTGCGGAGCATCGTCGAGGGCCGCCCACCCGCCATCGACGCGGCGACGGCGGCGGCGTGGACGGCGGCGGGGATATGCGCCCACGCCTCGGCCACGTCCGGCGGGGAGGCGGTGGACGTGCCCCGGTTCGACGGCTGAGGGGCCCGCCGGCTCACCCCGCGCGGGTCTGGCGAAGCGCCTCCAGCACCACGGGGACCGACTGCTCCCAGTTGCCCGGCAGGTCCTCGGAGATCTCGAACGCCAGCCGCGCGCCGCCATCGGAGCCGTCGGCGACGCGCTGGAGGATCTCGCGGCGGAGCTGCTCGGGCGGCAGAGCCCAGGTGCTGACGTTGATGTTCGACCAGAGCAGTTTCTCCGACCAGGCGGCGCGTGCCTGGGCCAGGGCCATGTCGCCCTCCGGCGGCGGGGTGATCGATTCGATCATGTCCATAGGTGAATCAGCAATGAGGTCGCTGCAACTGGCCAGCTTGCCGTCGAAGTGGGTGCCGACGATTTTGCCGCAAGCCTGAAGCGCCGGGAACAGCTCCTTGTACACCGGCACGTGGAACCGGGCGAACCGCTCCGGCCCCATGGTCTCGGCCGTGAAGTTCTCCAGCACCGACACCACCTTGCCTGGCCCCTCGGCGATGATGCCGATCATGCGGCGGAACAACTCCAGTTGGGCCTCGTAGAGCGTCAGCACCGCGTCGGGGAAGTCGAACAGGTGCATCGAGAACTGCTCCAGCCCGGTCCAATCGACCAGTATGGCCTGCAAGGGCGTCCTGCCCGCCGCCGCCATGGTGACGCCCCAGCGGGCGTAATCCTTCTGCCTCGCGAGGAAGTCGTCGTAGGCCGGCGACAGGCTCGTGTGCTCGGCCACGTATGTCATGACGCGGTAGTCGTCGGGGCAGGTGAGCATGTACTTCTGCTGCCAGCCGTCGGCGTGGAGGCTGTAGATCTCGCCCACCGGCGTGCGAATGGCGGTGCGGCGCCAGTGCAGCCCGCCCTCGTCGTACTCGCTGACGACCCGCTCGACGTCGCCGGTCCACTCCGACCTCGCCGGGCAGAACGAGTCGACCGGCACCAGCCCGCGCCGGAAGAGCGCCTCCCACTTGCCCGGCTCGCCCACACGCGTGAACATCCGGTAGACCGTGAGCGGCACCTGCTCGGGCCGCTGGCCGGCCCAGAACGCCTCGACATTCTCGCGCGGATCCGTGTTGGACCCCATTGCGCCTGCTCCTTCACCGGCCGGACGACGGCCGCTATCGTGCTCCCGCTGACCGGCCTGGCGAGGGGACATTCGCTGCGATCATCCCAGTCTGTATTCCAGGTTGGCCGGCGGGGGGAACTCACGCCGGACGCGCTCCTTGAGCTTGTCGTCTATGGGCACGCCCTCTGCCGCCGCCAGCCGCTTCTCCTGATAGGCAAACCACAGGTGCGCCGGGCCGCCCTCGCCTTCGCGGATGTCGGTGATCTCCAGCTTGCCTTCCAGCAGCTTGCCTGCCCGGTCGAGGTCATCGACGGCCAGCGCCCCCTGCGCTTCGAGCAGGCGGACGCGCCCGACCGCTCGCGTCGATGGGCTCAGCGTCTCCAGCAGGTCCAGCCACTGCTGCGCCTGGGCGGCGCTGACCATCGCCTTGCCGCACTCGATGACCAGGCGGGTGTACTCGGGCGCCAGCCTGACGGCCAGCGGGTACAGCTCTGCCGCTCGCGCGTGGTCCTCCTGGACCATGGCCAGCGCGGCCAGGTGACGGTAGCCCCAGGCCGACGGACGGAGCGATACCGACTTCTCCCACGCCTGGCGGGCCTCGTCGAACCGCTTCGCGCCGAGGTGCATGATGCCCATGTGCAGCCAGCCGAGCCAGTGATCGCTGCGTCCGGCCGATATCGACTCGGCCAGCATCTCGCGCCACTGGTCCTGGATAATGTACGACGCCGGCGGCTGCTCGGGCGGCGCCTCCGGCAGCGCGCCGCCGCGGAGCAGTTCCAGCCAGGGGGCCTGCTCCTCGGTGAGCGTGTCGTCGTCGAAGACCGCCGACTCCGGCTCGAGGGCGGGCTCTCCGGCGCGCTCCCGCCGGAGCCGCTCCAGCGCCCCCCAGCCCGATCCGTGGTGAAGGACCTCCAGCGGCCCTCGCTGGGCCATGGGCTTGGTCTCAGCCAGTCGCTCCTCGAGCCGGGGCAGCGAAACCGCCTCCTCGATCGGCCTGCCGACCGCGCCCCAGGCCGCGGGCCAGTCGGCCCCGTGCACGACGGCCGGGTCCGCCTCTACCGGCCCGTAGGCCTCGAGCCACTCCCACTCGCTGCGGGGGTCCATGGGCAGGCACTCGGACTGCGTGCCGGTCAGCCCGCCCTGGATCTCGATGTATGCGTTGCCGGGCGTGTTGAGGAAGTCTTGCCATCGCCGCCCGCCCCGGCCCATGCCGTAAACCCACAGCTTCCTGCCGATCAGCCGGGAGGTCGAGGAGTGGAAGAAGCCTTTCCCGCTCTCGCCTACGGCCGCGACCCAGGGGTACTCCCCGCGAGGGATCTGGAAGAAGTAGTCGCCCGAGCGCGGGCTGTTGACGGGATAGCTGCGGTCGCTGTCGCCGCGGAGCGGGAACGGCAGCTTCGAGAGCTTGCCGGAGTAGTCGAAGTTCAGCGTCGAGTCGGTCGGCGCCAGCACCCGGGTATCCGGCTCCTCGCGCACGGCGATGTTGGACCACCAGTAGATCGGCACCGTGCGGTCGTCGCCGTTGACCAGCCGGACGCGGACCATCAGCACCGGCGAGTCGTCAGGCAGCCAGGCGTCCATCTGGTAGGGCATCTGCCGGACGCGCTCCCACTCCCACAGCCGCAGCACGGGTGTGCCGTCGTCCAGCTCGGCCCGGCCGGCGAACAGCGGCGAGCAGGTCAGCGGCGTATGGCCGATCCAGCAGAAGTTCCATTCCGTCCCGCCGCTGAACCAGGCGTCGCGGATGCCCAGGTTCGCCGGCTGGAAGACCGGGTTCTCGAACAGCAGCTCGCGGTTGTCGGCCTTGTAGTACAGCGACCACAGCCGCCCGCCCATCTCCAGCAGGAACGTCGCCTTCAGCAAGTCGTTCTCGAGCACCGCCGTCCGGAAGCCCCGGGGGCGGCGCTGGCGGTCGTAGTCGTCCTGGACCAGGTAGGGCAGGCAGCCGTCAACATAGCCGTAGCCGATGTATCGGGCCTCATCCTCCGACATGTTGGCGCCAACCATCTCCCTGGTGATCAGGTTGGCCGTGTCAACGACGAACGGCACCAGGGGGCTGGGATCGCCCAGGTGGGCGGCCGGCATTACGTGTTCGTCGATCCGTAACTCATTCATGGGGGAGTCCAGTAGTGTCCTTTGCGTCTCCTGTCAAGTGCCTGTTTGCCGAATCGTTCCCGAGCCCTGCGGAAACGCCCGGAACAGGGCCCAGCAGAGCGGAACGAAACGGAAAGTTTCGGAA
>CBFCZU010000154.1:0-10389 GCA_965602635.1 uncultured Planctomycetales bacterium | reverse complement strand
TTCCGCCCGGTTCCGGGGCGGCGCCGCAGGGGCGGCGCCCGCTCAAGCCAGCGCGGCGAGCATCTTCTCCCGCTCGGCCAGGAGTGTCTGGCGGGAGCGCCCCGAGTCGATGTGGTCCCAGGGGAGCAGCTCGTCGGTCGGGCGGTCGCGATGGGCGTAGAAAGCGGGGTCGATTCCGGTCTGCTCGAACGCGGCCGACCACTTCTCCCAGTCGAACCACTCGTTCCAGGCGTCGAACCTTGCGCCCGCGCGCCAGGCGGCCTCGATGACGTCGGCGAGGCGGCGGTCGCCCCGGGCGATCGTGGCCTCGAGGATGCTTCGCTCGATCCGGTGGAACTTGAAGTTCACGGTCGAGCCTCGGGCCAACTCCTTGAGCCGCCGGCGCACCGACCAGAAGTGCTCGTCGCTGGCCATGGGCGACCACTGCATCGGCGTGTGGGGGCGGGGGACAAGCCAGGAGACCGAGGCGTTGATCGCGCCGCGCCGCCCGCGCGGCTTGCCGGCGGCGGGGGCGTCCACGTCACGGCGCGTCTCCGAGAGCCTGCGGCAGAGATCGAAGATGGCGTCGATGTCCTCGTCGCGCTCGCCGGGCAGGCCCGCCAGGAAGTAGAGCTTCACGCTCCGGAAGCCCGCCTGCCAGGCGGCCGTCACGCCGGCGAGCATGCTCTCGTCGCTGATCTCCTTGCGGATCGCCCGCCGCATCCGCTGCGACGCCGCCTCGGGGGCGATCGTCAGCCCGCCCTTGCGGACCTTGCTGGTGAGCCGGGGGATGGCGGCGAGCTGGCTGTCCACCCGCAGCGAGGGCAGCGAGATCGAGATGTTCCGCTCGGCGAACTCCGCGTTCAGCCGGTCGATCAGCTCGTCGAAGTGCGGGTAGTCGCTGCTGGAGAGGCTCAGCAGGGAGATTTCGCGGTAGCCGGTGGCGGCGATGGCCCGGCGAGCGGTCTCGACGATCTCGGCGACGCTCCGCCAGCGGACGGGCTTTCGTGTGGCCCCGGCCTGGCAGAAGCGGCACCCGTGCGGGCAGCCGCGCATGATCTCGATGCTGACGCGGTCGTGCACGGCCTCGGACAGCGGCACCAGCGGGGCGGTCAGCGCCGGCGAGTCGGACAGCCGTCCGATGTGGGCCCGGGCGATCCGCGCCGGCACGTCCCGGCGGGTCGGCTCCAGCGACTCCAGCACGCCCCCCGGGCCGTAGCTCGGCTCGTAGAAGCGCGGCGCGTAAACGGCGGGGATCGTCCGGGCGGCCTCGAGGATCGCCTCCTCACGCCGCGCGCCGCTGCGCTTGGCCTGGCGGACAAGCTCGATCACCGCCGGCAGCGTCTGCTCGCCCTCGCCCACGCAGAACAGGTCGATGAACGCCGCCATCGGCTCGGGCGCGTCGGCGCCGGAGTCGCCGGCGATGATCAGCGGGTCGCCCTCGCCCCGGTCGGCCGAGCGCAGCGCCACGCCCGCCAGGTCCAGCATCGTCAGGACGTTGGTGGCGCAGCACTCGTGTGCCAGCGAGAAGCCCAGGATGTCGAAATCGGCCACCGCCCGGCGGCTCTCCCAGGCGAACAGGGCGATTCCCTCTGCCCGCATCAGCTCCTCGGCGTCGGGCATGGGGCAGTAGGTCCGGTCGCAGGCCACGCCGTCGATGTCGTTGGCGACGTTGTAGAGCACCTGCCCGCCCAGGTGGGAGATGCCCACCGAGTAGGCGTCGGGGTAGGCCAGGGCGACCGTGACCTCGGCGGCCTCGACGTCCTTGCGCCGGGCGTTGGTCTCTGCCCCGACGTACTGGCTCGGGCGTGACACCCGAGGCAGCAGTCGCCGGCTGATTGTCTCCGAAAGGTCGCGCATGCCAGTAGCCGATGAATCATTCAGGCGTTGATTGCCCCGCCCCAGCGGGGCGGCGCCGCTTCGCCGTTGCAGGTTCGTCCTGCGGTGCTATCATAAGGACAGGCGTATTCGCGCGAAAGGGCCAGACGATGTTCAGGCGGTTGGACGGGCGGCGGCGATCTGTGCCGGCGGCGCTGAAGCTCTGGGGCGGGCTCCTGCTGGCGCTGGGCATCTTGCTGCTGCTGGTGAGGCTGCTGGTGCTGCTGGCCTGGTACGCCGCCGGGGCGGTCGCGCTGGCGGGGCTGATAATACTGCTGGCGGGGATCGTCTGGGAAGACCTCCGCCGGGGACGCGAGCCATGAAGTCCACGACCGAATATCTGACCTTCAACACGAAGAAGCAGCGCGAGTACGTCAACATTACCGACCGCGTGGCGGAGGTGGTGGCCGGGTCGGGCATCGCCGAGGGGATGGTGCTGGTATCGGCCATGCACATCACCGCCGCGGTGTTCGTCAACGACGCCGAGAGCGGGCTGCTGGCGGACATCGACGAGTGGCTGGAGAATCTGGCGCCGTTCCGGGACGACTACCGCCATCACCGCACCGGCGAGACCAACGGCGACGCCCACCTGAAGAACCTGCTGATGCATCACGAGGTCGTCGTGCCTATAACCGGCGGGCGGCTGGACCTGGGCCCTTGGCAGCAGATCTACTATGGCGAGTTCGACGGCCGGCGGCCGAAGCGACTGGTCATCAAGGCGATAGGGGAATAGCCATGCCGATCAGCTTTAAGTGCGAACATTGCGGCAAGCAGATCGAGGCGCCGGATTCAGCCGGCGGTCAGCGAGGCCGGTGCCCCTACTGCAAGCAGTCCAACTACATTCCCACGCCGGTCTCTGACGAAGAGATCTACGATCTCGCCGAGACCGACGAGGCGGATGACAAGCGGACCGCCGCCGAGCGGGAGCGGCTCCGCGAGCAGGAGCTGTCGCTGCTGTCTGAAATGGACCAGCCGGCGGCGCCCGTGCCGCTAGAGACGAAGGAGGACCTTCAGGCCGGCGACACCGCCCACCTGATCGTCAACTACTGCCTGGACCAGGCCGACGGCAACCTGGAGCGGGCCGAGGTGCATGCCGCCCAGCTAAGGAAGGTCGGCGACGTGGCCCGCGGGGCGGTGGACGACTTCATCTCGGGGCGGACCATCGAGGCGGCGCTGGACAGGATCCCCGCAAAGGCGCTCCAGGGCCACCTCACGAAGCTGCGCCAGGCGCTGGACTGACCAACGGCGCCGCCTCAGCCTCCGCGCGGACTTGGGCCCGCTAAGGCCTATCCAACAGGACGAAGGTGACCTGCTCCATCGCCTTCTGCCAGGCCCTGCTGGCGGTGACGAACCCCTCGCCCGCCCAATGCACGCCGTCGCCGGCCAGTTGCTTCCGCCGGTCCGGCTGGGCCTGCATCTCCTCGAAGATGTAGGCGATCGGAATCTTGTTCGCCCGGCAGGTCTTGATCAGGGCCGCGTTGTAGTTGGCCTCGGGCTCTGACTTCGGGTCGCTGAAGCCCCGCGGCGGGATCGTGGCGATCACCGGGATGGTGCCGTTTTTCTCGCAGACCTCGGCGATGGCCAGCAGGTCTCCCATGGCCGCCTCTATGGCCTTGGCCGACTTGGAGTTGTTCGTCCCGTAGAGGATCAGGCAGAATTGGGGGTTCGTCCTGGCGATGTCGCCGGCGATGACGGTTCGCCCCTGCCCGGTTCTCCACCCTGCCCGGCCCGTGGCCTCGACGGGGTACCGCCCCAGCGCCCCCTCCGTGAGCAACTGGTAGTTCAGCGCCCCGGTCAGCGAGTCGCCGAAGAGGAAGACGCGCCCCTTGACGACCTTGCCCGCCCCGGCCTTGGCTATCTTCCGGACGTGCTCGGCGTAGCCGGCCCGGTCGGTCTCCAGGTCGCTGGGCTTGGTCGCCTCGAAGCCCTTGGCGACCTTGACCGCCACCGGCCTGCACCAGTTCGAGAGGTTGTCCTGGTAGTCCGCCGTCAGGACGCGGTACTTGTAGTCACCGGCGGCGGGGGGCTTGTCGAGGTACTTGCGGGCGCACGATTCGGCGATCTTGGCGTACTTGCCGTCGGCGCCCGCTCGGGTGATGACGTACATGGCCGGCAGGACGTTGTCATCGCCCGGGCCCCAGTTGAGATGGACGCCCTCGGCGGTGCTCTTTGCCCTCAGCCCGCCGGGCGGCGTGGGAGGGTCGGTGTCCTCGCCGCGGTAGATGACGAAGTTCCGCAGGTGCAGCACGCCCTTCTTGTCGGGCGTCGCCGGGCCGTGGAAGCGGATATTGCGGTACTTCACGTCGCCCTTGACCGTGCTGTTGAGGACGGCGTTGTACCTGAAGCGGTCGCAGCGATAGAGGATCGGGCGCCACGTCGGGCCCACCCAGGCGTAATCCTTGGCGGTGGTGTTGTCGCGGCTCTTGGCGTCGAACATGTTGAAGGGCGCGCGCGTGACGCCGCCGGTGCCCTGGGCCATGAAGGCTACCTTCAGCCCCGTCGAGCGCTCGAGATTTATCGAGATAGTCTTGGCCGGGCCCTCGCCCTCGTCGGCGATCTTGAGGTCGGCGATTCGCTTATAGACGGTGACGCCGGCGGGGGGCTTGGCCTCCTCCTGGGCGCCGGCGGACAGCGGCAGCACGGCAAGGGCCGCAATCCAAAGACCTGTTCGCCGCATTTGCGTTCTCCTTTCCTTCCCCCGTCGCTCACCTTGTCTCCACCGGTCGGCTTGGGCCGGCGGGGGTGGTCAGGGGCGATCCAGCAGGACGAAGTTCACCTGCCTGAGTGCGTTGTTCCAGGCCGGGCCTACCACCGCCCACCCGCCTGTGGAAAAATGCACGCCGTCGCCGCTGATGAGCTTCTTGCGGTCGGGCTGCTTCTGCAGGTCCTCGAAGATGTAGGCGACCGGAATTCTGTTGGCCCGGCAGGTCTTGACCACGGCGGCGTTATAGTTCGCCTCGGGCTTGGAGGCGGGGTCGCTGAAGCCGCGCGGCGGTATCGTGCCGATGATCGGGATCGTGCCGTTGGTCTCGCAGGCCTTAGCGATGGCCAGGAGGTCCTCCATGGCCGCCTCTATCGCCTTGTCGGACTTGGAGTTGTTAGTCCCGTAGAGGATCAGGCAGAACTGCGGGTTCATCCTGGCGATGTCGCCGGCGATGACTCCTCGTCCCTGCCCGGTCCTCCACCCGGCCCGGCCGATGGCCTCGGTGGGGTATCGCCCGACGGCAGACTCGGTGAACACGCGGTACATGGTCGCCCCGGTCAGCGAGTCTCCGAAGCAGAAGACGCGCCCCTTAACGACCTTGCCAGCACCGGCCTGGGCTATCTTGCGGATCCGCTCGGCGTAGCCGGCCCGGTCGGTCTCCAGGTCGCTGGGCTTGGGTGCCTCGAAGGCCTTGGCGGCCTTGGCCGAGGCCGGCTCTGACCACTGCGATAGATTGTCCTGGAAGTCCACCACCAAGACGCGGTAGCGATAGCTCCCGGCCGCGGTCGGCTTGTCGAGGTACTCCGGCAGTGCCGACTCGGCGATCTTGGCGAACTTGCCGTCCTCGCCGGCTCGGCTGATGACGTACAGGGCGACGCCCACGTTGTCCTTCACGCGCTTCCACGTCAGGGCGACGCCCTTTTCGCCGGCCGAGGCCGTCACGCCCTGCGGCGCCGGCGGGGGCGTGGTGTCCTCGCCGCGGTAGATGGTGAGGTCCCGCAGGTAAAGCGAACCCTTGCCGTCGGCGGTGGACATGCTGTGGAAGCGGATGTTCGTGAAGTCGGTGGCGGCGGCGAGGTTGCCCTGCAGGCGGGAGTTGTATCGGAACCGGTCCACGAAGTGCAGCATCGGCCGCCACCCCTCGGCGACCCGCCGGTAGCTCCTGGAGGTGGTGTTGTCGTTCGACCGCCTGTCGGCCATGTTGAACGGCACGGTCTCGACGCCGCCGGTGGCGCGGGCGAGGAAGGCCACCTTCAATCCCTTCGAGCCGCGGATCTTCAGGTCGATCCCCTTGGCGATGCCCTTGCCTCGGTCGCGGATCTGCATGTCCTCGAAGTGGCGGTACACGATCACCGTCCCTGCCTTGGCGCCCTTGTTGTATGACGGGGGGGGCGGCGGCCGGCTGGCGGTGCGGGTGACGCCGTCCTCCCGCTTGGGCACCTTCACGCCCGTGATCTTCCCGAAGTCGCTCACCTGGTGGTAGTCGTTCGAGGCCATGATCGCCCAGGACCACTCCAGCATTGGCTTCCCGCCTCGGGCCGGGCGCGTGCGGTTAAGGTTGACGATCCACGTCTGGCCATCGCCCACGTACGCCCCGATCTCCTTCAGCGGCACGGACAGGGTGACGGTCCATCCCTTGCCCTTCTCGATGGCGGCCTTGACCTGGGCCGAGGTGTTGTAGCTGGTGTCGTCCTTCTTTCCGCCGAACGTGCGGGTGTCGAAGAGCGTCCCGCGCGGGTTCACGGCGAAGTGGTAGTAGCCGCGCCGGATGTCGCCGGTGACGAACAGCTCCACCGAGTCGTCCTGCCAGACGGCCCCGTCGCGAGCGGCGACCTTCATGGCCAGCGAGTCGGTATCGCTGTCGGCGCACTCGAACGCCACGTACAGGCGGGTGGCGTCGAAGAGGACCCGCGCCGTGGCCTTCATGGGCCCGCCCTTCTCGGTGGTGCACTCGCCGAGCGGCAGCTCGGGGCACTTGGCCCACGTGCCCGCCTTGCCCACGCCGTCGATGGGCGGGGCCTTATCGACGATGACGGCGGCCATCTGCCCGCGCTTGGGACTGGCCTTGGCCGCCCCGCCGGCCATGGCGGCGCAGCCGACGACAGTCAGGACGATCAGGATAATCCGTGCAGGTCTGCTGTTCATCGCGGCTCCTCCGCAGCTCTCTCACCGGCGGGGACATCGCCCGGCGCTCGACATAGCCAAGGACGCTCTGCTCTTGACTTGCCCGGCGCGGCGGCCGGGAATTACGGACGCACCAGGAAAGATTCACCAACCGTGCCGTGTTGCAGGTAGTAGCCGACGCCGACGGATGCCCATAGCAGGGCGGCCAGGAACTCGCCCGCCACCAGCCCCACGAAGAACGGCCTGGCCTTGTAGTACATCTTCTGCCCGCCGTACTTCATTATCAGCCCCTTCAGCATCCAGGCCAGCAGGAAGCTCGGGGCATAGGCGATCATCCAGGGCGTGCCCCAGACCAGGAACATCAGCGGGTGCAGGGGCCAGCGCGGGAAGCGCAGCCGCAGGTAGGAGCATATCAGCACCAGCCCCACGCCGATGCCCACGGCGCCGAAGAAGTACTTCGTCGGGGCGATGTCCGTCAACCGTCGAAGGGTTGTCGGCTCCTTGGCGGCGTCGAGCATCTCCATCGCGCCCAGCTCGTTGACGTTGCGTTCGATCATCTGGAAGGGGAACCTGGCGACCGTCAGGGCCCACCTGGTCCCCCCGCTGTCCATGCCGTTGACGCCCTTGTCGTACACCAGGGCGACGGTGAAGAGCAGGCTCACGACCAGCGACAGGACGATGGCGAAGACCATCCACCCCGCCAGCCGGCCCGGCTTGACCTTGTTCCGGTCGCCGAGCCTCAGCACGTTGGCGATCAGCGGTATTGCCGCGATGCGGGTGTCGAGCGTAACCGCCGTGCAGAGCAGCGCCAGGATGGCAATGGCCTCCGGGCCCAGGGCGTAGCCTCCCACCAGCGCCAGGAGTATCGAGACGGGGTGCCAGTGCGGCTGAATCATGAACAGCCCTGTGGCCACGTGAATCCGCGCCAGCATCACGAACAGCAGCCCGCTGAGCAGCACGAAGGCTATCCCCAGGGCCGGGTGCAGCCCGATCCGCCACAGCAGCAGCACCAGGGCGACGGAGGCGACGACCAGGATTCGCCCCGCCCAGGCCTCCCTGGGCAGCACCTCGCCCGGGTTGCGGACGCGCAGGAACATGGTGCGCTTGATGACGGCCAGGTAGAACCGCCGCCCCAGGTACACCACCACCACGCCCATTCCCAGGTAGGAGCCGAACCACATGTGGGAGCGGAGGCTGCCCGAGAGCATGCCGCCCGAAAGGTCCACGCCCCTGACCACCAGCGGCATGGCCGCCAGCACGAACAGCAGCCCGCTGATGCCCATTGAGAAGGACGCCTCGGAGGTCAGGAAGTAGGCCAGCCCCACCGCCGAGAAAAAGATCTCAACGTTGAGCAGCCTGGCGCCCTCCGGGACCTTGGTGAGGTCCTTGAAGAACGCCAGCTGCGTCAGCGGCTGGCAGTTGATCTTCAGCGGCACGGAGATGAACTCTTTGTTCCACACCTGGTAGCCGTTGATCAACAGCACCGTGAAGACCAGGCCGAAGCCCAGCCAGAACTGGCGGTTGCGGAAGATGGGGTTGACCGCCCCCCGGTCGTCGTGATGGATCAGCTCCTGGGTGAATGTGGCGATGGGATAGGACAGGTGCTCGCGCTGGCTCCACTGTCGGTGCACGATGATCACCGCGCATGCCCCACCCAGGAAGCACAGCCCCATCACGGCGGTCCAGAAGATTATCGTCGTCCGCCAGTTCGCCCAGGGCGCCCTGGAGAACCTGATCCAGAGGACGCGCCAGAACTTGCCCGTGTGGATCTTGCTGAGCGGCTGGAGCTCCTCGCCCGGACGGACCTCGAGGCCCTCCATGTACTTGGCAACCACCTCCGAGTCCGGCTGGGCGTCCACCATCATCTCCGGCGGGACGTACTGGAGGAGGTTCTTGGTCTTCCAGGCGGGGTTGGTCTTATGCTCGTGGATGGGGGTGATGAACGGGTGGGGGTACTGCCAGTAGAAGGCCGAGCCCGCCAGCACGCTGCCCATCAGGGCCAGCGACAGCATGGTCACCAGCTCCGAGGGCCTGAACTGCCACCGCCGCAGCAGCCGCAGAATCGGGTTGACCACCAGCAGCCCGATCATCAGCAGCCCGAAGGCGTGCGTCGGGACCAGGTCGCCCCCGATGTAGGAGAAGAACATCCACGTGTCGTTGATGTAGCCGAGGGATGCTAGAGCTATCGAGACCAGAAGCCCCAGGACTAAGGCTCTGATTGTCATATCCGCTTGGGTTCCCGGTTATCGCCGCCGAGGCCCTCCCGGCGGCCGGACAAACTCGCGTGCCTACTAGGCAAACACCCGGATCGGCCATACGGACCGCACGGGCGGAGCGGCATTATAGCGACAGCCCCGGGGCGACGCACCCCTATCTGCCACAATTTCCGTCTCGCCGCGCCCGGCCGCACCGTCGCGGGGGTCGCCTTGCATTGAGGATTCTCGGTAAACGCGCTGGACAAAAACGCCCCCGCGCGGTATAAGCGGTGATTAGGAAGAGTTGGCAGCCTTCCTGTTTGTAAAGGGTTCCGCGGAGGGGAATCCATCGCTGGCAACGGCGGACGTTGTCTCTCCGCTTTCCCTTTGTCATTGTGCCAAAGGTACGTCGTCTCGCGAGGTTCCGGCAGGGATCGCGCGACAGGACAGGAGAGGAGGTGATGGGAAAAAAGAGCCTCTAAGCTGCTTTACAGGAGAGGAGTTGTGTGTTCGTTAGAGAGGATTTGGAGGGCTTCCGATGAGAAATGCACTGACGATTCTTGTAGTCCTTACTTTTGCAGGCACGGCGCTTGCCATGCCCACATACGTCCCGCAGACGCTGGACTACCCGTTTGTTGACCTGGCGCCTGTGGTCGATCCGCTGCTTAACGCCGCCGACGTGCTGCCGGGGCAGCAATGCGGGATTCCGCTGCCGCTGTACAACGCGATCCCCCCGCAGGTGGTGCACTACAACGTTCTGCCCCAGGGGCCGGGAGTTCCGGGGCCGGTTGCGAAGATCGTGGCCCACTACGACGGCGCCGACGCCACGAAGACGGTCACGATCGACAATTTCCACAGCGGTGCGTTGGGCTTCGGCGGCAACGCCCAGTTCGGCTTGTTCCCTACGTCCTTGGACCCCACCAATGACGGCGTGGGCGGCATACACGACGACGTCTTCAACGGCGGCCCCAGCATTGGGGTGCGGCCCTGGGTCGCGCTGTCGCCGATCGCCCCCAATGCGGGCCTGGTGTGGTTCGGCTGCGACATCACCTGCGCCGGGGGTCCGGACGATTACGTTGACTCGTTCGCCCTCACCGCGTGCGGGCAGGCGCCGGGCGGCCCGCCGACGATGGCGGGGACGGCGTACTTCCTCCTCAGCGACGGCACCTATGGGGTTGTCCCGTACGTGCAGTTCGGCGGACCCAGCCCGCAGCACATGTCCATCGCCTATCAGGCCCCCTTGGGTCTGGGCATCATGGGTGTTGACGTCATTGCCGAGGCCGGTGTCGCCGGCGGAAGCTGCCAGTTCGACAACATGGACGACTTCGGCTTCACCGTGGTTCCCGAGCCGGCGAGCCTGCTGTTGCTGGGGGTCGGCTGCGTGAGCGTGCTGCTGCGCAAGAGAAAAGCCTAGCCCGGATGTTGCACGAGGGGCGTGCAACATCCGCCCCACGGGCTTCGACGCGAGCGACTTACGTCGCTCTTGCTCAGGGCTGGCCTTGAGCGAGG
>CBFCZU010000153.1:0-10427 GCA_965602635.1 uncultured Planctomycetales bacterium | reverse complement strand
CTCCTGATCGCCGGCATCAGCCACCACTTCGACCCCGACGCGATCCGTAGCGTGATCCGGCAGGTTCGGGAGGGGTCCGATTGCGAGATCCTCGTCATGAGCGGCGCGGTGACGCCCGAGGGGACCATCCGGCGGGCACACCTCAAGAGCAAGCCAATTCCGACCGCGATGAGGGAGATGGAGCAGTTCACCCGCCGGATGCGTCGGATGTCCCGCGAGGAGAAGGTCGAGTTCTTCGACCTGCGTCGCGCGTGGGACGACTACATGCTCCGGTCGCAACTGGCCTACAACGTGGTCTCCCGCGACCCGATCCACGCCAACGGCCGCGGCAAGCAGATCCTGGCGCGAATTCTGACCCGCTTCTTTGAGCCCAAGGAAGACTGACTGAGACAACCCTCTGTGTCGAACGAAACCGGATGGATCCAGAACATGAGAACGCGATACGCAAGGCGGACTTCACTCATCGGGATCTTGCTCACGCTCCTGGCAGCCGGCTGTTGCGCCGTTCCGTCCACCGCAAGAGAGCTCCCGGCGCCCGACCGCGCGAACGACGGCGGCGCGGAGGCATACGTGCGGTGGATCGAGACGTGCATGGACGACATTGAGAAACGGCTTCCTGCCATCACGCGTTCGGCGGAAGAAGCCGCGCGACTGTACGTTGACGTTCCGGAAGGCTACGGGATCCGGGCGGAGGGCGAGCCCGGGTTGAGCGGCGAGCCGATCGGGCGCAGCGGGGGTATCATGGAGATGAACTTCGCGCGGGGCCGGACCATCAGGCTGATCTTCCCGCAGACCCCAGAGGAGGTGAGGCGTTGGGCGACGCGAGAAGACGCGCCCAGATCGGCGGTGGTATTCGCCCCGTGGTGGATGGTGAAGCAGGCGCAGCTCCCCAAGGCGGCGACCACCGCGATTGTCGTGACCCATCACGCCGAAAGCGGCGGCTTGCTCGCGTGCGAAGAAGGGCGGCGGCTGGTCCCCATCGACCGAGCCGGGGGCGCGGTGGCTTTGTGGGTCTGGACCGGCGAGTTCGTGGCGGCCTGCACGCGGCGGGGCAAAATGCCCTCCATCTACTTGGGGTACTCGGTGCCGGGCGGCAAGGAGCGGGCCGAACGTATTATGAAGAGCGGCAATCTGAAGTTCCACAGCACCAAGCCCCCTCCCGTCGAGGCAGGACTGCTTGGCAAGGCATACCTGGGAGCCCTCCGCAAGGATGTTTCCGATGTCTGGCGCCACGAACGCGCGGATATCCGCCAGCTCGCGGCCAAGGCGGTGACGACGTTGAAGAGCGGGCGGCGCTGCTTCCTTATCCGGATGACGCACATTCAGTCCGGGAGACGGTCAGACGCGCCCTTCGACCCGGGCTACTTCGTCCCGATGAGCGAGAAATGGAAAGTGCGGCGCCCAAAGGAGGGCCTTCAGCCCTGCGACCTGGTCTTCTGCGTCAACTTCGACGACCTGTGGCCGATTGCCGAGGAGGCCGCCCGCATGCGCACCGACGGCGCGCTCCTGGCCTGGAGTTTCTCGGGCTGGCGAACGGAGGCGGGACACGGGATGCAGGCCATCGGCAGGGATGAACTGTTCATCGACCAGCGCTGGGACTTCGGCGACGCCGTCGTGGAGGTGCCGGGCTACGACATCAAGATCCTGCCCACCAGCGGGATCATCGCGGAAAGCGTCTTGCGCATGGTCGAAGCCGAGATGGTCCGAATCACGGACGGCAAACGGGCGTCCGAACTCCGGCCGTCCGCTTGCGTGTTGGACGCCGCGCCCGCGATCCGACCTCAATCTGCGCAGTATGCCCCCGGCCGAACGCTCGACGTCTACCGGACACTCCCCGCGCGGGTGGACGGCGCGAAACGGCCGGCCATCGTGCTGATCCATGGCGGGGGCTGGAGCGGCGGGACCCGCGACTTGCTGGCGCCGCATGCCCGCTGGTTCGCCGGCAAGGGGCTGGTGGCCGTCAACATCAGCTACCGGCTGACCGCCGCGCCTGGGGTGCGCTTGCCGGACTGCGTGGCGGACGCCCAGGCGGCCGTGGCGTGGGTGCGCGCCCACGCCGCCGACTGGGGCATCGACCCGGCGCGGATCGCCGTGGCCGGCGAATCGGCCGGCGGCCATCTCGCGGCCTGCGCGGGGCTGATGGCGCCCCAGCCGGCGCGCGCCAACGCTCTGATCCTGTTCAACCCCGTCATCGACACCGCCTCGGCCGACGGATGGCGGATGGACGCCTCTTACACGGCGGATGAGCGGCGGGCACTCTCTCCCGCGCACCACGTCGCGGCGGGCGCGCCGCCCACGCTGGTCGTGCACGGCGAGGTGGACAAGGTGACGCCGATCCGTGGGAGCGAGCGGTTCGTGGACGCGATGCGGAAAGCGCGCAACAAGGTCGAGTTCGTCCGGTTGCCTGACGCCGGGCATGCGTTCCTGCTGCCCGGCTACGGGGAACCCGAGACAATCAACCGCGCGCTGGCCGAGACGGAGCGCTGGCTGACCGGGCTGGGCTATCTGCGTGCCCGTTGAGAGGAAAGGACTGGCTGCAATGTCACCCATCAACATGAATAAAGTCAGGGCATGGTACTGGAGGGCCTGCCTGCTGGCGATCGTGATGGCGGCAAACGGCGCGGCGGCCGGAGCGGCGGGTCGGGCCGTGACTGTGAAGGCAGGCACCATCCCCTGGAAGTTCACCGACGAGAAGGGCGAGAACGTTCGGGAGGCGGACGTACAGCAGGTCGTGCTCGAGAACGAGTACCTCCGCGCCTTGATCGTCCCGAGCCTCGGCGGGCGGATCGCGCGGGTCTTCGACAAGACGGCCAATGCGGACGTGTTCCAGAGGGTGGAGCAACCCATCAAGTGGAACGTCGAACGCCGGTTCAGCGCCTACAACAGCCAGCTCGGCGGCATCATCGTCAACTTCCCCTGTTTCCATCACGGCAACAGTTTCTCGGACAACTGGAACTGGCGCGTCGAGGAGGGCGACGACGGCTCGGCAACGGTCATCATGGCCTGGACGGACGAGTTCCTGCGCCAGCGCGTGATGCACCGGGTCACGATGCGCCCGGGGAACTCGGCCCTGACCAGCGGATACCGCTATGCCAATCTCAACCCCTTCGCCATGGGCTTCGCGCCTTGGATCAACACGCTCTTCCCCACCCGCGAGGATCTCCAATGGATCATCCCCAGTCCGTATGTGGCGCCGCACGGCTTCAACGCCGGGACACTGGCTGTGCTGCCTTGGCCCTGGCCGGACGCCGACACGGACAGCGTCTGCTTCTGGCGCAACGCTGTGAGGGAGCCGTATGCGCGAAGGTACGGCAGCGTCTTTGCGGTTGATGTGCAAAGGGGTTTCTCGGGATTCTACTACCACGAACTCGACCGGGGTCTGGCCCGGCTCTTCGACCGCCGCGAGCAGCGTGGGGTGAAGCTCTTCCACGCGCCGGCCTTCTTCGAGCAGTGGAGCAGCCCGGCGCTCGTCCACGAGGATGCCCTTTGGTGGGAAGGCTATGGCGTGCGTCGCTACGAGGACGTGTGGATGCCTGTCCACGGAATCGGCGGCTACCGCGAGGCGAACGTCCACGGCGCCTTGAACCTCGTGCGCGGCGACGGCCGGATCGAGGTTGGCGTGTTCATGGCGCATCCGGTCCCCGACGCCGTCGTGTCGCTGAGCGGGATCGACGGCATCTGGTGGCGCGTCGCAGTGGGCCTTTCCCCCGACAAGCCGTTGCGACAGACCGTGCGGCGCGAGCCCGGCCGGATGCCGCTGGAGCTCAAGGTGACGGATGCCGCCGGCCGCGTGCTGATCCGCCTAGATGGCAAACCGGACCCGGGCCTGCGGCATGAGGTGAAGTTCGCGGGGACCTCGCTGTGGAAGACCGACGAGCTGAGGGAGGCGCTGCGGGCCGAGCAGTACTACCCTCTGTGGCGGGGCGGCACCGGCGGATATCAGCCGCTGGCAGGAAACGGCGCCAAGCGCTACCGCAAGCTGCTCGGAAAGGCCCCAGACCTCGTCGATGCTCGGCTGGGCCTGGCGCGGTCGCTGATGGTGGACGCCCAATTGCGCGGTCCGGACCGGCCCGGATGCGGGACGGCGGAACAGGTGGCGGCATTCCAGGAGAAGCAACTGACGGAGGCGCTGGAGGTGCTCGCCCCTGTGCTGAAAGACCCCGCCGCCGCCAGGCTGGCCGGCGAGGTGAAGTGGCGGCAGGGCGACGCCAAGGCGTCGGCCGGTCTGTTTGAGGCAACGGGCGACGACGCCGTCGCCCAGCTTGGACTCGCGCGTGCGCTGGCAGCGCTCGGCAAGCAGCAGCGCGCGGCCAAACCGGCGAAACGCGCCGCGCAACTGCTGCCGGCCAGCGCGCCCGCCGCGCAGCTCGCCGCGGGCATTGCCTTGCTCCGCGGGAAGCCCAGGGAAGCCCTCGACGGCCTCAGGGTCATTCATCAGAAGGACCCCCTCGATCCGGTCACGCTGACGTTGCTGGCCATGGCCCACAGGGGTGCGGGCGATGCCCGGCAGGCAGCGGCCCTTGAGACGCAGGTCAAGGAACTGCAGGCGCAGACGAATGAACCGGTCGATCTCGCAGAGGAGCTTCGCCGGCTGGGCTTGGGAGCATTGGCCGGACCGTAGCAGGCCGGTGGATCGGGCCCGGGACACAACTGAGAAAGACGAGGAGCGAGCGATGGGGACGAAACAGAGACGGATTACCAGACCGATGCCAGGGATTCTGCTTTTCGTGCTGGCGGCAGCGGCGCGCGCACAGGACGCGTCCTCCTGGCTGGGCGATGCCGGCCACTTCTTCATGCGGAATCCGGACATACGCGTGAGCAACCCTGACGGCCGGGCGTTCACGCTGACCGTCCACCGGCACATGTGGCCGACCGGCGGCGGGGGCAACAAGGGCGCTTACCAGATTCGGGCGCTCGGGCCGGCAGGGAAGGAAGCGGCCAGAGGCACGATCCCCAGCGGGAGCGGGGACATAACGGTCCCCGCGGGCGATCCCAGGGTATATCGGATCGAGATCAAGCCGAGCGGCTACGGGCTGTACTGGGTTGAGAGTTCGCTGGAACGCATGGTCGTATGCGGCGAGTTCCACACCGAGAACATGCTGCCGCGGCGCTGGTACTTCTACGTGCCGCAGGGCACGCGGCGCTTCACGTTGAAGGTGTGGCACCACGGCACCCACCGCCAGGACTACGGGTTCTTCGTGGTCAACCCGCGCGGTCAGCGCGTGGACGCCGTCTTCGGCGGCAAGCCCCTGGACATGAGCCCGACCTCGGGGATGCAGCCGGGTTTCACGCGGGCGTGGAAACCCACCGTCACGAGTCGCAGCGTTGACGTGGATCCTGGCTCGGCCGGCCGGTTCTGGTGCATCTGGGCGGTAGGCGGCGACAGCCACAACTACGGTGGCGCCTCGATATCGCTCGAGGGCGTGCCATCGTGCTTCGCCTCCGCGCCCGAGCAGTGGTTCGATCCCGACACTGGCAGGCCCGCGCCGCGCCTGGTGTACGACGAGTCCGAGATTCGCAGGCCCGACCGCAAGGATGAGAAGGGAGTGTGGCACGAGCCGTATCCGGTCTACATCTGCTCGCCGTCGCCGTTTCTCGGGGACGAGGACTACAACGGCTGGCGCGGGCCGCACACCATCTGGCTGCTCAACCCGGAAAACCGCCCGCTCACAATCGGCGCCGGCACCTACCTCGCGTCGCCCGAGGAGATACGGACGCCCTTCCGGATGCGCGTGACCAGTCCCAAAGGCAAGGTGTTGAGCGACGGTGAGGTGAAGCCCCGGTACGATAACCATGCCCGACGCCGAATCCTGACCATCCCGGCTTCCGGCGCCGGGGTCTACCGCGTGGGCGTTGACGCCGTGAGGTGGTTCCCTTGGACGGAGCCGGCAACCCCCGTGGTGATCGCGGGGCAGCCGACGGAGGATGGCGGGGCGCGGTTCTCGCTCGAGACGGGGACCGTGCGCCAGTGGTACCTGCGGGTGCCCGAGGGCACGAAGCAGTTCCGCATCGGCGTCCAGGTCAAGGATCCGCAGCACGCGCTGCGCGTGGAGATCCATGCGCCGAACCGGCTGGTTGACGAGCTCTACGCCAAGGGCGGGGCACGGCAGGAAGTCGTGGTGGACGTTCCGCCGAGGTTGTCGGGCCTGATCTGGTTCCTGCGCACGGAACTGGGCGGATCAACCCGGTTCGTCTCCGGCAAGGGCAACCCGCGTCACTTAACTATCGAGGCGGACATCGAACTGCAGGGCGTACCGGGTTTCCTGGCCCCCACCTGGGAGCAATGGTTCAACCCTGCACCCGACAACCGGAAAGGTCCATGAGCCGATGATACAGCAATTGACGAAAACCACTGGAGCCCTTCTGGTGGCTGTGGCCCTCCACGCACAACCGGGGTTTGCTGCCGAAGCCACACCGGGGTTCCCCGCGCCCGAACGTCTGCACGTCCTTCTCATCGGGCATTTGCAGGGCTACAACGGCGATGCGGCGGTGGAGTGTGCACTATTGGCGAATCTTGCCTGTCTGCGTCTCTCGGTGCTGCCTGTGCCGCACGTCCGAGGTCGGGGTGAACAACGACGTCCCGACCGAGTGTCGCCTGCATCCCAATGGATGGGGAGTGATCGTGATCGAGTGAGTACAAAGGGGCCCCACTCATGACACGACAGCAGGTCCTGCGGGCAACGTGGCTGGCGGCTGAGGTGGCGATGATGGCCTCGCTGCCGGCGCACGCCTGGGAGGCCCCTGAGACCGATCTGAAGCGCTACTGCACGCTCACGATGGACTACGAGACCCCGCACACGCCGTGGGCACGGCCGTACGCGTCGGGTCAACTGCGCGGACTGTATCTGCTGGCCAGCAAGTCCGAGGGGATGCACACCCACGCCCGCGAGGCAATCGAGCTGATGCAGCGGGTGGACCTGAAACTCGACGCGGCCTACTGGTACCGTTACTACGGCGAGTACTGGTTCGGCGGGGACGCCGGCCGTCGCCGCGTTGCCAGGCTTATGCATAACCGCTACGACGTGCTCATATTCCAGGACGTCGGCCCGGACAAGCTGGATTCCGCGCCGGCCAGCCGGGACGCACGCAGGCCGTTCCTCGAGCAGGTCCGGGCCGGCGCCGGCGTGGCGTTGATCGGCACGGACGACGGCAAGCTGTTCGCGGGTGCCCAAGTGCTGGAGGACGTACCGCCATTCCTCACTGGGACGGGCGCCGTCAAGGTCATGGCGCTCGGCAAAGGGCGCATCGTCCAGATGCCTCCCCGTCCACTGATCCCCTACCGGGTCGGTTGGGAGACGGAGTATGACTACTGGCAGGAGAAGCTGACCCGGGCCGTCGTGTGGGCCGCCAAGCGCGAACCGCCTGTCCAGTTGGGGATCGCGTGCGCGGCCAGTCTCGACCGCCATGACCTTCCTGCCAAGGCCGTCACGGTCACGTGGAAAGGTGCGAGGCCAGGGGCGACCACCGTGTCGCTTCGGCTGCGCCGCTGGGATGGCGTTGAGACCGAGCTGGGCCGGCTTACGCCCGATGGAGCGGAAGGACGGGCGGCTTTCGAGCTCCCGCGCGGTCGGGCCGGAACGTGTCACCTGGATGCGTTCGCCCGCTCCGCCGATGGCGCCGAGGGGTGGGCCACGGCGGAGTTGAGAATCGCGTCGGCCGTCACCATCGAGGCGGTCGAGCTTCGGTCACGCCAGGCATTGCCGGCCCGGGGGCCGCACCTGGCCCGCTACGAAGCGGAGTTCCGCCGGCGTGGCGTGGACACGCCATTCGTCGAAGTGGGCGAGGCCATTCGAGGACGAGTCCGACTGGCTGGCGATCCGGCCGGGCGGCAGTTGCGGGTGAGCCTGGCGGACCACCGCGGCCGCGAGCTCATGCGTCAGGAGATGCCCGCCAAGGCGGAACAGCCGTTCTCGTTCCGAGCGGAGCCGTGGCTGCCGGCCTTGCTGCGGGTCGAGGCCAAGCTCCTCAAGGGCAAGGAGGAGGTCGCCTTCGCGTACGCCTTCCAGCGGATCACCCGCCGTCGCCGTGGCAGGTTCAACTTCGTGCTCTGGGACGCGCCGGGCGACGAGACGCTCGGGCCCTACGCGATGGAGAAGCTGGCCGATATGGGCGTGACGGCCATCCTGCACCACACGCCGGCGCCGCTGACGGCTTCGGCTCACGGCATGAGCTACGTCCCCTGGACCGGCGGGAACGTCCACGCCAGGGATGCCGAGCGATGGCCGCAGCCCGACTATGGCAAGTGGTTCGCCGAGCACGTGCTGCGCTCCCGCGGCTCCGGCGTCCTCTGCTACTCGCTGGGGGACGAGGGGCGCGTCTCCGGCATGGGCGATGGGCCCAACACCGACGCGGCCCTCCGCGCCTATCTGCGCGAGGTCTATGGCGACATCGGCGCGCTCAACCGCTCGTGGGATACCGCTTTCACATCCTTCGACCAGCTCACGGTCAAGGTAGCAAGGGATGCCCGGATCGTCGCTCCGGAGCAGATCCCCAAGGAAGCCCCGCCCCCTGCCAAGCCCAAGGCTCCGACCATCCCGGGGGGCGAGCCCCGGGACTTGTCAGTGAAACCTATGAAGACGATATCCTCAAGGAGCTGGAGGGTCCCAAGGAACCGGCCGCAAGGAAGCCGGCCGCGCCCAAGCCATCGAGTGAGGCGGGACGAACAGCCCGCAGCTACGACCTCCGCTACTTCGGCGGGTACAACTTCGTGCGGATGGCGAAGAAGAGCCGCGGATGGGTCCGCAAGCTGGGCGACGACCCGCGCGCCGGCATCGGCTTCGAGGGCAGCGGCCATCTGGCCAGCATCCCCTGCGACCCGGAGCTGATCTGCCGCGAGCTGGACATGTGGGTGCCCTACACGGGGATCACCGAGGAGTTCATCCGCTCCGTCGCGCCGCGGAGCTTCATCCGTAGTTCTTGGATGGGATACTCGAGCGACGCGGTGAGCCACAAGGGCTGGTACTGGCGTCAGGTGATGAACGGTGCCGACAGCGTGTGGTACTGGATGTGGTCGGCCATCGGGGCGTGGCAGGGGCTCCAGGGGCCGGATCTGGAGCCGCCGGCACCCGTGCAGGCCATGCTCAACGACACCCAGATCGTCCGCGACGGGCTGGGCGACCTGTTGCTGCACTACGAGATGCAGCACGACGGCATCGCGATGCTCTACTCGTATCCCTCGATCTTCGTCCACGGACGCAGCGCCCGCAACAAGACTTATCCCTCCCACTACGCTGCGTTCCTGGCCTGGCAGAACGTGATCCACGACCTGAACATGCAGTACGACTTCGTCACCGAGCGCATCCTCTCCTCCGGCGCGTTCGCTAAGCGCGGCTACAAGGTTCTCATCCTGCCCCAGGCGTGGGCCTTGAGCGACAAGGCGATAGCGGCGATCCGTCGGTTTGCCGAAGGCGGCGGCACGGTGATGGCCGATGTGCGCCCAGCAAATTACGACGAGCGGGCTCGCCAGCGGGCATCCGCTGCCATGGACGACCTCTTCGGAGTCAAGGGCGGATTCGCACCCCCGCAATCCGCCGACATGAGGATCGCGGGCGCACTAGGCTTGAGCAAGCTGGAACTCGTCCGGCCCGGCCAGGGGCACGACCGTCCCGTGTTGATCGACCCAACCGTGCGGCTCACCAACGGAGAAGCTCTGGGCAAGGCGGGGGACGCGCCGGTGTGCATCGTCAACACGGTTGGCAAGGGCCGGGCCGTGCTGCTGAACTTCGCCCCGCACTCGAGCTTTCGCGTGCGTGGCGATACCCGCGGGCTCGCCGGCACGGCGACGCTGGATGAGATGCCTCACGATGCAGCGGTCTTTTTCCTTGGCCTCTTCCATGCCGCGGGCGTCGAGCGCGCGTTCAACTTCACCCAGTACAAGAAGGAGAAGGTCCCTTACTTGGCCAACGTGAAGGTCCGGCGGTGGCGCAACGGCGACTACCAGATCGTCGGGTTCTTCCGCCAGACCGACACGCAGATGCGGCGCGCCTCGTTCATCCCCGATTGCGAGAAGTGGCCGGTCTCCCCCCAGCGCAAGGAATCGGGGCGGCCCTACCCGCCCCGGCCGTGGGTGTATGACATCAAGAATGGCCTGACCGTGGGGCAGGCCACCTGGTTCACGACCGAGATCACCCCCGGCAGCCCCTCCCTGTATGCGCTTCTGCCCGGCCCGCTGCCGCCGATCGCCGCGACGGCGCCCAGACAGGCCCGCCGCGGCTCACCGATCAGGATGACGCTCGCCGTGCCTGCGGCCCGCGGCTTGCACTGCATCAAGCTGCGTGCTCGCACGCCGGAGGGTCAGCCAGCGAAGTGCTGGGATCAGTCAGTGCTGGTTGGCAAGGAGCCAAGAGAAGTTGTCCTGCCGGCGGCATGGAACGACCCGGCCGGCAACTGGACGATCAAGGTCACGGATCTATTCAGTGCCGAGACCG
>CBFCZU010000152.1:0-10456 GCA_965602635.1 uncultured Planctomycetales bacterium | reverse complement strand
GCGCCGACGCCGGCCACGACGGCAACCTGGAGGGGTATTACCACAAGGGGTTCCTGGCCGGCAACGAGTGGGTGTACGTCAACCCGTTCGCACCGGCGAGGCTGGCCGACGACGAGATCGCCGTGGCCGCCTGCCTGGCGGGCATGGCCGAGTACGTCCGCGGCGGCGCGGAGGTCTATCCCCTGGCACAGGCCGCCCAGGACAGGTACCTGGACATCCTCATCGCCGAAGCGATAGAGACCAAACGCCCAATCAAGTCGTCGCCCCAACTGTGGGGCAAATGCTGAGCAAGGCGGATGAATGTGGTCTGCGTGTCTTGCCCCCGGTCCTGCGGACCGGGGGCAAAGTATGGAAAAACATCAGAGTTCGTAAACCTTCGCCTCGCGGAACTCGCGCCAGGCGGTCTCGAAGGCCACGTCGCGATGGGGGATGGGGCGGGGCTTCTCGTCGCGGCACTGGAACAGCTCCTCGCGCTTCGGGTCGAAGCGGACCGCCAGGACGTGGTCGCGGAGCGCCTGGTTCTCGGCCTTGACGCGGTAGGGCCTGCCCGTGTCGGGATTGACCAGCGCCGGGTGCATCTCGTCGCCGGCGTCGTCGAGGACGCAGTGGCTTCCCCTGCTGCCGGCGCCGCGGGCGAGCATCTCGCGGATGGCGAACAGCATGGCCGCGTGCGTGATGCACTGCTGCTCGACGCGCACGGCCTCGAGCGCCTCCCTCGGCGACGCCGCCTTCAGGCCTTCCCGCTGGAGCTTGCGGCATTGCTCGAGGGCCTCGGTCAGCGCCTTCTCGACGGACGGGGCGTAACGCAGGTGCGCGGCGCAGCGCGTCATGCGAGCGGCGATCTGCTCCATCGCCCCGGCCGGCGCCGTCGAGGCGTCGGGGCGGTTGGCCATCCGGGCAAGCACGCCCCGGCATGCGTCGGCGGCCTTACGGGCAGCCGCCTCAACGTCCGGCGCATCGGGCGAGTACGCGTTGGCGATGAACTCCGCCGCCCGCAGCCCGCCGACTTGCCCGGCGTTCAGCGCCGATCCGCCCGGGCGCTTTACCCCGTGCGTGCCGGCCATCTCGCCGATCACGAACGTGTGCGGGATGTTCGACTCCCACCACTTGTTGACCGCGAATCCGCCGTTGTGGTGCTGGGCGCAGACGGCGATCTCCAGCGGCTCGGTCCGCAGGTCGATGCCGTGCTCGGCGTAGATGTCGATGGCCGGGCGGTTCATGTGCTCGAGCCGGTCGATGGGCGCGGCTTGGGTGGCGCCGGCCTTCTCCAGGTACGTCCGCGCCTCGTCAGGCAGGTCGGCTATGGCCAGCGGCGCCCAGCCCTCGCGCCCGACCGGGTCGCTCAGGAAGTCCATCCACACCCGCCGCCCGCGGACGGCCGTCTCCTGATGCACCGCCATGTCGATCAGCGACGACTGCCAGGCGGCGATCCTCTGGGCGTCGAAGGGCCACTGATAGCCCTTCAGGAAGATGTTGCCCGCCATCTCGGCCGTGGACTCGAAGTATTCGGTGAGGAACTCCTTCGCGTCGGCCCCGTCGGCGTCGGTCGAGAATATCCGCGGCACGACCTGCATGTAGGTGCCGGATACGTTCCAGCGGAACTTCGTGCTGGCGAGCCCGTACTGCGACTCGGTGAGGTTGACGGCCTCGAGCCCGGCCTTCAGGGCAGGCCCGTGCAGGCCCGTTTGACCGCGCGGATAGACGCTGTCGGCGTATATTTCGCCGGGCCCGCCGGCGGCGAGGATCCAGTTCTTCGCAACGAACACCGTCAGGCCGCGGTCCGGCCCCTCCAGCCGCGAACGGTCGATGCAGATCATGGCGACGATCCGCCCGTTGGCGTTGACGAACTCGACCGGCTCCATGCCGTCAACGATCTCAACCCCGCCGGCCTGGGCCTTCCGCTGGAGGCATTCGGTCATGAACCTGGACGTTTTCGGCCCGGCTGAAGTGGCCCGCTCGGCCGGGTCGTGGTCGGTCTTGTAGCCGATGAACACGCCGTCCGGGTCGTGGGGGAAGGGCACGCCGGCCTCGACCAGGTGGTGGAACGACCGCAGCGAGCAAAGGGCCTCGACCAGGGCCGTGTCGCCGTGGCAGCACCCGCCGGCCGTGAGAGTCTTGGCGAAATCCTCGGCCGTGTCCGGCGTCCGCGGGCTCGTGCCCATCTTGTAGTACGTCTGCTTGTCCGAGCCGCTCATCCGCGAGGCCCCCAGCCCCAGCCCGCGGGTGACGACGGCGAGCCGCCCGGCCGGGTCGGCGACGCCTTTCTGGGCCCAGAACTCGACGAGCCTCACGGCCGCGTTCATGCCAGCGGCGCCAGCGCCGACGATGATGGTGTTCGCTGAGAAGGCCGGGACGTCCATGCCTTCAACGCTGACAGTGGTCTTTACCATGCGGCCCGTGATCTCCAGTCCGATCGCCGATAGCGATCACAGCGTCCTCAGGTGGAAGCCGCCGTCCACGTTGATGACCTCGCCGGTGGAGAACCTCAGGTCTCCGCGGGCGCAGGCGGCGACGGCGGCGGCCACGTCGCCCGGCTCGCCCCAGCGGCGGATCGGGGTGAGCCCATCGCCGATGAGCTGGTCGTACTTGCCCTTCACGGCGGCGGTCATGTCCGTGGCGATGATGCCCGGGCGGATTTCGTACACGCCGATACGGTGCTCGGCCAGCCGGGCCGCCCACAGCTTCGTCGCCATCGACACGCCCGCCTTCGAGATGCAGTACTCGCCGCGCGACGGGCTGGCCGTGTAAGCGCTCATCGACGATATGTTGACGATGCACATCCAGTCGTCGGGCCGATCCTGCCGCTGGCGGATCATCCAATTGGCCGCGGCCTGGGTGAGGAAGTAGGGGCCCTTCAGGTTGATGCTCATGACCCGGTCGTAGCTGTCCTCGGTCGCTTCGAGGATGTCGGCCCGTTCCCCGGGCGCGACGCCGGCGTTGTTGACCAGGACGTCCAGCCTGCCGAACCTGGCCTCGACGGCCGCCAGGACCTCGGCGCGATCGGCCGGGCTGGTCACGTCGGCCTTGATTGTCAGGGCATCCCGCCCGGCCTGCCTGATCGCCTTTGCCGTGGCGGCGCAGTCCAGGATGTCCAGCAGGGCCAGGTCCAGCCCTTCCCCGGCCAGTTGAGCGGCGATCGCCGCACCGATCCCACGGGCCGAGCCCGTCACCATGCCTACGGCTGACTTGTTCATCTTCGGCGCCCTCTCTGTGCCTGGTCCGATTGCCCCCCCGCGAAGGATATCCTGCCGCCGCCCGGTTGTCAAAACGCCGGTTGGTTCGCGTGGGCGGCGCCATGGATCGCCGCCAAGCGTCGTTGCCGATGGCCGGCGGATCGGGACAGGCTGCGGCCATCTGTAGCGTCTGCGCGGTTTGTGCGGAATAGGAGGAATGGGAGGAACATCGGAGAATTCGCGAGTTTGGAGGATTTATGGTTTTTCCTGTTGACGCCATCGCCCATTGCCGACTAGGATTAAGGCAGCAAGTGGCTTACGTTGCGGGCGGGGCGGCAGCCGTCGAAAAGGTGTCAGGTATTGGTTTGATGGCTCGTAAGAGAAACCTGTCAACATTCGCCGTCGCCAGCCTTCTGGAGGTCGATCCCGGGTCTGTGGTCAACTGGGTTGACGAGGGGATGCTCAAGGCCCACCGTACTCCCGGGGGCCATCGGCGCGTCGCGAGGGAGGATCTTCTCGCGTTTCTCCGCGAGCACAAGATGCCGATTCCCAAGCAGCTCCGGGCCTCGCCCGTGCGGGTCGTGGTGGTGGACGATGAGCCTGACATGGCGTCGATGATGGCCAGGGCCATTGGGGCCGCCCACCCGGAGTATGAGATCACCGAGGCCAACGACGGATTCCAGGCGGGGGCGGTCATCGCGACGGCCTGCCCCGACGTTGTGGTCCTTGACCTGCGCATGCCGGGAATGGACGGTTTCGAGGTCTGCCGAATGATCAAGTCCCGCGAGGATACCAGCCGCGCGGCGGTGATCGCGGTGACGGCCTATCCTTCAGAGGAAAGCGAGCGGGAGATTCTGGAGTGCGGGGCGAGTCTGTGCCTGAACAAGCCACTGGACCTGCCTGCCCTGGTGGCCCAAGTGGAGGCGGCCGTTGTCCGGGTCCGGGAATGACCCCGGCAGGGCAGGCGGTCGCGACGCGTCGCATTTCAAACGGGCGGCAACCGGAAAAAACAACAGGTGTGCGTGCCAACGCCAGCCAGGACACCCGACCCTGGGTCCACTGCGGCGTTCGGCGCGGGCCTGCTGGTGGGCCCTCCGCACACCTGTCAACGTGGTCGGGACGGCTCTAACCGTCCCGGCCAATTAGCCGCACCTCAAGTCGTGCCGACGAAACGCCGGGGCCATCTCTGGGCCCCATACCTCCAACGTATCCGACGCCCCACGCCCCCACGTCGGCAAGACGTGGCAGGTTTGCCACGGAAGGACATACCCTAATCATCCCCAGGCCACCTGTCTACCCATCATCCCCAGAAAAAAGCGATAATCCAAGCGGCCCATGAGTTTGTGCCTGTGGTGCCGGTCCGCGGGAGAGGCTGGGGGGTAGCCCCGAAGGCCCTATCTTTTCAGAGATTACGTTTGCCCCATGGCCCAGGCGACGGCCCTGGAGATGCCTTCATCGTATCCAACGGCCGGGACGTATCCCAGTTCGCGGGCGATTTTTTCCGAGCTGAAGAAACACCGCCTGCCTATCAGCCACACCGAATAGCGCGTCACCAGCGGGGGGCTCTTGCGCCCGACCATGTGCCCGAAAAGCTCCATCAGGAACGCCGCTGAATACGCCACCTTGTAGGGCACCTTCTTGGTGACTGGCTTTGCCCCGATGCTCGCGGCGATCTTGTTGAGGTACTCGGCCTGGGTGATCTCGCCGTCGTTGCAGAGGTTGTAGGCCTGCCCGGCTGCCTTGGGCGATTCGGCGGCGAGGATGCACCCGTCGGCCTCGTTGCCGGCGTAGGTGAGGTTGAGGCGGTTGGTCCCGTCGCCGATGAGCTTGCCCTTGCCCGCGCTGATGGCGCGCATCAGGCGTGGCATCGAGGCCCGGTCGCGCTCGCCGTAGAGCCAGCTCGGGCGGATGACGGTCACCGGGACGTCGCCCCGCTCCTGGGCGGCCCAGACGACCTTCTCGGCCTCGACCTTCGTCCGGCTGTAGTAGCTCCACTTGTGGAGGTTGTATCCCAGCGGGGCGGTCTCATCGAGCACCAGCCCCTCGCCGTTGGGGTGCCCGTAGGCGCTGATGGACGAGATGTGCAGGAACCGCTTGGCGCCGGCCCGGGCGGCCGCCTGTATCATGTTCCGCGTGCCGCCGATGGTCACCGCGACAAACTCCTCCCACGGGCCCCAGTCGCCCACGCGGGCGGCGACGTGATAGACGGTCTCGACGCCGTCCAGCGCCGCTGCCAGCGAATCGGCGTCGGTTAGGTCGCCGACGGCCTTGGTAACGCCGATGCTGTCCAGGAAGCTCGTGTCGGAGCTGCCGCGGACCAGGGCCCGCACGTCGCGCCCGGCGGCGCGGAGCTTCGCGGCGATATGGCTGCCCAGCAGCCCCGTTGCTCCGGTAAGAAGGTTCATCGCGGTTCCTTTCGATCCGGGCGGACTTTAGGGCCGCCCCGCGGCCATGTCAAGGCTCCCCCGCCCCCGGGGCAATGCAATAATATGCCGAAAAAAACGTTTGAATCCACTGGCGCGGTGCTTATACTCCCCGAAACGAATTCCGCGGGATAGGCGGAACGCTCGGGCGCCTTGCTATGTTCTGGCGGCCCGTCGGAGACGGGTGATCGGTGCTCAAGTTCAACACCATCGCGTGTCGATCTAAAGTGAGGTCGTCGGGTATCGGCGTAGCCGTCGCCGGCATCGGTGTCGGGCCGCCTCCCCAGAGAGGTGCGGCAATGTCCTGGAAGCGAATGCTTCGGTCGACGAATAGTCGTGTTCGGCTGGGGGTTGGGCTGCTTCTGGCGGCCTTGTTCTGCATCCAGTGCGCGCCGTCGGATGCTCGCCACGATGCTGTCGCCGTGGGCGCCCTTTCCGGTGCCGGCGCCAGCGGCGAGCTGGAGCGGCTGGCCAAGACCGACCACGTCGCCCTCTTGAAGAAGGCCCTGGCCCACTACCGCGACACCGTCGGCGACTACCGCTGCAAGTTCAGCAAGCAGGAACGGATCAGCGGGCGGCTGCGCCCCAGGCAGGAGATGGAGATCAAGTTCCTCGAGGAGCCCTTCTCCGTGGCCATGCGCTGGGTCAAGAACGCTCCAATGGGCGACCGCGTGCTGTACGTGGACGGCAAGCACAACGGCAACATGCTGGTCAAGCCCAAGGGCGCGTTGATCATTTTCACGGGCGGCAAGTCCGTCGAGCGTAACCCCGAGAGCAAGGACGTGATGGCCAACACGCTCCGCCCGGTGACGATGTTCGGCTTCCGCCGCTCGATGGAAAGCTTGCTGCGGGTGTACGAGCTTGCCCACAGCCGCAACGAGTGCGAGATCAGCTTCCTGGGCTACTTCAACGTCGGCGGGCGGAAGGCGATGAAACTCCAGCGCGTCCTGCCGGCCAGGAAGGATTACCCCGGCAAGACCACCATCTGGTACCTGGACGTCGATGACCTGATCCTGCTCGGCCTGGAGAGCACCGATTGGGACGACCGGCTGGCGTGCTCGTACTTCTACGAGAACGTGCAGCTCAACGTGGGCCTGGGCGAGGAGGACTTCACGCCCAAGGCCAACGGCATGTAGCTCGCGCGGGCGTCTCTCACCCGAATTTTTCCAGACCACTCCGCCCCACATCCGTCGGGTCTCTGTCCGTTCCAAGTCGCCCAAAGAAAAAGCCCCGCCTCCATCCCGACATGTCGGGAAAGGTGGGGCTTCAGTCCCGTGGGGAGCTCAGGCCTGGCCAGGCCTGTTCCCTGGGCTGTATTCGGTTCCCGCGGCCCGCCCTTGCGGGCAGCCCGCGGGCTGCTCTCACACTATTAGACGGCCCTGGGTGTCCCCCATCAAGGACACCAGAGGGAACCTATTCGGAATCCGAATTGTTTCTGGTGTGGCCGCCGGATCGCCTTGCCGTATTGCCCCATGTGGCATCGCCGCAGAAATGCCCTACATGGGGTCGCGAGTCCATGTAGAATGCCGTGTCGAGGCCGTTCGCTGGCCTTGAACCGAGATGGCTTCCGTTTCAGCCGGTCGGAGACGGGCAATCGCCGCAAAGGAACACGGAATGAGAAGACGAAAGCTCATCCAGACACGTTCGGGCAAGCAGGGACTTCCGCCCGGCACGCCCATCTACCTCGGCAAGGACGCCGGTTCACCGGTTGGCATCACAGTATTCGACTACGACGCCGGCAACGTCCGAGAAGAGCACGTTGACAGCATCGAGGGGTGTTCTCCAGACAGGGACAGGTCCTCCGTCACCTGGATCAACATCGACGGCCTGCAGGACGCGCAGGTCATCGGAGCGCTGGCGGAGCGGTTCGGCCTGCACCCCCTCGTTCAGGAAGACATCGTCAACAGCGACCATCGGCCCAAAGTGGAGGACTTTGACGACTACATCTTCATCATCGTCAAGATGATGCAGTGGGACACCGCCAACGAAAAGGCGACCATCGAGCAGGTGAGCCTGGTGCTCGGGAAGGACTTCGTGATTTCATTTCAGGAGCGGCCCGGCGATGTCTTCGAAGCCGTCCGCGGCCGTATCCGGTCCGGGAAGGGACGCATCCGTAGAATGGGAAGCGATTACCTCGCCTACAGCCTGCTGGACGCCATCGTGGACGGGTACTTCGCCGTCTTGGAGCGGCGAGGGGAACAGGTCGAGTTGCTGGAGGATGAGCTCATATCCCGACCCGGACCCGAGACCCTACAGACGATCTATCAACTGAAGCGCGATGGCCTCTTCATCCGAAGGAACATCTGGCCCGTGCGGGAGATGGTCGCTGGCCTGGAGCGAGCCGAATCGCCCTTGATCGGTGACGGACTCAATCCCTACCTCCGCGACCTCTACGATCATGCGATTCAGGTCATCGACACCACCGAAACGTTCCGAGAGATGCTCTCGGGGATGCTCGACACTTACCTCTCCAGCCTGAGCAACCGCATGAACGAAGTGATGAAGGTGCTCACGGTCATCGCGACCATCTTCATCCCACTGACCTTCATCGCGGGCATCTACGGCATGAACTTCAAGGCCATGCCGGAGCTCGAATGGCGCTGGGGTTACGCAGCCGCGCTGGTCCTGATGGTTGCCGTTGCCGTCGGGATGATCCTCTACATCAAACGGAAGAAATGGATGTAGCCATGTGGCAACGCTTATGGGACTGGCTATCGACGGGGGGCTATTACCCCATCCTGTGGTCTGCCGTAACGGTCCTCGGAGCCGCTGCGGTCTATCTGTTCGTACGGAAACTCCTTCGCCTGCGCTCGACCGGGCCAGGCGCGTCCAGAAGCAAGGCCCGGCTGCTGGACCTTGGCATCGTGCTGCTCGCACTGCTGGTGATCGTCCAGATCTGGGCGAACTGGGCGCTGGGCTCCGGCCAGGAGCCCCCGGTGACCGGCGCGCGGACCCTGATCGAGAACATCCTGTGGACGTGCGCGGCGGGGGCGATCGCTTACATCCTGGGACGGGGGGCGCAACGCGCGCTCATCAGCAGGTCGGTCCAGATTGAAGCCCGGCACAAGATCCGCCTGACGACGGTATGGATCGGCGTCTTGGTCTTCCTGATTGCCGCGACCTTCATCTGGGCCAGGCAGGTGCAGAATCTCGGAGTGTTCCTGGGCATCGTCGGTGTGGGCCTGGCGCTGTCGATGCAGGAGACGCTGCTGTGCATTGCGGGCTGGCTGCTCGTCGTGGTCCGCAGGCCCTTCGATATCGGCGACCGCATCGAGATAGACGGCCGTGTGGGCGATGTAATCGACATCAGCGTGTTCCAGACATCACTGCTGGAGGTCGGGAACTGGGTCAAGGCCGACCAGAGCACTGGGCGAATGTCCATCCTCCCGAACAGCATGGTCCTGCGTCACGCCGTTCACAACTACAGCAAGGGCTTCCCGTTCGTGTGGAACGAGTTCTCCACGGTTGTCACGTTCGAGAGCAACTGGGAACTCGCCAAGACGCTCATGCTCGACAAGGCCGAAACGGAGGCTGAGAAGATCGGGGATGAGGTCAAGCGCCAGATCGAGCGGATGCAGACGCGGTACGCCATCCATTACGATCAGCTGGGGCCCATCGTGTATACGAGTATCGCCGATCACGGCGTGGAACTGACGTTGCGGTACCTGACCCCCGTGCGGATGCGCCGGACCATCAAGCACCGCATATCCGAAAGCATCCTGCGGGCATTCCTCAAGCACCCAAGCATCGACTTCGCCTACTCGACGACGCGCATCTACCGTAACACGGAGGAAGGAAAGCCCGACATCGGAGGCCCATCGCGCGGGGCATCGCCAGAGCCTCCGCCCCGGGCGGTGGAGTAGTATGCCCCAGCCCCGGAGTGCTGGAGAGACTTGCCCCGCTTCGTGGTGGTCCTCACTCCCTGGGCCGGTTCTCGTATGTGCGGTCAATCCGAGTTTGCCCGCAGTCCAGGCACCGCGTCCGCCGCCGCACGATGTGCGTGAAGGGCTGGCCGTTGTGCTGGCCCCGGAACGCCTGCTCGGCCTTTCCGTAGTAGTCACTGCGGCGCGCGTCAGCCCTTCAGCTCGACGTCCCAGTAGGCGGCGTCGAGGAACTGCCTCCAACTGGCGTACCTCTCGCTGGTGAGGCGCAGCCGCATGACAGGGGAGCGCTTGGGCTTGATCGGCTCGGTGATGAGCCGCATGCCGGCGCTGTCCGGCACCCGCCCTCCCTTGCGGACGTTGCAGGCCACGCATGCGCAGACCACGTTGCCCCACGTCGTGGCCCCGCCGAGGCTCTTGGGGACAACGTGGTCGAGGCTCAGCTCGGAAGTGGGGAAGCGATCGCCGCAATACTGGCAGCGGTTGCGGTCGCGGGCGTAGATGTTCCGCCGGTTGAACTTGACGTTCTGACGCGGCAGGCGGTCGTAGAACAGCAGGCGGACTATGCGCGGAACCGCAAGCTCGAACCGCACGCAGCGGATCCATTCGTGGCGGTGGCGCTGGTACCTGGCGCGGAACTGACTCACCTCACGCCAGGAATCGAAGTCGTAGGAAAGGTACTGATTCTCCTCGACGCTGACGACCTCGGCCAGGCGCCGATAGAGCATGCCGAACGCCCGCCTGACGGACGTGACGCGCACCGCGGCATAGTGCTTGTTGAGCACCAGCACGCTCGCGTTCAACACGCTGAAAGGACGATCCAGCACGATTCCAGTCTCCTCTGCCGGGCGCAAACGCCGCCGGCCAACTCAAATATACCAGAAAAACGCCCTCAGGCAAGCATTCCTTCCCCCGGGCGGGGGCTTAGCCCGGATGTTGCACTATGCGCGTGCAACATCCGCCGCAGGGGCTTCGACGC